>NZ_CP021850.1:4415801-4731216 GCF_002896855.1 Clostridium thermosuccinogenes | reverse complement strand
GCCGCAGCGACAGCTTTTATATATTACCACCATTACGTTAACTATTACAACCTATAACATCTTTGAATTATGAGCGTTTTATCAATTTACGTGCCGCCAACTTCGTTTTACTTCATTATCTAACCGTATAATGCTTTTTGCTTTACTGCCATATCAATCTGGCACTTTACCACTGGAATTCTTCTGAAGCTCATTTACCAGTTGCTGATACGCTTTAACCTCATTTCTCAATTCCTCAATAACCATATCCTTGATCCTTATAATCTCCAGCAGTTCATCTCTATCCATATCCTTTAATTCCTTCATAAGTTAATGTACCCCCTTAATAATCTTTTGACAGCGGCTAAGGCCATTTTCTTTTAGTTACCTTATGACTCGGTCGGTTGTTCATTAGGAAACTATTTTGCTATGGAAAACTGCCTCACTTTATAGGCGTTTCAGTGCAGCTGGACATATGCTTACCGCTCCGAATGCGGGATAGATATCCTTACCTATAAAGATAATGAACCTTTATAGCCGCACAATGCTTCCATATTATAAATAATACACCTGCAGTATAAGAATCTCAATCAATAAACAACAAAGAATATGCACCGGTAGAAATATCTTTACATATGAAACAAAAGCTAATTTATGTTTCGATATATGGTGGAGTCAAATTAGAAAAAGGTGAAAAGCCTGACCCCTATACTGGAGTTTCTATTTTATCAGCCGGGGATTGGCAGTCGGCAGCTGAAGCTTTTATAAATCTATATTTTTTAGTTAAGCCTCTCTGATAATATTCAATTGTTCAGTCAAGTATCTCCGTTTATATTCCTGTCAGTCTTTCATTCTGATGGTATGATATCTGCAGATGCCAATCCCAAGCTGCCTGAATACATTAGCTTTTTGTCTAGCCCATTATGACCTCAACTTGATGCTCCAGGCCGTCGTCTGTCAAAGGCAATACTGCTTCTTCCAGTTTTTTGCCGTCCAATGACACGGATTTTACTCCTTTATTTACAGCTTCAGGGTTTTTTATAGTTATTTCATACACCGCTGCACCGAATCTATATTTTATGCTGTATTCCTTCCATGTTGACGGAATGCATGGATTAAACAATATTTTGTTTTCCTCTTTCCTGATTCCCAGTATATGCTCCAGTCCGACCCTGTACATCCATCCGGCGGCACCGGTATACCAGGTCCATCCGCCTCTTCCTACGTTGGGATGCACCGCATAGACATCTGCAGCCATTACATAGGGCTCTACCCTGTAGCGGGACGATTCCATAGGAGTTCTGGCGTGGTTTATTGGGTTTATCATGTGATACAGATTTCCTGCAGTGTCCCCTTCTCCCAACTTCGCAAAAGCCATGACGGTCCAAACCGCAGCATGGGTATACTGTCCTCCGTTCTCCCGCACTCCCGGTACATAACCTTTTATATAACCCGGCTGCAGCTCGCTGCTGTCAAAAGGTGGTGTCAATAGCTTGATTATGCCTACTTCCCGGTCAACGAGGTAATTCTCCACGGCATGCATAGCTTCATCCACCCGGCTTTGCTTGCCGGCGCCTGATATGGCAGACCAAGACTGGGATAAGGAGTCTATTCTACATTCGGCGTTTTGTGCCGAACCTAGAGGAGTGCCATCATCAAAGTATGCTCTTCTGTACCAGCTTCCATCCCAAGCATTGTTTTCAATAGCATCAACTATATCCTGTGCTGCTTTCCTATACCGTTCAGCTCTTTCCTTATCTCCCCTCCTCATACATATCGGAATGAAATTGTTCAGTATCGTATAAAGGAACCAACCAAGCCATACGCTTTCGCCTTTTCCCTTATTGCCTACGGTGTTCATTCCATCATTCCAGTCACCGCATCCTATAAGGGGTATGCCATGAGGTCCGAACTTTAATCCATTCTCTATAGCTCTGATGCAGTGCTCATAAATATTTGATTTTTGCGCTGAAATACGTGGTATGTTATATCTTTCATCTTCGTCTTCCGCCAGCGGCTCATCCTCCAGATATCCAGCAACTTCATCCAGTATATTCCAATCCCCGGTATTCCTTATATAATCGATAGTCACATAAGGAAGCCATAAATAGTCGTCGGAATAACGGGTCCTTATGCCTTTGTCCGCTCCGGGATGCCACCAGTGCTGCACATCTCCCTCCAGGAACTGATGGGAGGCGTGAAGAAGTATCTGTTTTCTTGTGAGCTCCGGCCAGGTGTATACTACAGCCATAACATCCTGCAATTGATCCCTGTATCCGTACGCTCCACCGGACTGATAAAAGGCAGACCGTGCCCAGAGGCGGCATGCCACCACCTGGTATTGCAGCCATCCGTTTAGCATGATGTTTATGGAGTCATCCGGCGTTTTGACCTGTATGGCTCCCAATTTATTCAGCCAGTAACTTTTAACCTTGTTCAGGGCATCTTCCGCAGTTTCCGGATTCTTGTATTTTGACGCTACCTGAAGCGCTTCTTCCATGCTGGCTGCCTGTCCCAGCAGAAAGACAATCGTCCTCTCCTGACCCGGTTCAAGACTGGCCTTTACCTGAACTGCCCCACAAGGGTCCAGGCCCGCTCCTACTTTGCCGGAAAGCTCTGTCCTTCTTAAAGCCTCAGGATTTCTAAGGCTTCCCCTCAGGCCAATAAATTCCGTACGGTCCCCGGTGATGGAACGGACCTGCTCCGATACGTCCATAAAAGCAATTCTATCAGGAAAATCCGGATTAAAAGTATTGGTTAATAGCATCATACCGGATTCCTTGTGAATTCCTGTTGTTATATACTGGGCAGTAGTATTCTCGTTGACTCCCAGCACAGGTCTTATATAATAAGTAACACTCAAGTTTTTCACGGCATCGGTGGTATTTTTCAATCGCACCATGCATATCTTTACTGGATCGTCCACCGGAACAAACTCCGTCAGGCTCTGCTCCAAGCCATTGCAGCTGTGTTCAAAAACAGAATATCCCCATCCATGGCGTATGATATAATCACCGGCTCCTCTAATGGGCATCGGGGTTATGCTCCAGTATCTGCCCGTATTTTCATCCCTTACATAGAATATTTCTCCCGGAATGTCGGAAACGGGATCGTTCGACCATGGAGTAAGCTTGTTTTCACGGCTGTTCTCCGACCAGGTATATCCTCCTCCCGACTCCGACACTATAAAGCCAAACTTATTATTGGATATTACATTTATCCATGGAGCATAGGTGTGGACCCCATCGCGCAAATATATCACATACTCCCGTCCGTCGCTGCCAAAGCCTCCGATGCCATTAAAATATTTAAGGCTGGAAGTATCAAAATCCTGATGTTGAACGGTTTCCTCCGATGAATCGATGCTTTCTTCCTGCACTTCATTTATGTCCAAAAGAGGCACAACAGGCTTTTCCAAATCCGTTTTCAATTCTTCCCTGATTGAAGCTGCACTACCCCTCAATACTATCCTCGCGACGGTGTAGAGCAATACAATATCCTTTTCTTCCATCGTATTGGCATCCAGGATGAATACTCCTCCCTTTGCCCCGATCATATCCCGAGCGTGGCTATAGGAAATGGCATCTCTGACTGCATTATACAGCGGCTGCACATAACTGGACTCATCCTGCAAAAGTATAACCAGGTCCACAAGCAAGCCCTTTAATCTCCAATACTCATGGGCTTTGAGAATACGGGCCACCATATCGGTTTCCTCCGTATCCTTTAATGTGATGAGGATTATCGGAACATCTCCGGATATTCCAAATTTCCATAATCCCGCTTGTCCTTCCCTGTTCTTTTCAATGGCCCAAGCCCATTTTCTCCTGACCGGGCCTGGCAGCAATATCAGTGGTATCATTTCCAGATACAGCCGCACTTCTTCAGCCTTAAAGCCCAGATATCTCAATTCAATCTGGCTTCGATTCCATGCCAGTTCGAAAGCACGGTCCACCACTTTTGGGTCGCTGTACTTTTCAGCAATCTCAAGCAGTTGCTCCTTTTTGTCCCCGACAGCCATAATATATGAAAGCCTCACGCTTTGCCCCGGCTGCACGGTCACCCTCTTTCGCAGGCTCATGATAGGGTCAAGCACGGACCCTGCGGTATCGCTGAGCGGTTGATCCACTCCCATAGCAACAGGGTTTGAAATATCCCTGTTTCTTCCGATAAATTTGCTGCGATCCGTCTCATACTGAAGATTGCCAACTGCCTCTCCTTCAACAGTGACGCAGTGCATGGCCATTATAGGCTTCTGGCTTGCACTTCTAGGCCTTCTATATGCCAAGAGGCAATTGTGTTCAGCGACAAACTCAGTTGTAACAAAAAGGTTGCTGAAAGCCGGATGGGCAGCATCCGCATCAGCCGGGGTGAGAACTACCTCAAAATAGCTGGTCACCTCCAATATCCTGTTGTGCTGGCTGTGGTTAGTCAAGGTAACCCTTCTTATTTCGGCATTCTCTTCGGTTGAAACAATTATATCCGTCCGGGTTTCTATATTTCCGTCCTTTCTTCTAAAAACCGCTTTATCCGGGTAAAAGGTAACATGGTACTCCTCCGGAACGACATTAAAAGGCTCATAGGTAGTTGACCATGCGGTATTTGAATTTATGTTCTGAACAAAGACAAATGTACCCGATGCGGCCCCCCGGATATTTCCCTTCCATCTTGACACGGCAATATCCCCTATTTTGCTGTATCCCGATCCTCCATCGGTGACCATGACGGAATAGCTCCCGTTGGACATAATATGCATTTGCGGAAGTTCGCCCTCCGGTATGCCGAACTTTCTTATCACCTCTTTTTCTTCCTGCACTATCTTCTTGACCGGAATAAGCTTCTCCTTGAATTCTTTCGTTATTAAAGCCTTCTCCGGCATCCTTTCCTGCAGGAGCAGCTCAGCAGACCTCATCACAGGATTGCTGTGGAATCTCTCCTGTATGATATTATCGTTCAGATAGTTGTCAAGAGCCAGCAGGCTCATCCCAAGATGATGCACCATAAAGCTCCTTACAATTGCGCATTTTTCACCATGCCGCAGGCGGGATGGCGTATAATCTATCGCTTCGTACAGCCCGTAAGGCCCATCCATGCCTTCCTTAATCAGTTCCCTGATATTCTTAATGACCCCGACAGGGTCGATATTGAGGGCCAGCAGGGTTGCATAAGGCGCTACGACCATATCGTTTACAAGACCGCGCTTCAGGCCGAGTTCCGGTACTCCAAAAGCCTTGTACTGGTAATTCAGCTTCATGTCGAAAGAATAATAGGCCGACTCCGATGTTCCCCATGGAATTCCCCTGCTCATACCATACTTCTTCTGGGCTTTTACAGCAAAGTTGTATGTTTCGTCCAGCAGAGTGTTTTCATAATTTTTCATCACCAGGAAAGGCATAAAGTACTCAAACATTGTACCAGTCCAGGAAACCAATCCCTTATATCCGTCTACCATAGTAAGCCTTCTGCCCAGCCTGAACCAATGCTTTTTATCCACCTCGCCCCGGGCAACGGCAATATAACTTGCCTGCCTTGCTTCCGAAGCAAATAGGTCATAATACGCTTTTGTCAGCCTGTTTTCTTCTATATTGTAGCCAATGGAAAAGAGCTGCTTTTTATGATCAAATAGCGGTCCAAATTTAGTAGCCTCTGCTAGCTCCGATACTCTACGTATCATATCATTAATATCATTTATCGTTCTAAAAACACTTTCTTTTCCGTATTCTAACAGCTGTATAGCCTTGCCGTTTTTTTGCCCTACTTCAACCTTCTGTTCTACGCTATCAGCCGCTGACCCTCTCCTTTCGCCAACTGCGCCTGAGCCCTTCTCCAGGAGCTTCTTATGCATTTCCTCATATGCCTTCTGCAAGCCTGTGAGGGACAGATTGTCAGAATTTCTTCCATCGGCACTACCAGTATTAAGTTCAAGATTCACGAGTTCCTCTTCCTCAATCTCCAGCAGAGGGAAAAGCTCTGTCATGTCGGCCTGGAAGGATTTCAGCATGGCAAGGAGCTTTTTACCCCATACGGTTTTTTTGACTTTATGGCGACTGATATCATTTCCCGACAGATCATACAGCAATTTATCCACCAGGGACTTCAATTCCCTGATGCTAAAATTATGGTTCATGATGAGCTTATCCAGCATTTCTACATCAATTCCCATACCTGTTTCCTTGTTCTCTTCATTAAACAGTGCCACAGTGTCCCTGATGCCCAAAAGAGTCTCATTACCGAATAAGTTCCGGCTTAAGAGATCCTTCAATCCTTCTGCCAGTACAATAAGATATCCGACAAAGTTTCCGCTGTCCACGGTAGAAACATATGCCGGCCTTAGCACATCAAGAGTTAAAGTATCATACCAGTTATAAAGGTGCCCTTGCCACTTGTCCAGCTTTTCAATGACCGAAACGGAATCATCCAGCCTTTTCAGCATTTCTTTAAGGCCAATATACCCTAAATCCCATGCGCATAAAGTTGAAGCAAGCATCAGCCCTATATTTGTCGGTGATGTCCTGTGCGCCACTCCGTTCGGAGGATCCTCCTGGTAATTGTCCGGTGGCAGATAGTTGTTTTCGGCATTCACCATATCCTCAAAATATCTCCAGGTCTTCCGGGCGATCCGCCTGAGCTCCATGATATCCTGCCTGTCAAGCTTTGCAATTCCTTTTTCCTGTTTCAAACTTATCATGTAAGCCGTATAGGGAGCTGTTCCCCACAGGACGAGCAAAATCGCAGAAATCAATACCGCCTCCGATGAAAGCATGAATGCCAGGATAAATACTGCAATCCCTGCAAGGGGTGATATACACATTCTTCTCCAATAGCTGCCGAGGTCATTTTTAAGGGAAGCCTCCATATCTGCAGCTGTCACCCATTCCAGCATGTTCTTTCTCGTAAAAAGCACTCTTATTATTGTCCTCGATATAGCATCGCACATAAGATAAGCTTGATAAGCTATAAATACTATCTGCAGCACTGATTGATAAAGGCTGGCTCTAAATCCCCGTATTACAGTGGAATCTCCGCTTCCCGTGCTGCCCTGGTATCCGCCGGCAAACAGCCTTCCTATCAAATACATGATAGTGGGAAAAACTGCAGTAATTAAAGCCAAGCCAACCCACACAAGGCTATTGCCCGGAAAAATTGAAACTCCGAGGATGATGAGAAGAAACAATGAAGGATTAATAAGGCTTCTTCTCATGTTATCCAATATCTTCCACTTGGATATAAGAGAAAGAGGGTTTTTCCTCCTGTTGCCGTGCCTGTCCTTTACTTTTGACCCAAGCCACGGCAAAAGCTGCCAGTCTCCCCGTACCCAGCGGTGAAGTCTCATGGAAGAAGAATTGTATCTTGCAGGATATCCATCCACCAGGGAGATGTCTGACACCAATCCTGCCCTTATATAAGAGCCTTCCAGCAGGTCATGGCTCAGAACGGCATTTTCCGGTATTGCATCTTTTAGAATACCCTGGAAAACATCCAGCTCATATATACCTTTGCCGGTGAATATACCTTCTCGGAAAAGGTCCTGATATACATCGGATACAGCAGTGGTATATGGGTCGATGCCTCCCTGTCCTGCAAATATTTTTGAATACATTGTGCTGTTTGCGCTTGTTATGTTGATATCAATCCTCGGTTGCAGCAGGCCATAGCCTTCCACGACAACTCCTGTTTCCTTGTCCACTATTGCCCGGTTCATAGGATGGGCAATAGCTCCTATGAGTTTTTTCGCACTGCCTATAGGCATCAAGGTGTCTGCGTCAAGGGTGATCACATATTTCACATGAGGTATTTCTTTCACATCACAGCTCATAATGCTGTAGCTGGTTTTCTCTGAGCCTCTCAGCAGGTCATTGAGCTCTATTATGGCTCCGCGCTTCCGCTCCCATCCCATCCACCTGCCTTGGACAGAGTTTAGCTGCCTGTGCCGGTGGAAAAAGAAGAATAGAGTTTTACCTTCTTTAGCGTATTTTTCATTCAGCTCCCTTACGCCGCTAAGAGCTGCATTCACAATTTTGCTATCCTCCGGCAGCTCCTCCGATTCAGCATCCTTGAAATCCCCTACCAGAGCAAAATAGATGTTTTTTTCCTTATTAGCCAGGTAATTTGTCTCCATCTGCCTAAGCAGCTCTGCAACCCGTTTTTCATTAGGAAGCAGCGTGGGGACGATTACCATGGTGCTAAACTCTTCCGGAACTCCATCTTTTAGCTCCAGCTTTGGCAGCACAGCCGGTTCAAACATATGTGTTACTATGAAATTTATAATGGCAATTGCGATGTCGCTCGCAGGTATAAGTGTTACAACAGCTGCCAAAATGACCGCAAGACCGATATAGTTTTCTTTGTCAGCAGCATAATATACGAAAGGCACGGTAATCAGCAGTGTTATGAGAGCAATGGCCCCCAGGAAAAAGCATGAAGCTCTCTTTCTGGTATCGACTACATATGTGTCCAGGTTTCTGTCCCTGCGACCGATTTTTTGCTCCAGTTTTTTTCTCCCTTTTCCAATAAGGTAGTACCCCACATGGCATTCAGGATTTTCGGTCTTGGCTCCTTCTGGTTTGGAATTTGCTGATTCTAGAGCTTCTGATGCGCACTCAACTGCCTTTAGCGCTATGAGTGTTTCCGATACCCTGCATCTTTTTGCCATCTTTTCAACAACACGCCTGTAGTAATCTCTGGATTCAAAGTCCATAAGGCCATAAACTCCTGAAGGGTCCTGCCTCAGTATGCGTTCCACCTGGCTCAAGGATTCGAATATTTCCATCCAGTCCATGGTAGATATAGATTTTAAGCTTACTATTGAATTACCTATAGATACCTTTCTTGCCGCCTGAACCTGATGCTCCGAAGAAGCGATTGCCTCCGTCGACGAATTCTGTTCAATCAGTTTACCCTCCAGGTATTGCAAAAGCAGCGAAGCTCCGTTATCTCTATCCCTTAGCTTGCGAAGCAGGTGCACTGCAAAGGTAGAGTCTATGGTATCAAGGTCTTTAAATTTCTGCTTGTATGCAGCTAACATTTCATCGTAGTCTTTATCTTTGTCACTATTGATTACATTCACCAGTTCATCGGCCTTATGGCGCTGATTCTGGGATTCATTTACAGCTTCACAAATATATCTTATGTTTCTGATTAATGCGGCCCTCAGCATTACCGGAAGTGCCCATAACTCGGCAACAGACAGCAGACTTTGCGTCTGATAGGATTTCACGAAATTTACCAGAGTCTTTTCATCAATATTTCCATCAGTATGAGTAACAAGTTCAGAAGCAATGGCATATATTCTGGGATAACCCTTCAGGTATCCCGACTTTAAAACAGGCAGCCTGCAGCAGTTCTGTCTTAACAGATTCCGGTATATATCCTTGGCCTGCTCCTCAATAATATAGAAATTGTCCAAAAGCCATTCCACTGCAGGGGGCACAGGGAATCCCTGCGAAATATCATGGTTCATTCTCTTATATGTATCATATATATACCTGTAATCCTTAGAAACCCGAGATGCAAGCCAGTCTGAGTGCTTTGCACCTTTTTTAGTAACATGGCTTCTGGCTACGGCAACCGCATGCTTTTCAACTTCTGCAGGGCTTAGTATCGCACTGTTTATGTGCATGTCTTCCTTAGAGCCATTCCTTCTTAGCAGCAAAATGGCCAGTAATGCTATCAATCCTATTAAAATCAGGTATGTCACAGTTACTATCAAATTCATTGAGAAAAATCACCATTCCCTGAATATTTGTTTAGAGTGCACACATTATAAATTCATACCTTGCCATCTTAAGCAATAAATTATGTGTAATATTTAGGTTGCCCATATGTGCAAGAATTTACACAGGTTAAATGAAATGTATAAAAAGTTATTTTTATAACATATTCTTTGCTTAAAAGTTTGCGCTATATTACACAATAAATTGAAGTATATCAACGGAGCAATCGGCAAACTCTATTAATAAAGCAGAACAAATTTGTGTTTTGTTTATGAGAATATAAACCATTAAGGAGGAATTGATTTGGCCCGGTCAACAGTTCCGCGATTTAAATTATCACGGCACCTTGGTGTAAATGTTTTCAACCACCCAAAAGCCTTGAAAAGAGGGGTAAAAGTTCATAGAAAGTTATCGGAGTACGGTGAGCAGCTTCTTGAGAAGCAAAAACTAAAGGCGTACTACGGCGTCTTGGAAAAGCAGTTCAGAAGATATGTAGAGGAGGCACTGCGCTCCAAAGGAAATTCCGGGGAAATACTGCTTCAAAATCTTGAAAGAAGGCTGGACAACATAGTATACAGGCTGGGGTTTGCCTCAACCTTAAAGCAGGCGAGACAGATGGTAATACACGGCCATATACGGGTTAACGGTGAAAAGCTGGATCGCCCGTCATACAGAGTCAAGGTTGGTGAAAGCATATCATTGAGAGAAAAGTCCAGAGACATAGAAATGTTTGCAGATAATTTCAAAAACACCACGATAAATCTGGATTATCTGGAAAAGGACACCGAAAACTTTACAGGAAAGCTGACCAGACTGCCGCGCAGAGAAGAAATACCCATTGAGGTGAAAGAATCCAAAGTTCTGGAGTTCTATTCAAGGCGTTAACGGTCCATATCTAAAATTTTCAATTTCCGACAGCTGCCGGGTGACCCTGACACCCAGCAGCTACATAAAAATCCTTTGCATCCCTCAGATTCTTCCCTGGATCGCTTCTATATCAAGAGCATTGTTCGGAAATTTCCGGAACCCTGAGAGATTTGGATTGGATTTCAAAGCGGCGATAACCCCGGTAATGAATCCCTTTAACGTCAATATGCTGCCGATATCAGAAAGCAGGGACTACCACCCCTAGCCTTGGTGTGCTATACTATTTAAAATATGTTTTCGAAAGGTGGAGTTTGAGGTGGTTTTCCTAGAGGCGGTACAAGGTGTGCTCAGTATAATATTTATGATATCAACAGGATATTTTCTGAGCCATAAAGGCTGGTTTGACGACAAGTCCTCGAAACTCCTTTCAAAGCTTGTGGTAAGTCTCTCCCTGCCGGCATACATGATTTCAAACCTCGTCAGCAATTACAGCAAGGATGAACTTCTTCAACTCGGCAGCGGCCTGGTGATCCCTTTTGCATCAATGATATTATGCTATTTAATTGCAGTAGCTGCATCAAAACTGATAAAAATTCCTGACGGCAGAAAAGGCACGTTTTGCTCAATGTTTGCTTTATCCAACACCATATTCGTAGGACTTCCGGTCAATCTGGCCCTTTTCGGCGACATAAGCATTCCCTATGTGCTTTTATATTATATAGCCAACACCACCCTTTTCTGGACAGTAGGCGTATACGGCATAAGCAGGGATGCAGGAAACAGTGGCGGCAAAGTGCTCACAGGCAGCAATATCAAGCGGATATTCTCTCCCCCGCTTACAGGATTTCTCCTGGCCATAGTTTTAATACTGCTGGAGATCCACCTTCCCAAAAGCATACTGGACACATGCAAATACCTGGGCAACCTGACTACTCCCCTATCCATGCTGTTTATCGGTATAATAATTCATTCTGTAAATCTAAAAGAAATAAAGGTTGACAAGGATATGGTGGTTTTATTGGCAGGAAGGTTTATAGTAGCTCCGCTGCTTGTGTTTGCCATGACCTTTATGATTCCTATGCCTTTGCTCATGAAGAAGGTTTTTGTTATACAGGCGGCCATGCCGGCCATGACCCAGACCTCTATAATTGCGGAAAACTACAATGCCGATTATAAATATGCTGCAGTGATGACGGCAGTTACCACAATGGCCAGCCTTATATCCATACCTTTGTATATGGCCCTCTTAAGCCTCCTGTAGGCTATAGTCCATGTCCAGACTTGCAGGCACTTAAAAATTCTCTGAGGCCTGAGCATAAAATGGATCAGGAAATGGATCCGGATGCCTGCACAATCATAGGGTGCTCCATGAAGATTTGTCTTTTGTTAAAATCAACAAAAGCTTGATAAATATAAATCAAACCAAGAGGTAATTTTAAGATCAACCTCTTGGTTCGCATAATATGAAAAGTGAGCTTCTTTTTTTTACATGCAATTTTTACATGAAAATTAAGCATGCAGAACATGACAAGGCCTATTTTCCATATTGCCTAAAATAATCATATACCGCTTTTGCATATTTATCAGCAAATTCTTTTACTCGAGCATTAACTTCTATAAATTTTGACGTTTTAGGATTTAACAGTTTTTCTTTTTCATTATCCTTCATATCAATTATGTCTTTACTGATTGACATCAATTCGTCATTCATGCCTTTAAGCAATTCTATCGCCTTTTCCTTATTTAAAGGATCTTTCTCAAGAGACAAGTCAGTAAACAGTGGGTCGTATGACAGTACTAGAAAATTTCTCATATTTACCGTTAATTCAGTTGATCCTCCTGCATATGAAAAATGGTGGCATGTTTGATTTACATATAATTGAAACTTTTCTGAATCCTGAAAATCATTCTTAATATAGTTTTTATCTATAATTTCAGATAAACGATATAGTTGATACCATTCAGCATTCATATTTCTTATTATTTCCTTCTTAAGTGCGTTGTTTTGATTATATATTCCAATATTATTAACTATAAACACAGACAGAATAATAGCCATGGCTATACAACCTATCACCCATTTTTTCTCTCTAATCCATCCCATAAAGTATCCCCCCTAAAATGCTCAGCTTAAATACAACTATTTCTATTGTATCATTTTTTCTTTCAGAATGAAATTAAAAGCAGCTAAAGATTGCCGCAACAAAGTATAAAGTAATCATTTCAGAGATGAATCTGATAATTGACTTCGATAAGACATCTATCGTCAATTGTTATAGTTTTTTCTTTGCCTGTAAATGACATGCCCATTCTTTCATAGAATTTTCTTGCATTTTGATTATCAGCCAATACCCACAAATTGCAAACTTCCCCTTTGTTTGCAACCATATATTGAAAGGCATATTGTATTAATGTTCTTCCAATGCCCTTATTCCAATACTGAGGAAGGACATAAAGAGCTTTTATTTCCCACTCTCTTTTTGCATGTGCATCGTTGCTTAGGGGATAAAAGCATATCATACCTACTGGTTCTCCATCTAATTCCGCAATTGCAAACCTATTGGTTGGGTTTGCAATACTGTTTATTATGTGCTTTTCTCTTCCCTCTACAGAAAGCGAGTTAAGATATTCATCAGAAACTATACCCCGGTAAGCAGCCTGCCATGAGGCAACCCCTATCGAGGCAATTATTTTAGAAGCCTTTTCTGTGGCTTCTCTAACTATTATCTTCATTAAACAAAACCTTTCTTTTAGTATATTATTATTTCTGTTGTACATAATTCTACCAATATGCAACATTCGGATAAATCCCAGTCTGTCCATGAGCCAATCATGCCATTTGTATGATGTATCGATTGAGTATGTTGAATGGTAATCATGTTTTGCATATATTCCCCCTATTTATGTAAATTATAGTACCCAATTATATCAAATGTATATGTAATTTTCCATTTCATCTAGCGCTAAATTTTTTAATAGGTAATAGGGCATATCTTATATGTAATCACTTTCCGAAACATCTCTTTAAAGACTATCAAAAGCCCTTCCGCGTCGTGCTTGGTCTATAGTCTTCATTGGTAATTAGCGATATTACAGCATATTTGATATGGATTTTGCATGCTAATCGTAACCACTTTTAGGTAGCCCGTATCACATAGATATTTCTGAAAATGCTTATTATACGCAATTGATTAATTTGCTAACAACAAAATTAGTTGCATCTTCTACAAAATTCATTGTACTCTCGATTGTTACTAATTTATTTGATGATATGTCCTGATGTTCTTTATCCTTATACCAGTTATACAATATGTCTTCTTTATGTTTTTCTATTTCTTCAGCAAAAATAATTTCATTTAATTTATTGCTTTGGCTTTTTCAAGATGAATCCAAAAATCATTTTTATTTTCTTCTCTCAGCGCTAATTCTATTTCCACTTTCCCACTTTCATGATGATATAATCCTCCATATCCTTTTGTTAATTCGTCAGGATATTTTAACCTAAATGGCGTCCATACGGTTATATTATTATAAATATCTGATAAGATATGACAACAGTAGCCAATTTAATTCTAACACAAAATTTCCAACTCACAATATAAATGAAAAAACATTCCTTAAGACTTTTGAACGTGAAAAAGCCCCTGACAGCTGTTTTACCAACTGCCAGGGGCTATATTTTATATGTAATTACTTTCCGAAATATCTCTTCAAGAGACCCTCAAAAGCCTTTCCGTGCCTTGCTTCGTCCTTACACATTTCATGAACTGTATCGTGGATAGCATCATAATTCAATTGCTTTGCTCTGGTGGCCAGATCCTTTTTACCCTGGGTTGCTCCAAATTCTGCTTCCACCCTGAGTTCAAGGTTTTTCTTGGTGTCAGGATAAACTACCTCTCCAAGAAGCTCTGCAAATTTTGCTGCATGTTCTGCTTCTTCAAAGGCTATTCTCTTGTAGGCCTCAGCAACTTCAGGATAACCTTCCCTGTCCGCCTGACGGCTCATTGCAAGGTACATTCCTACCTCAGTGCATTCTCCTATGAAATTAGCTCTCAAGCCTTCAAGAACCTCAGCATCTATATCCTTAGCTACGCCAATTCTGTGCTCATCAGCCCACTGACGGCTTTCTGCCTTCTGCTCATAGAACTTTTCAGCCGGTGCCTTGCACTGTGGACAGCTCTTTGGTGGTTCATCCCCTTCATGTACATATCCGCATACCGAGCAAACAAATTTCTTCATATATTCTCTCTACCTCCATACAATCAATGATTTGTAAATTAATCAACGATGTATATCTACCAACAAGAAAAGAAAAAGTAACAGAAGTTTATGAAAATATGGAAAATTTCTGGAGTTGTCCATTTTTTATACAGACATTAAGATTAAGACCTGAGACGGGCATTTTATGCCGTCACTCTTCCACGAGAACCCAGGTATGGGTTTTTTGCTCAAAGCCTACTATCCTATATCGCTTTCCATCTATCTCAAGGATGTTGCCCTCAACCTTGCGCCAATCCATATCATCATCCGATATGTATATGTATTTCATCCAAATCACCTTGTACGGCCTTTCCTGTTTGATTTACCTGCCATAATATTTATATTCGCCGGATATTATATGCATATGTAAAATTCCTTATATTATAACTGCACAATAGCAATTTACGGCAGCCAGCGAATGTTAATAACACAAAACAAGCCCATGATTGCTCAAGGGCCTGTTTGTTCCTGCAATTTTAAATTTAAATCCCATGTTTATTCCAGAAAGTCCATTTGCTCTCTCCTGTGTTCCTGTTTTTCCTTGGTTCTTCTTAAAGTCTCTTCCTCCATATGGTCGGAGTGATTCCTCAGATAACCATCGGTAAACTCAAGATTTCTTTTTAGATTTTCTTTTTCATCCACTTCTTCGTGTTTTCCATATGCAATTATATTTTTAAGATTTTCCATGCGCTTTTCTCTTTCTCTTTGAAGTTCTAAAGCATGCTCCAGGTTTTCAGGGTCGGTGATGTCTGCATTTTGCTCCAAATGCCGTTCCGTACGCACATATTTGTTTTGTATGTCAAGAAGAACATCAATCCTTCGATCGTTAGCCATTTTTAACTCATCCGTGCTATCAATCGACTTTTCCCTGCTGCGCCGGTCATCCTTCCTACTCATCTCTATACCTCCTAAAAATATAATCACATATTTATCTTGTCCTTTATCAGTGCTATAAATGTTTGAAATTTTTTCAACGCAAATTTAGCTTTTGCTGATTTTCCTTTTTTATCTATTATTCACCCAGCAGAATCTCAGCAATTTCAGGACACACGAGATGGTAGGATCCATACTGGCCTTTTGATACGATACTTGCCACCACATTGGTTTTGGAACCATAGCTTGTGAATGAGATGGTGGTATCATCTTTAAGGGTTATAACCATTTTGTTTCCCGTAATCATCATGATATAGAAGTCCTCGCTGATCTCACTGTTGTTATAATAATCTGTCAGCTTTTGAAAATCTTCTTCATCGTAAGTCTTGATTTCCTTACCGTCCAAATTATAAAGCGCTATCCTCTTTACATCCTCTGCGGAGATTGCCTCACCTATATCCTTTATTGTTCTTTTCATCTTAGCATCATCAATAATTTCCCCATCCACATTTTTTATGCCTTCATCAACTATTTTAAGCAGTACATGGGGATAAGTTATCACCGTAATAACATCAGCGTCGGGAGCCGGACTTTTCACCTTTGCCGTAATGTATGCATAACCCGGTGATACAATAGTGGCGCTGTCAACTTCAATGGTGTATCCTCCTGTAGATTTTTCACCGGAAGCTACCAGTACATAGGTTGTATTACCTACGGTTTTGAAATATATTCCCTCTTTTTCAAAGTTTGCATCATACCAGCTTGTCAGTTCCTTGCTGTCCTTAATATCTTCATATGTCAGCACCTCATAAGCTGCTGGCTTTTCAACGGGGATGACATCATACTCCGTATCAATTACAACCGTTTTAGTTTTTGATTCCCAGCCTACCTTTGCTCCAAGGCTTTCAGCAATGAAGCGGACCGGTACATAAACAGTTCCGTTAATTTTCATTGGTGCAACATCAAGATTTACCTTTTCGGGAATTCCGGAAAAATCATATTTTCTCAGAATAGTTGCGGTTTTATCTCCTATAACGAGCTCTATCTGCGTATAATTATCTTCAATAATGATTTTGTCTGTTTTTTCATCCCAGCTTGCTTTCGCATTAAGCTTTTCAAATACACCGTTCAAAGGTACCTGAATTCTTCCGTTTTCACCGAACAAGTCCTTCTCCAGTGTTATGACTTCTCCGTCCACTTTCACCGTGGCCTTCACTTTTGCGGAAGCAGCTGCGGAAAATACAGCCGTAAACATTAACACAAGAGTAAGAGCAACTGAAATCAATAATCTTTTTTTCATACCTTTCATCTCCCTTTATATTTCTGTTATTTGCTTTTGCAACTAATTAGACTGGAATATTTTTCAGCAGGTTCGCAGTTTTGCAAAATTGTAACATTCCTGTAATTTACTCTTTATGTAGACAGGCAAGCGTGCTAAACCTTTACTTTGAAACTCCGGCAGCATAAATACCGACACAGCAGGTTAAATTTTGATTTATCAGATGTTCAAAGCTGAAAGAAATCTCCTATGCTTGGCTTTAAACACGATTTTATAACTTCTTATGTCGACCTCCAAATATTACAACCTGAATTTATGAATGAAATCAGTCCCATTCGAAAAAATAATACATGAAAACGGAGGTAATTTTATGACAGTAGCTTCACAGATAAAACAAACATTGGCCGGATTAAAAGGCGTACAAGGCACTTTACGCATTTATTCATCCCAGGCCCGCAATGAAGAAACCAGATCGGTATATAACGAAGCTCTGGCGGTTACTGAAAAGATCATCAACGATCTGGAGCAGCGAGTGCAGACTCTGGAGTTTGAAGAACCCCAATATAAAGGAAATTGACAGGAGGCTGCAAAAATGGAAATCTGGCTTCAGGTTTTGCTTCAATCTATTTCGTTATTCATCCTTATCTTCTTTCTTGTGAGGCTCATGGGAAAAAAGAGCATAGCTCGGATGACAGCTTTCAGTTTTGTTAATTATATTGTCGTGGCTGTTCTGGCTGCCATGATATCGGCCAACATGATACCGAACCCTGTTTTGGGCATTATCTCCTTAGGAGTATGGGTTCTTTTGTCCATTGGATTGGATTATCTGTCATTAAAAAGCAAACTGTTTCATGACTTGATTAACGGGCGGGAAACCGTGTTAATAAAGCATGGCAAGATAATGGAGGAAAACCTGTCTCAGGCAAGGCTCACAGGAGAGGATCTTTTGAGAGAGCTTAGGTCCAAGAATGCGATGAATCTGATGGACGTAGAGTTTGCCGTAATGGAAACAACAGGGGAAGTTAACGTATATCTTAAATCTGACAAAAAACCTGTTACTGCCCACGATTTGGGTAAAAAGGTGGCTCCCCAGGCTGAACCTCAGACAGTGATACTGGAGGGAAAAATACTGAACGAGCCTCTGTTTTCGCTGGGGTTGAACAAGGAATGGCTGAGCATTCAGCTGGAAAAGATGGGTGTATCTCTAGACAACGTTTTTCTGGGCCAGGTGGATTCTTCCGGGGATCTTTACATAGACCTCTACGATGATTCGATTGCTCTTCCCCAGCCCAGAGTAAAGGAAATGGTATACGCAAACCTCGAAAAATGCCAAGCAGATCTGTTGACTTATTCTATGGAAACTCATGACGAAAATGCAAGGCAAATGTACGCGGAAGATGCCGAAAAACTAAAGCAGATCATGAAAAAGCTGGAGCCATACTTATTAAGGTAGTCAAAATTTAATGTAACGAAGGTGAAGGATATGTCAAGCAAAAAAAAGAAAAAACTCACTCCTCAGCAGCAGGAGTATCAAAAATTTGCTCATGCCAGGGAACCTAAGCGCCCCGTTTTGGCCAATTGCGTCAGGGCTTTCCTAGTCGGTGGAATTATTTGTACCCTGGGACAGGGAATACAATGGGTTTTTATCACCTACTTTAACTTTAATGAGAAAACAGCCGGAGCTCCTACAGTTGCAGTCTTGATTTTCATATCTGCATTGCTCACAAGCCTTGGCGTTTACGACCATATTGCCCAATGGGGCGGAGCCGGAACTGCAGTTCCGGTAACCGGATTTGCCAACACTATCACTTCGGCAGCCCTGGAGCATAAAACCGAGGGATATGTGCTGGGTGTAGGAGGAAACATGTTTAAAATTGCCGGACCAGTTATAGTATACGGTGTTTTTTCAGCTTTCGTTGTATCAATTATAAGCGTAATCATTAAAGCATTAGGTGGGATGTAAATGTTACAAGGACATCAAACATGGGTTTATGAATCCAAACCGGTTATCATAGGCACAGCTGCCATAGGCGGCCCTTTTGAATCGCAGGGAGGCCTGGCTGCAGATTTTGATATGTTTCACGATGACTTGTGGCTGGGAGAGAACAGCTTTGAAAAAGCTGAAAAAAAGCTCTTGGAGGAAGCCTGTGAAACAGCCATAAAAAAAGCTGGACTAAAAAAAGAAGATGTGCAGTTTTTTTTAAGCGGGGATCTGATAAACCAAATCATCGCCAGCAGTTTCGCTGCCCGCACTCTCGGTATTCCATATTTGGGGTTATACGGTGCGTGCTCCAGTTCAATGGAAGGCTTGGCTTTAGCGTCCTTGATAGTTGACAGCAAATTCGCCGTTAATGCCTTAGCTGCTACATCCAGCCATAATGCAGCTGCGGAAAAGCAATACAGATATCCTACAGAATATGGTGCGCAAAAACCACCCACAGCACAATGGACTGTCACTGGAGCAGGAGCTGCTGTAGTTTCCCAGCAAGGTGAAGGCCCAAAAGTTACATCTGCTACCATTGGCCGTGTGGTAGATATGGGTCTTAGCGACCCCTTCAATATGGGTGCAGCTATGGCTCCTGCAGCTGTGGATACCATAGAAGCCCACTTCAGGGATCTGAACATTGATGCTTCCCAATATGACCTTATTGCTACCGGAGACCTCGGCAGGATAGGGCACAGGATTGCTGGAGACCTTCTCAAAAAGCACGGAATAGACATTCCTGAAGAAAAGTTCACCGACTGCGGCATCCTCATGTATAGAAGCGACCAGCCGGTTTTTGCAGGAGCTAGTGGATGCGCATGTGCTGCGACAGCCACCTATGGACATTTTATAAACCGCATGAAAAGAGGAGAATTAAAAAAGATACTTATTGTGGCCACAGGAGCATTGCTTTCCCCCATGTCATACCAGCAGAAGGAAAGCATACCCTGCATTGCCCATGCGGTATCAATAGAAATGTAAGGGGACACTCCTCTGCTTGAAACAAAGTGCTTGAGTTGAGGAGTATCCCTTTGCAAAGTAAGGAGGTTTGAAATTGGACAAATTTTTTTGGGCTTTTATCATAGGAGGAACCATTTGTGTTATAGGCCAATTACTGATGGATGTAATGAAACTGACTCCTGCCCATACCATGTGTACATTGGTTGTAATTGGTGCAATATTGGGAGGTTTGGGCCTATATGACCAACTGGTGAAATTCGCAGGAGCAGGAGCTTCCGTCCCTATAAGCAGCTTCGGCAACCAGTTGGTAAAAGGTGCTCTGGAGGAAGCAGAACAAAACGGACTTATAGGAGTACTGACAGGAATATTCCATATAACCAGTGCGGGTATTTCTTCCGCAATAATATTTGGATTCCTTGCTGCTTTAATCTTTAGACCAAAAGGCTAAAGCCGACATTATTGATAGAATCTAATCACTGCTTATATTATGCAATGAACATATGCTGCATTTTAAAAGGAAAACATCAATGCCCCCGGAATAAGAATCTATACCTGTGAATCCTGCTGAGAGGCAGCGCCGAAAACACATGAAGGCATGACAGAGCAAAATCGGATATTGCGAAGGGAGGTGAAAAGGATGACAGTAGCAACACAGCTTCAGCAGGCTATTGCAACAGTACAGAGCGCTGCCGCAAGCATGAAGACCTTTGCTTTGGAAACTCAGGACCAGCAGGCAAAACAAACCTTTGAACAGCTGGCTCAAACCCTGGATAATGCACTGGCCACTTTAAAAGACAGACAGAATTACATTCAGCAGCAGGAACCTCAGTACAAAAAGCAGTAACATTAAAGCTGAAAACCACGGGTTTTTCAGCTTTTATATTAATATATTGGCATTGTTACTATAAAAGCTTGCTAATATACTTATATTGAATAACTCTATTTGGTAAATTATAATTTAATTAGCTACTTATTGCCTATAAGTATATTGTCAATCAAATCGAATATTAAAACTGTATAAGGAGGTCTATACATGCTCTGTGTAGATAAGTATTGGGAAAATCCCGATATACTTCATGTAAATTGCGAAAAACCCCATGCCTATTTCATACCCTATGAAAACGAAGCAAAAGCAAAAAAAGGCATCCGCGGAAATTCCAAATACTTCAAAAGTCTGAATGGAAGCTGGAAATTCAAGTATCATGATTCCGTACATATGGTTGAGGATGGATTTTATGCGGAAAATTTTGATGCCTCCGGCTGGGATGATCTGAAAGTCCCCTCCAACTGGCAAATGCATGGTTATGACAAGCCACACTATACCAATGTAAACTACCCTTACCCTTGCGACCCACCTTATGTTCCGGACAGCAATCCGGCAGGTCTGTATATTCGTGATTTCATTATCAAAGAAGCAGATAATAAGGATTTGTATCTGGTTTTTGAAGGTGTGGATTCCTGCTTCTATGTATGGGTAAACGGCAGGTTTGTCGGATACAGCCAGGTAAGTCATATGACTTCCGAATTTAACATATCCGAGTATGTCAAGCCGGGAAACAACCGCCTGGCCGTAATGGTGCTTAAATGGTGCGATGGAAGCTACCTGGAGGATCAGGACATGTGGAGGCTTTCCGGTATTTTTAGGGAGGTATACCTTTTAGCCCGGAATAAAGCTCATATTTCCGATATATTTGTAAAAACTGAACTTAACAGCACTTATACTGAAGGCACCCTTAAATGTGAGCTGGAATTGGCCGGAAGTGCGAGTTCCGATATCAGGGTTGTCCTGAAAGACATCCACGGCGATGTCCTGTATGATAAGGCAACACCCTTTGCCAGTTCCACATCTGTAGAAATCAAGGTTCAAAATCCTGACCTCTGGTCGGCAGAGGCACCTAATTTATATGAGCTCTACTTATATCTCGAGGATGAAGTAATACTCCAAAAGGTAGGTTTTAGAGAAATCAAAGTGAAAGATTCGGCAATACTGCTGAACGGCAAAGCTATCAAATTTAAGGGTGTCAACCGTCATGATTCCCATCCTGAGTTAGGTCATACCACCCCGCTATACCATATGAAAAATGACCTTCTCATCATGAAGCGCCATAACATAAATGCCATCAGAACGTCCCATTATCCTAATGATCCTAGGTTTTTGGAGCTTTGTGACGAGCTGGGCTTTTATGTGATCGATGAGGCGGATTTGGAGACTCACGGTGCCGGTTCTGCAGGAAATATCGATATGATTTCTCGAGATCCCCGCTTTGAAAAAGCCTATCTGGACAGAATGCAAAGGATGGTGGAAAGGGATAAAAACCACCCTTGCGTTTGCTTCTGGTCCCTGGGCAATGAATCCGGCTTTGGAGAAAACCATATAAAGATGGCCCAATGGGCAAAAAGCAGGGACAAATCCCGCTTAATCCACTATGAAGGAGCCACCAACGAATGGGGCAAAAACGATCTGGATAACTCCTGCATAGATGTATACAGCAGGATGTATCCTCCCATTTCCGAAATGAAAGATCTGGTAGAAAACAGGGAAAGCGAAAAACGCCCCTATATTCTTTGCGAGTACTGCCATGCCATGGGGAACGGCCCTGGGGATTTAAAAGACTATTGGGATCTTATGTACAGCAATCCCAGATACGCCGGTGGTTTTGTCTGGGAATGGACCGATCATGCGGTAAAAACCAAAACACCGGACGGAATCGAATACTATGCTTACGGCGGCGATTTCGGCGACAAGCCTAATGACGGCAATTTCTGTATGGATGGCCTGGTTTATCCGGACAGGACACCCCATACCGGCCTGCTGGAGCTGAAGAATGTCATTGCGCCGGTCCGGACGGAAGCAATAGATTTATGCAAGGGTGAAATCAAAGTCACCAACCTTTACTATTTTACAAATCTTTCGCAGCTCGTGCTGAATTGGAAAGTGGAAAAAGACGGAGAGATAATAGACCGGGGTGAAGTGGAAGACCTGGACATAGCTCCTCAGGAATCCATGACCATAACCCTTCCCTATGAGTATCCGGCTAAAGCAGACGGGCGTTACTTCCTTACCGTTTACTACACCCAGAATGTGGACACGGAATGGGCCGAAAAAGGTTATGAAGTGGCCTTCCAGCAGTTTGAGCTTCCCACAGGCAGGGTGGAGAAAGCTGTAATCAGCAAGTCGGCTATGCCCGATATCAATGTGGAAAAAACTGAAAAAGAGATCATTATCTCAGGATCGGATTTCCGTTATGTCTTCGACCAGGTTCTAGGTTCCTTCACCCGCATGGAATATAACGGTGTGCCTTTGATTAGCAGCGCCCCGAAATTCAACGTCTGGAGAGCTCCTACCGACAATGACAGAAACATCGTGCACAAGTGGAGGGAAGAAGGCTATGACAGGCTTGGCAGCAAGATATACGGCATTCAGATCACAAGCCAGGATGACAAGCATATAACCATATGTTCGGAGTTCTCTCTTGCAGGTTATATCAAGAAGCCTGTCCTCCGTGGAAAAGCTTACTGGACTGTATATGGAAGCGGTGACATCCTGCTGGATACACAAATGGAGGTAAGGGAGGGCATTCCGTACCTACCTAGATTCGGCTTGCAAATTGTAATGCCCGAAGGTAATGAGCTGGTGGAATATTTCGGATATGGCCCTCACGAAAGCTATATCGACAAGCATAGGAGCACATGGAAGAGCAGGTTTGAATCTACGGTGGATGGTATGCATGAAAATTACCTGATGCCGCAGGAAAACGGAAGCCATTACGCTACCGAATGGGCTGTAGTTACCAATAAACTGGGTATGGGACTTCTCTTCATAGGTATGGACGATTTCTCCTTCAATGCGTCCCACTACACACCGGAAGATCTCACAGACGCCATGCATCCTCATGAACTGAAGAGGCGGGACGAAACCATCGTCCATATAGATTATATGAACAGCGGAGTAGGTTCCAACAGCTGCGGTCCCGAACTTCTGCCACAGTACAGGCTATCACAGAAGGAGATTAACTTCAAAGTAAGGATCAAGCCTGTATTTAAAGATGATGTCTGCTTAATTGATGAGGTAAATACTCAAATACAGGGATGATTAATCTGCTGTGTGAAAATTAGCATTCAAATATTACTCGATAACAGCCTGTATACGGTCCGGTCACTGTATACAGGCTGTTATAGCTTCGTGCTAATAAGCTAATTTACTGTTAAGAACACAGCTCCCACTATTGGTTATTTATAATTAGATATGACGAAAAAAATCTATCAGGAGCTGATAAGAAAAAAATCTTTTTGAAATACTTTTTTAGCTTCTTCATTGTCATACTTGCTTCAATATTAGAGTCATTCCATCCTAAACAATAGAAAATGATATGATTGTCTGATAGTGTTAATTGCTGATTAATAAATTCAATAAAAGCCAGTTCTTCCTTATTTAGAACAATATTTTCCATATCATCTTCACAAGGCTGATATTGATATATACAGTCATTGATTTTTCCAATTTTATGTCCATTCTTTATATCCAAAAAAGACATTATAAATGGATTTAGAAGAGATTTTTCATATAACTCCTTGTATATATCATATATTTTCATTTTTGAATCCAGGTCAGAAAATTGCCCCAAAACGATAGTTTTGCTTTTTTGGTAATCTACAATTATAGAATCAAATACCGAAAGTAAAACTGATAAAGTAGAATTACTCAAACTGTTTTCTTCGCTGGGATAGCAAATCTGACAATGTATTGTGTAATTTGCATATTCATCTTTATTTTCAACGTCACTATACATAACAAAAAATTGATAAAGAGCAAATTGTATTTCAATGTTATGTATTATGATATCTGATATATTCTGTTGTTCAAAGGAAAACTCCGAAATATTAATAGCATTATTTGTAATTCCACTGCACATAATTTTATTATTCTTAATATAGTATCGTTTTATAATACCACTGGCTGTAACTGCAGGGACATTACACATGCTATTGAACTCACTAATATCAATTCTATAAATATAGCTCATGATCTAAATATATGTCAGCGGGAGTCCAACCGCCAGTTAAATAAACCGTTATATAACCTTGATAAAGTACTAAATCAGTGTCAAGATCATACCCTATGTCAGAATGCACTGTAACATACATACTTTTTGAAGGAAAGAAATTAGTTTGCTTAACCTCCATTCGTACCCCATCAACATTAGTAGCTGCTGCAACATATCCAACACATGAAGTTATCCATGTATCTAAGCTAAGAATCTCAGTCCATATTTCTAAATACACTTCTACATATCCTGGTGTATATATATATGTTGGTCTGCAATTAACCTTACCAGACTGCGATAGTGCCTCTAGATTATTATTTGATTGATTTTCTGATGCCTCAACCTTGTCAGTATTTGATAGATTTCTTGTTACTTCAACCTCTATTGTTTCTGCTGTTTTTTCGAGTTTCTCAATAAGTTTAGCAGCTTCTTCTTCACTAGATACTGGAATAGAAGCTATTTTAACCGCAGAGGTTTCCTCAAGAATTGCCTTTTGTAAGTTCATTTGTTCTGGAGTATTATTATTTTCAGCAGCAAATACTCCTGTGCAATTTACTGAAATAATAAAAATAATAGATATAAAAATTGAAATCATTCTTTTGGATTTTGCAATAAACATATACCTATATGCCTCCTAAAAAATTATTTTTATTGGTTCAAATTAGAATTTATCCAGCATGTCCTGTTGTCGAAATTGATTTATACTAATATATTATGAAGCTTCTTAATATAAATAGTATATCAATAATTATAATAACACGTCGTATTGATAAATGCAACCTAATTATGAAAAATTATACAATAATGAGGTATTTTCCCGACTATTTTAAAAACTGAATTGACATCCACATAACACCATTATTTAATAGTAAGATACTTTGCCCTTGGTTATATGGATGCCGGTACTATATAGTTTTTAGGAATGAATTCAGCTAATAATGGATGTATTGATTGTTTTATGTGCTTTGAATCCTTTCGGAACAACAATCATCCATTTCAATTAGCTGAATTCAAACCGATTTTATAAAAGTTGAGAAAAGTATTCATTATGCAAAACAAGCCGCACAATAGGCGGCTTGTTTTGCATTTCACAAGTCTTTCTGCCAAAGACGCATTTAAACAGTACATCTTGATAGTATATAGTGAAATAATATCAATAGATTAAACTGTATATCCTGTAGATGATTGCTACAGCTTCAGCCCTTGAGATATTATCATCCGGATTTAGGCGCTCCCCGTCTCCCAAAATGATGCCTTCCTTTACCAGGGCTGCAATATACTCCTTTGCATAATCCTTGATCTTGTCCGCATCAGCGAACTTATCCAGCACTGAAAAATCCCGGCTCTTTAAATTCAATCCTGCAATTTCAAGTGCTTTTGCAGCCAACACCATCACATCCTGCCTGCTGATTTGATCTTCAGGATTGAAGTTCCCGTTTCCGGTTCCATTGACAAGACCAAGCTTCTTTGCAATTGCAAGGGCATCGTGATAGTACGCATTCCTGCTTACATCCTTAAAATTCGTGTCGGTATCTGCTTCGAGCTCAAGCATTCTCACAAGCAACAGCACAAAATCCGCTCTTTTCATTCCGCTTCTCGGGCTAAAGCTGCCTTTTCCGGTACCTTTTATAATTCCCTTCGATGCAAGTACCTCAATCATCCTTCGCGCCCAATTGATGTCCTTGATATCGTCAAATGTCTTTTGCGCATATGATACGAAATACTGGTAAGAGCCATTGGTGTTGAATCTGACCATACCCGTCTTTTCGTCATACCTGCCGCTGGGTACCGGCAGCATTTCTCCAGATGCCTCATCAAGCCTCAAAACGACAATGTGCTCACTATCCAGAGCTTCCTTGGGCGGCTGATAGGCAAATTCAACTCTGGCAGACTTCGAAAGCCGGATATTACGGTCACCGGATTTCACTCCTATCCTGATGCCCTTTCCGTTATCCATCGGAATCATAGATATTTCAATCTTCTCCCCAGGTTGTCCTTGATCCTTTAATGCTTCTACCGGTATTGTGATATTTCCCACCGGAGTCTCAACCCTTATTTCGATGGGGGTCCTGGCTTCATCTATAAATTCTGCCGGAAAGATAACCTTATATCCTGTCGCATCTTTTGCAGCATCTATGTTCACAGTAACCTGGTTTTTACCTTCCGCAAGGGCATTGGATATTGATTTTTCCAAATCGGAAACTTGAATTTCAACGCTGACCTCTCCATTTTCAGATTTCTCGGCTTCGACCGTAATCAAACTGCCTGTTACCGTCACGGAACCATCTGCAATGCTTGAATCCTCGGAAGGAATAGGATCCTTAGGATTGCTCGGGTTGTCTGAAGGAACAGGGTCGTTTGGGTTATTAGGGTTACTTGGATTACCTGGATTATCTGAAGGCGCTTCTTTTGTCAGCTTCAAAATTGTGGACTGATACTTTTTCAGGTTGACAGTAAAGGAGCTTTTTACTTCCTGTTCCTGTCCTGTCCAGAGATCCCTTGCTATATAATTGGCACCAGTATCCAGACCTGCCCTATCCAGGTACACCGTTTTCACAACATCTGTATCATCCAGGTTGAACACACCAATGTAATTTGCGTTCCCATCCTCATAAACAAAGATGTCTGCAGGCTCACTGCCTGTAGCGCCTTCTACCGGCAAAAACGGTCCATTAACCCTTGCCAGATCCATTATTTCCTTGTTGGTAAGATATTTTTCCGCCAGCATGGTATGATCAGGCCTGTCCGGATCGACACATACCAGGAACAGTGATCCCGATACCACCAGAGAATTGACCCTGGTTCTGGCAAGCTCCTCATCGCTTAACGGAACATCGTCCGTCTCTTCTAAAGTAAATATTCCAGCGTCGATCCAGGGAACAAGCTTCCCCCTCCACCAGCCATAGGTAGTGGAGGACAGCACATATTTTGAAGTAAACATGCTGCCATGGTGTATGTCGGATGTCAGCAGATGGGCATGGGAATACTGATAGGGGAAATACGGCGAAAGCTCAAGCTGCAGGAACATTTCCCTGCCATCATCATATTTGGCATTTTCATTGATAAGCTTCATAGCTTCATTAAAAGCCTGTACGCCCGTCCTGACATTTGGGTCATAGTGCTGGCCTTCACAGGAGGCCCCGTTCATAAAATCAAGCTTGACATACTCAACTCCCCACTCCTTGTATTTGTCAAAATAATACTTGACCAGCTCTTTAGTGCCGGGATGAGTTGGATCCAGCGGGTGATAAAGCGTACCTTCCTGCTTTGGATAGTATTTGTCGTCATAGGTTTTCAGAACCAGATCGCCCCACTTGTAATCCGACTTTATATTGGGTACCTTCGCTTCCATATCGTCACCCCAATAGCAGAAAGGAGACAGATACATTCCAAGTTTCTGGTTGTTTGCCTTTATCTTGGCAATAAACTCATCCATCCTTACCTCTACGTTTGTGGACCATGCATCCAGGTTCATATATGTTATTCCATTTTCACCATGATAGTTATTATCCTGCAGTTTTGCTTTCAGATAATCGGAGGATTTCATGGCATCATCAAAGGTCATACCGGTGTGAAAGGCTCCCCAGCTGTTCCATCCGATGGGTTTCACACCGGACCATTCCTTTGCAGGAACAATATTGGTATTAGCTTCTGCAAACTCTTCCATACCCTTCCGCCAATCTTCAAAGAAGCCCATGAAAATTCTTGGGGAAGTGAGGATTTTACCTACTTGTGAACCATGAGGACAAATATCATCCGTATCCAGTCGTGAAATAACGCCTCCAAAGATACTCAGCATATCTATCTTGTTCCCGGAGCCTTTATATGCAATTCCGGTTTTCCAGAAATCATGGGTTACCGAACCGAACACCAGACCATTCCTGCTTGCATTATCATACAAGGCAGAAACTTCGTAACTAATCCCTTCCCTATTTACGGATTTGTCCACCGGCATGTCATGATACATATCATTATCGTAGGCCATGTACAGCATTCTGTTATCAGTTCCTGTGCCTATGTCTGCCACTCCGGTTCCTTCTGCAACTATCGGCGCCATGAGGTTTGAGCTTAACTCTGCGTCACTTTCCAGCTTCACTTCCATGAGAAAATAACCCTTATCGTCATACAGATAGAAAATCTGTTTCATGTCCGGCAGTCCCTGGGCGCTGTTTACCACTGTCACCTTTTTGCCTATGCCGAAATTGTCGTTAACATCCTCCTCCGTATAGGTACGTTGGGTATATTCCTTACTTGTAATGACCCTGTCGGACTTTACCATACTGTATGCACCTGTAACCTTTTTCGAGCCGTTAAAGATGTAATCTGCCGTACCTGAAGCAAGGTCATACTCTATCTGTACGGAGTTGGTACCGAAAGTCACAATATTTCTCTCATTTGACACATCCGGAGCAGCTTTCCCCAAAACTACAATCTTTTCTATATTAGGTGCGACTCCTGTGGCATTATCAAGCTTAATGATGTTCCTTCCCGCTTTCAGGTCAACCGCCATGTTCAAAGGCTGCATCAAATAAATCCCTCCGGTGGGATAGCAGAAAACCTTCTGGCTGGAAACTCCATTAGTGGTTACATCCAAGGTTCTGAATTCGATACAGGAGTAGTAAATGGCAAGATTATATTTGCCGTCTTCCGCTACGTCTATATCATTGAACTGAACATATCCTTTGTTTGGGCCACCACCGAGATTGGCAACAAAGGCTTCCTGACCGTTCAGCCAGATTTGTGCACCTCCGCCAAGCTCATTACTAGGCGATACAGCCCGGTATTCATTAGCCGATCCTGCATCAGGTATTGTGTATTTGCTGATTTCAATTTTATCCAGGTTTGGACATGCGATGTACTCGTTGCTGAAAAACTTGATCTTGTTGTAACCTTTTTTCAATACGACAACTCCCGCCTGAGAAGCCAGTTTGTCGTTTCTTCCGGAATTTTCACAATATATCCGGTAAATCTCCTTGTCATTCACTAAAAGATCCAGAGGACGGTCCTCAGGAGAGGTGTAATATACATCAACAAGGTAATATCCGTCTTCAGGAGCTTCGATTCCGTTGACCTGTACATATCCTCCTGAGCCCAGGCCTGCTACATATTTACCTCCGGAGCTCACCGCGCTATTGGCCACATAAGCCTTCCTGTTCCTTATATTTTCAGAGTCCTCCGCTTCTATCGAAACAGAGCCTGTTTCAGGTATTGTAAATCTAAGTGTATTATCTATGACATTGCCTTCCTGAAGGATGATCCTGTCCAGTCCGGGACAGTCCTTGTCCGGGTCCTCTCCATAGAATTTGATGGTGTTTATTCCTTCCTGCAACGTTATAAGCGTCGATACCGAGCCAGGGGTCCACCACCATCCTGTGGATGGGCATTCCAGCCTGATTTTGTTGCTGGTATCACCATTTACTATAATATCGAACACTCTAGGCTCCAAAGTGGCATAATCCACAGTCAGCGTATATATTCCGCCTTTTCCTTCGGCGATTTGGATGTTCTTAAAGGTAAGGCTCTGTCCATTTTCTCCATGACCTATCAGCTCGACGCTGTATCCTCCTGAAAAGTCGGATGATTGCGCCAGCCTTGTACCGCTCGTTCTGTCATTATTCGGGTCCTCTGCTTCAAAGATCATTTTGCTGGTATCCCCCGGATCCAGTGTCCCACCAGGCTTTATCTCAATTTTATCGAGGCTCGGACACCACTCTCCGACATTTTTATTGTAAAACTTCAATGTATTATCCCCTGCTTTCAGTCTTATGGCAATTGTTTTCGGGTTATCCGGCGTCCACCAGTCCGAGGTGGGGGTACATTCCAACTCATAGGCATCAGTATCATTGACGAGAATATCAAACCATCTGAGGGTCTCAGTTCCGTAAAAAACCTTAAGTGTGTATATGCCGTCAGCATCCACATTGACTCCGTTAAACGTCAGGGAGCCTCCATTTGGCCCGTTGCCCATGCTTTGCACAGTCATGCCTCCCGAGCATGCTTCCCATGCAAAGAGAGTACTGCCGGAAAATGTATTTATATCACTCTCAGCTTCATACTCCATTTTTTTGGCCAGTTTCAGTTCAATTTTGTCCAGTGCCGGGCACCATGCATCTGCAGCTTTTAAAAATTTGACATCATTCCTTCCTTTGACCAGATATACCTGTAGAGTCATATCCCCCGGCGTCCATTCCCCCCATGTCGTATTGGGAGGACAATCGGCAGTATAAGTATCAGTGTCATTAATTTGTATATCAAACTTTCTTAAGCCGCTTTCATCTCCATTAACATAGGAAACTTTGAGCTCATACAGGCCTGTAAATGGAATGCTTACATCATCAAAGAGCACATATTTGCCGTCAATTCCGGAAACGCTTTTCCCGCCGGAGCAGTTGGGGGCATTATCTACTGTCAATCCTTCTGCGCTGGCACCCAGAGCATCCTCAGCCTCCAGTACGATTGCATTTGCCGGAGCATTTTCCACAAACATCAGGTCGATTTTATCCAGTCCCGGGCACCAGCCGTTGTCCAGCTTGTTATAGAATTTAATTTTATTCAAGCCCTGTTTCAAGGTTATCGTGACAGGCTTGAAAGCAGGCGTCCACCAACCGGCTGAAGGTTCGCAGGTAAGAGAATATTCCTCCGTATCATTTACCAGAATATCAAAGGATCTTTGCTCTCCGGTAGAATAGTGAACATTCATAATGTAAGTTCCGGCCTTATCTACCTGGATTCCATCAAATTCTACCGATCCACCGCTGATTCCTCCACCCAGGCCTTCCACCTCCAATCCTCCTGAGCAGTCCGCAGACTCGGTAAATCTGGCACTGCCTGCAAATCTGTTTTCTGCTGATTCGGCTTCAAAGGAAAGGGGCTGGATCAATTGCAGTTCAATTTTGTCCAGTGTTGGTGCTGAGCCTTCCTTTTTGAAGAATCTGATGCTTTTTTCGCCTTCTGTAAGATAAATATTCTTGAAGGATTTGTTTGAGGTCCACCAGCTTCCCGTGTCAACTGTCGGTATGTTGTATTCATCAGTGCTCACAAATTGTGAATTCACAAGGTTATTCACCTTCACGTCAAAACTGCTGTTTCCGTAATATCCGGAAAAAACACTAAGCCTATAATATCCTGTCCTTGGAATTTGGATTTCTCTAAACTCGATGTAGCCTTCTGTCTCACTTCCCAGCCCGGAGGAAGTAGTCTTTCCGCCGGAGCACAGAGCCCAGTCACCGAAAGTTACCCCAGGTCCTATCATATTGGCCGGATCATCCGATTCTATGGAAATGATATCCGGCTTTTGGTTAAGGCTGTATTCCACCTCTATCTTGTCCAGCACAGGGCACCAGCCGTTGGAAGCCCTGTCATAGAATTTCAAGGTGTTGCTTCCCCGGTTAAGCCTTACGATAATTGAAGCGCTTCCCTGTATGTACCAGTCGCTGCTGTCGGTTTTCGGGCAGTTCAGCCTGTATTGGAGGCTATCATTGACAAGAATATCAAAAGCCCTGTCCTGGGCTGTGGAGTAGTAAACTTTAACCTCATAGTAACCATCTCTCGTAGCTTCTATATTTTTAAACAGGACATATCCGTCGTTGCCTCCCAATCCTTGCACCCCTGCATTTCCTGAAAAGGTAGCCAGACCGGTGGCAGGGGAAGCTCCTCCACCCAGTTCAACCGCATCGGTATCCGGATTTTCGGCTTCACAGCTAAATACCGTATCCGGTTCAATCTCAATCCTGTCCAGGTTTGGACACCATACATCCGTTACAGCACCAAGCCTGAGCGTGTTTTCACCACTGTTCAAATCCACCTTGACCGTTTTACAGTATATGGTGTTCCAGTCATTGGCAGTTTCAAAGTCACAGTAAACCCGGACTGTATCGGGTCCTCCGTTTAACGTTATATCCAGCGGTCTGAACTGGGCTGTCTGATAATAGATGTGCAATAAGTATTTGCCATCGGATGGTACATTAATATGATTGAATTGTATGTACCCATCGTACCCTGAGCCCGAATCCTTTCCCAGGCCGTTGACGACCTTCCTGCCGGATGCGTTTGATGAATCCCCAACCCCGCCGGTATTAATATCAGCGTTCTCCGCTTCAAAGGTCTGGATAACGCCTTCAGCATATGCCTCGGTAGCGGGTACGGCTATAAGTATCTGGGTAAAAATGAGCGCCAGTATTAAAATAAATGTAAACATACGCTTTAACATAATAAAACCCTCCTAGTTTTCTTTGCTTTTGCTTTCACTTAGGTGCGGGCATATCTGTCATTTAGTTGATTTATGATGTCTGCTACAGGTATGTTTTATTAGAATTGTTAGAATAGATAACTTAATGTGAAGAGCTAATAGAGATAGTTAACTCTACTATCTCTTTAACTCGGAGCACATGCTTAGAAATGCCAGCATAACGAGTTAACCTATAGTATATATACAAACGTTTCATCAAGCCCTGTCTATGCTGAATATCCTGGACTGGGCTGCATCCAGCCTTATGTTTAAAACCTTGGAGACAGTCATTCTCTCACCAGTCCATAGGTCTGTCGCCACATGTTCCACCCTTTCATCCAGTCCAATCCTGCTCAGGTTGATGATTTTTTCCGCTTCTCTGTCCGAGTAGTTGAATGCTGCAAGATAGAATTCATCACCATCCTGCAAAGTGAAAAATTCTGAAGCAGCGCTTCCGGTATTGCCCTCCACCGGTCTAAAGCTCATGCCTTTTCGCGCAAGCCTGGTTATATTGCTATTTGACAGCAGCTTTTCAGTTCTGGCTCTGGCTTCCTCCATACGGTAGTCATCGCTTAAAAGGAGCACAGTACCCGCTATTACCGAAGCATTCAATCTGCTGACGGCTTCATTTTCTGTAGTGGGCGGCTTCTTGAGGCTTTTATACAAGACCGTATGATCCGGATCATTGTACCTGTAGAGGCTATTGTTCATCCACCAGCCATAGGTCAGAGAGTTCAACATATACTCGGTATCCTGGATAGAGCCGAAGGCATCGCAGGATATGCGGCGGGCATGGGCATACTGGTAAGGAAACACGGGCGCTATGGAAAGATTGATGAAAAACGGTCTGCCTACCCTTTCAGGACTGAGCAGGCTTCTTATATGTGCCATTCCATAATTATAAGCCTGTATCCCGGTGGATATTCTCTTATCATAGTGGACTCCCTCGATGGCCCCGTGAGCCATGAAATCCAGCTTGATATAATCGAATCCTCCCTCGATAAATCTGTTTAGCATGGCTTCAACCGCATGAGGTTTCCAGGATGTGTAGGATCAATAGGAATCCCTCCGTCCAGTTCAGGCAATATGTTGCCGTGCTCATCCTTCAATACCAGGTCCCTGTATGTATAAGCGCCTCTGGTATCTTCCACAATCCTATCGTAATCCCGTCCCCAAAAAGTAAAGGGAGTATAATAGATACCGGCTTTCTGTCCCCGGGCATGAACCTGGTCAACCGCTGCTTTCATTTCCTCTTCACTTAAGTTTGTCCAGAAGGAGTCAAAGTTGATATAAACAGTTCCATTGCTCTGAAATCCCTTATCCTGCAGGTGATCTTTTAAGAATTCCGAGGCTTTTAAGTAAACCTCGCAGTCCAGCTTGTTCTCCACTGCGGCCCAGCTGTTCCAGCCGAAAGGAACACCTTCTTCCCAGTTCAACATCGGCTCTATAGCACAGTTTGCTGCCCCGTATTCCTCCAGCCCGGATCTATAATCATCAAACAATCCGATGAAAATCCTCTGGGAGGTAATAGCTTCTCCCTTTACCATGCCATGGGGAAGGCTGTCCCTGGTGATTTCTCCGGCTGCACCGCCATACACAATCAGTTCCTTTATTTTATCCGAATCTCCTGAAACCCTGATGCCGGTCTTCCAGGTATCATGGGTAACTGAACCGACAATAAGACCATTTCTGCTTTGATTATCAAATACCGCTGTTACCTCATAGCTTTCTTTTGCATGCTGTACCGGATTTGATTCAAAGCGGATCCATTTATCATTGTCAAAGGGTACGAAAAGCACCCTCGCATCAGCATAATTGCTTATATCCATCACACTTTCTTTCTCTGAATCCGCCTCAAGCGCCAAAGGTGCGACATAGTTGGAGGATATCTCCTGTTGGCTTTTTAATTCGATTTCCATGAAAAAGTAGGGTTTATCTTCATAAATATAGAAAGTTTGTACCATAGAGGGCTTGTTATTGCATAGGTTCTCAATTGATACCCTGATCCCTCTGCCAATCCTGTCATCCAGCTTCCTTATTCCATCCTCCGCCAGCTTCCTGGTGGCATATTCGATATTATTTAATAGTAATCCATCGGACACTTTTGCTCTGGAAAAAGCCTTTGAAGCTATTTTCCTGCCTTCCTGCCAAAATTCCGAGAACCCGCTGGAAAGGTCATACTCTATTCTCAGAAGCCTGCCGGAAAGTATGAGTCTGTCGTTTTCCTGCTTAAGCAGAATGCTCCCTCTTTCATATAGCTGATTAACCAAGTTCCTACCTCCTATTTACATGTTTTTCTCCTGACCCAGGCATTGCCAGCCTTATGCGCTGCTTACATGTTTTAACTCACTAACATTGAAAATATGAATGTCAATTTTCATATTGGTTGCGCATTGCAAGCATGAGTGGTTGTGATAGCATTTTTTGAGCGTAAGTTTCGAGTTAAAGAGGTCAGTATCATTTACAGACAATAGATTTATAGTAAATTAGTGATTCATAAGACAGGGCTTTCAATGGTACAGGCAAATTCAGCATTTCAAGTAATACTTCATGTACTTTGATTCTTTCAGGAACAGCAACCCAACCCATTTCAATTGCCTGAGCTGAACCATTTTATATCTTTATATAGAATAGCAAGTATTATCACCTATATAACCAAACTGGCCGAATCATTCAGTTTCACATAAGCGATTCTTTATGATTCGGCACAGTCAGTTAGAAAATCTCTATTTTTTATTGCATATTATTTTTCTGCATATTACATGTCATAAAAGATCACTTCTATGTCTCTTAGCTGTTAGTTGCCCCAGAGCTCTCTCTTTTTGGCAAAATTAGCGTTTACAATCTCTTCAACCTTTGCCAAGCCTGCCTTTTCCATATCCGCAACCATCTGATCGTACAGCTGGCTGGCTTCCTCCTGGGTTTTCGCCAGGATTATCTTCGGCTCCATATTCTTTCCGATATCGCTTATCTTAGTGGATATGAGCGCTTCAGGAGTACCGGCAGCAGGCCCCAGGTTGTCATACAACGTAGTATCCCATGCGGAGTCTCCAAGGTATTGCTTTGCAAATTCGGCAACAGGATCCTTTGTACCGTAGTTCTGTGAATATTCGGCCCATAAATCATAAGGCTTGCCATCTTGTGCTATTCCGGACTTGAATACGATTTCATATTTGCGTATTCCATTGTCTCCGATGGCGGTCCAGAAATCCTTTTTAAGCTCTTCCAGGCTATCTTCTTTTATGGTGCGCTGGTTATCCTTCATTTCCCAGAAAAGCCCTTCAGGACCCCACTGAGTAATATACTGGCCTTCTTCGCTGATGAGATAGTCAAGGAACTTCATGGTGCGCTCAGGATATTTGTTGGCTGAAGTGATGTAAGTAAACAGCCATCCGAGGACGCTGGTAGGTCCATAGGTCGTCTTCTGAGGATCTACGCCGTCTGCGACAACCTTAAAGGGATAGAACATATTGTCTGGAGTTTCGTTTCCGTTTGCATCTTTTGCCAGAACGCTGTTAGCCCCGGCATTCCAGTAAGCATCAGGAGCACACAGAACATAGCCGTTGGACATCTTCTCATTCCACAGAGCCGTCTTGTTCACCGGCCAGTCCTTATCAAGCAGGCCTTCCCGATACAGCTGATTCATAAACATAAACATTTCTTTATATGCCGGATTATAAACATTGTCTCTCAGCTTGCCGTCCTGCTCATAATAAGAGCCTATGGCATACATGCCCATAAACGTGTAGCGAGCGCCGCTGTAGTTGTCCTGATTGATGGTCACAGGCAAAGTATCCTTACCGTTGATATTGGGATATTTAGCTTTCCAGTCTTTCAACAAGCTCAGGAACTCGTCTTTAGTGAAATATCCTTTGCTTGTATACTTCTCATAATAGCCTAATTCCTTCACATAATTCATGCGGATAAGGAAACCAAAAACCGGACTAGGCTGAACTTCACTGCTGAACCAAGAAGGTATGCCGTAAAGATGTCCATCCTCATTCAGCACTTTTTTCAAGGTGTCCCCCAGCTGGGATTTCACGTTGGGACCATATTTCTCCATCAAATCATCCAGAGGAATTACAGCTTTAGATTTGATATATTTGCTGTTTGCGTCAGACCATCGGTCAATGCTCACTATGTCAGGCATATCATTGGATGCCAACATCAGATTGAGCTTTTCCTGAGCATCTCCGGCGATGGGTACAAAATCCAAGGTAATACCGGTCTTCTTAGTTATTTCACGCCCCACCGGAGTATCCCAGTTCAATTCATTTTTCAGAAATACTTTGAGTGTTATTGGAGTAGTATCCTCAGCAGGATCTTTAGCATCTTTGGTCTCTTCTGCCGGTGTTGTAGCTTTACTGCTCGTCTCGGCATCCGATGTCTTGTCACCGGAGGTACTTCCACATCCGGCCATAATATTAAGCGCCATGATGAGAGCAGCAAATAAAGCCACCAACTTCAGAACTTTGGTTTTCATAGAACTCTCCTCCTCTTTTTTTTGTTCATATTTATTCTGAACGGTCAAACCGCTTCAGTTCTAGCTTTTTACAGCACCAATCATTATACCTTTAACAAAATACTTCTGGAGAAACGGATAAACAAGGATTATAGGCAGGGTAGCCACCATAGTCGTTGCCATTCTGACAGAATCGCTCGAAGTAGTTTTTCGTTCTGTAGCCTTCGCCAGCAATTCCGCCTGGGATTGCATGCTGCCAAGGTCATAGTTGTTTAATATCTGCACCAACAGAAACTGCAAGGTTTTAAGCTTCTTGCTGTAAGTATACAAATTGGTATCAAACCAGGAATTCCACTGACCTACGGCAAAAAACAGGCATACTGTTGCCAATACAGGCATGCACAGGGGGATTATTATCCTAAACAGGATGGTTATCTCGTTTGCCCCGTCCAGCTTTGCCGACTCCTCCATCTCTGCCGGCAGCGATTCTATATAAATCCTGATCAGTATCATATTATAAACACTTATAGCCCCAGGAATAATGTATACCCAAAAGGTATCAATCAGGCCTATGGCCTTTAGGACCATATAATAAGGTATCAGACCGCCGCCAAAATACATGGTTATGATAAAAAATACGGAAATGGCTTTAGCTCCAACCAGATCTTTTTTGCTCATCCCATAAGCAAGCAGCGTGGTAAAAAACAGGGAGTACAATGTACCTATTACCGTTCTTGCCAGGGAGATCCATGCCGCATGCAAAAACTCACCATTGTTGACCACAGAAATGTAACTGTCTATGGTAAATACCCTAGGAAACAGGAACAGTCCGCCTTTTAGGCTGTCGGTCGCGTCGTTCAAAGATAGTATTAATATATACCAAAACGGATAAAAGCACGCAATAAGAACCAACAGAAGGATGAAGCAAATAACACCGTCATATATCAACGAACCGATTTGAATAGAGGATTTTCTTTTTTTCCCAGCAATTGAATCAGTAAAGCCACTCATTATAACATCTCCTTTTGCATTTTTTATAGCAATGTTCTTCCACGTATCTTAGTTACAATAAAATTGGTTATCATCAGCAGAATGAAGTTTACCAGCGACTTAAACAATCCAACTGCTGCTCCGTAGGAGTACATTCCGCTACCAAACCCATACCGGTAAGAATAGGTGTCAATAACATCCGAGTATTCCAGAATCGTAGGATTTCCCATTAGCAGCTGCTGTTCAAATCCGGCATTGAGCAGTCCTCCCACGGACAATACCAACATAACTGCCGCTGTGGGCATTATTGAAGGCAATGTTATATATATCATCCTTTGCCAACGATTAGCACCATCTATACTGGCAGCAGCATATAATTCATCATTAATGGAAGTTATAGCCGCCAGATAAATTATTGATGAGTAGCCCATGCCCTTCCATGTATTAGCTATGGCAAGAAGGAGCCAAAACAGTTTGCCGTCCTGGAAAAACATTATTGGTTCTTTCGTTAGCCCCATTGACATCAAAAGCTGATTTATAACTCCTCCGGAAGACATCATGGTGAGAAATATGTTAGCTGTTATGACCCACGAAATGAAGTGGGGAAGATAAGATACTGTCTGAACCATCCTCTTAAAAATCAGCGCACGGCATTCATTCAGCACCAGAGCCAGGATTATAGGTGCAGGAAAGCTTATTACCAATGTCAAAACACTTGTGGCAAGCGTATTGCGCAATATCCTTAAAAAGTCACCGGTCTGGAAGAAAAACTTGAACCAGTCCAATCCTACAAATTCGCTTCTTATAAAAGACTGGAAGAAATTAGATTCAGGAATGTAATTTATAAACGCCATATAAAGGCCGTAAATCGGAGCATAGCAGAAAACCAGCGCCCATATGATACCCGGAAGTATGAGAATGTAAAGATATTTGTGTTTCAGGATTCTGCTTTTTAGTGAATTCTTATGGATTTTCGTCCTGTTTAAGCTTACTGTGTTTCCCAGTTCGACAGACATACTGTTCTCCTTTCGCTAAATAAAAGTATACTTCAATCAGAAGAAAGAACAGCTTTCTTTGATTTGCAACTTTATTATATAAACCCTGCGAAGGCAGTTAAATATTAATTTTTGCACATTATATCCCAAAATGACTTGATTTGATATGCGAAAAAGAAAAGACCTTTTCCGATGGGCTAAAAAAGGCCAGGCTAACGCCAAATACCGGTGTTAGCCGCCCCTTGTCCATAATCGCTGTTACTGACGAATCAGAGGAAGGTATATAGTTACTTTAGCCCCTTTACCAGGGGAACTATCAATATCGATGCCATAACTGTCTCCATACAGCATGGCTATTCTCTGCTGCACATTCCGTATCCCATATCCCCTTCCCGATGAAGGCCCGTTCAAACACTTCTCAATTACATCGGGCGTCATGCCGCATCCATCATCCGTTATGGTAAAGATCAGCTTATCCTCCTTCTCTTCGGCCGATATAAAAATACGTATGCCTTCGTCACCGGAAATGCCGTGATTGATGCTGTTTTCCACAAAGGGCTGCAAAATGAACTTCGGGGTAACATAATTCATCACCTGAGGCTCACAGTGAATTTCCGAATGGATTAATCCTTCAAAACGATACATCATTATGCGCAGATAGCTGCGCGTAAGGTCAATCTCTTCCCGCACGGTGATGATTTTTCTTCCCTTGTTCAATGAAATCCTGTAAAAGTCCGAAAGGGATATAACCATACCCGTCAGTCTTTCATCATGATAGCGTCTGGCCAGCGCTGCCATCGACGAAAGAGTATTGTACAGAAAGTGGGGATTTATCTGTGCCTGTAGAAGTTCCAGCTCCGTGGATTTTCCTATTATCTCCTTTTCGTAAACCTCCTTCATCAGATGGTTCACCTTTTTCGCCATTCTGCTGAAAGCCGATATGACCTTTCCCAGTTCATCATCTCCGGCATTTATCACCTTTATGTCAAAATCCCCCGACTCCACGTTTTTAATCAGACGGATCAGATATTTTACCTTCCGCGTAAAAAAATAAGATATCACGTAGAAGGCAAAAAAGGATAATCCCAGTATAACCAAACTTACAACAAACATCCTCAGGAGGGACTGGTTTATATTGCGCACCACATCTGTGTAGGAGGTCAATGCAACAACCCTCCACCCGTTTTTCAACTGCCTGCATGTAGTCAGCTTTTGCTCACCATTAAAAAATATGGTGGTATAACTTCTGTCTTTAAGTCCCGTCATTTCCATATCCACAACATCCACCAGCTTTCTGGACGTATGTGATGAGTTTCCTGATACAATAATAGCACCTTCGGCATCAACTATAAAAATATCTTTGTTATTCAACTCATTTTCAAACATTCTCCGCAGGTCCCGGGTGTCAATATCAATGGACAAGATGCCATAGTTGGAACCATAGGTATAATAATTAAGAAGCCGCACAAGCTTGAAGGAATAACTCATGCCCGATCCCGTTCCGGAGCTTGATTCTCCCACCGTCGTTTCTTCCCACCGGCTTGCCGGACCATAGACTATCCCTCCCCGTGCCTCGTTCACATCATCGAAAAGCGCGGAGCCTTCAAGCTGCTCAATAGGCTTGATGTATTTCATGTCAGGCGGAATTTTATTACTGTCTATATAAAAAGTAATGGAAAGTATATACGGGTCGGCCGCCATAAAGCGCTGTATATACTTTCCTATAAATTGATAGAAGTCCACATATTGCCCAGGATCAACATATTCATTGGTCAGAAGCTGCATAACCTGATAATCGGAGTATATGGTATTGCTAAGGCCGGAAAAATACTCAAGCTTTGCAGTTATATTGTTTGCCAGCTGATCTGTAGATACGGCCAGATTGTCATAGGCGGAAGCGTAAAGCCTGTTTTTTATGACAGAGTACAAATAGCCATAATTGAATATGGAAATAAATAGTACTGTGATGCACATAATAAGGAACAGCTTGTGCTGATAGCTGACCTTCTGAAAAAAGTTACGTACGGGAAGCACTATTTTATTATACATTCCCCATGTACCGCCTTTCATTTCCTGACCTTAGTACCTATACTTGCCTCTCCAGCAGCCTATCCCTGTATTGACCGGGAGACATGCCGTAATATTTGGAAAAGAGTATGCAGAAATATGAAACATTTTCGTATCCCACACCATATGCCACATCCTTGATGCGGATTGCGGGATCCCCGATCAGCTCCAGGGATTTTCTCATCCTCAAATCCGTCAGATAATCATGGATGGTTTTTCCGGTATAATTCTTGAACACGCTGCGCAATCTGCTGGGCGTCAAATACATCTCCTGGGATATGTTTTCAATAGTAATAGGCTCTGCATAATGCTCTTCCAGGTATTGCTTTACTCGGGCAACGACACTGTGGGAGTGATCCGCATCCATATCGGTACAGAACCGGTCAAATATGGAATTCAGCTTACCTTTTACATAATTGTGCATGCATATTATGTTATCATAACATTCTATGGTGCTCAAAATCTCCCCTTTTTCCCGCAATACCGCATCCGGGTTTTTGTCCAGCTTGTAAAAATACTCATATAGACGGTTTATAAGATTATATACGCCAACAACTACAATATCCCGTTGGGTCTTTTCGGTACGAAACAGTTCAAAATAGTTTTCCAGGTAGCTTATCGCTTCAGCACGTTGGTTATGGCAAACAGCATCAATAATTTCCTCCTCAATTTCAGGAATCTCGCGTAAATTACTTGTGGTACGCACACTTGATGCCGAAGATATCATTATCTGACCATGACCCAAAAAGAATCGGTTGCCCAGTGCTGATAACGCTTGATGATATGCCTCTGAGAACTTATTTAATTTCACCTGTCTGTCGCACTGTCCGATGGAAAGTGTGACATTGTGCTCTTTTTTGATAAGGTCATTCAGAATTTTCCACTTTGTTATGCTTAAATCCACAAATTCATGCTTGGGGGATACGGCAATAAAGTACCGCCCTTCCTCCAGCGATAAAAGCTTGTATTGGTGGCCACACCTTTTTAGCGCTTCTTCCAGGAGCAGCTGCACACCGTTCACCAACTCCTGCATTGCAGTGTTACCCTTTTCTTTCAGCACAATCTGGTAATTATCTATTGAAGCCACCATGACAATAAAATCTTCACCCGGCTTGAAATCGCCATCCTTTGGAGCAAGAAGCAAATTCCGTATTTTTGCTTCCTCCTGTGCTCGCCTTCCGTACTCGGCATCTTTCTGGGTCGCAAGGTGCAGCTTTGCTTTGTCTAGAACGTATCTGATCTCGGAGAAATTAAAAGGCTTTAGCAGATATCCCACCGCCTCCACTTCCAGCGCGGTTTTCACATATTGCAGCTCATCATATCCGGTGATAAAGATGATCTGTATTCCGTTGTCCCTTTCTTTGAGTCGCTTTGCCAGCTCCAGGCCATCCATGACAGGCATTTTAATATCCGTAATGACGATGTCCGGCTGAAGCTGCTCCGCCTTCTTCAATGCATCGCTTCCGTTCCAGGCGGTGCCAACCACTTCAACTCCCATAGATATCCAGTCAACGCTGTCTCGCAAGTCCTCAAGCAGTATCTTTTCATCCTCTACCAGCAAAAGCTTATACATTTAAATTCCCCCATAGATCATAGATATAAAAGTGGATGCGAAACTAACTGCATATGCTAAGGTGGTTCACCTTTTTTACCCAGCTGTCATATCAACAGGCGACGATTCTATTCAGATGTATTATCTGTCAAACCAAGTTTTATTGCAAGATGAAAATTGTGGATCCCCCCGGTGCAAGCTCAGCATTCAAGCTCCCGGATGCTTTTGTTTTACTTCCGCTCCATATATCCAGTACCTCATATTCCCTTTTTGCGTCCAAACCTGCCCGGCCCAGATCCACATCCATTGTTTTGCTCTTATCTATGGAGTAATTAAATACGGCAATATAAGCCCTGTCTCCTTCCTGCAAAACAAAGATATCCGACGCTCCATTCCTCTTATTGCCCTCCACCGGCAAAAAGGCCTTCTTGTTATTAATTATGTCAACTATATATTTGTTTGTCAGCAACTCCAAAGACCGTTCCACCGCCTCAGGCGTCCCGGGAAGGTTTTCCGGTGCCGCTTTGTATGCTGCCGCATAGTTGAAATTGTCTCCCGACAGGAATAACCCCCCTGTAACCGCATTGGAATTGACACGCATCAGGGCTTCCTCATATTTTGCAAACACCCCTCCATCCCTTTTGTGCAGGCACATCATATCGCCGTCAAGAAAGGGGTACAATTCCTTCTGCCACCACCCGTAAGTCATGGCATTAAGCATATATTCGCTGTCCTTCAATTCATTGAATACATCGCAGCTTATGCGTCGGGCATGGGCATATTGGTAAGGAAACAAAGGGGCTATGGATTCCGAGATGAATATCGGCCGGCCGGCTTTTTCTTCCGACAGCAGCTCATTGAGCTTTTGCATGCCATAGTTATAAGCTTGTATGCCTGTTGTTATGCTCTTGTCATAATGCTCCCCTTCTAACGCCCCATGGGTCAGGAAGTCCAATTTGATATAATCGAAGCCCCACTCAACAAATTTGCCCAGCTGGTATTCCATACGCTTGATCTGAGCCGGATGGGTGGGATCTATCGGCAGGCCCCCGGCTATGGCAGGGAGCGTATTTCCGTCTTTATCCTTAAGCAGGATTTCTCCATAGGTCGCACCCTCTCCTCCTTCTACAGGCCAAAGAGGGTCATTGCCCCAATAGACAAAGGGCGTCCAGTAGATTCCCGCCTTCTGGCCCTGGGCATGCACATGCTCCACAGCATCAATGAGCTCTCGCTCACTCAAATTGTCCCAGAAAGAATCAAAGTTGATGTATACGGCGCCATCATCACTGCCAAAGCCTTCCGGCTGCAGCTTTTGCTTTATGAAATCCGCAGCGTTAAGAAAGGTATCGGCATCAATATGGTTTGAAGCCGCATACCAGCTATTCCAGCCGAAAATTGCACCTTCGCTCCACTCAAGCGGCTTTACCAGTGCGGCATTGGCTTTGCCGTATTCCTCCAGCCCTTTGCAGTAATCCTCAAACATTCCCATAAATATCCGTGGGGACTTTACCGTCCTGCCTGAAACAAAACCATGGGGCTGTGTATCCCGGGTCTGATCATCGGCCGCTCCTCCGTATACCTCGAGATATGTGATTCCTTCCTTTTCTCCCTGGATGTCAATCGCTGTTTTCCAGGTATCATGGTCCACCGAACCGATGACCAGCCCCTGCCTTTCTACCGCGTTATATACGGCAGTGACTTCATAACTCTTGTGTGCCATGGAATAGGTATTGGATTCGTACCTAACCCATTTATCATTGTCAAACGGGACGAAAAGCACCCGCATATCTTCGGCTTTGCCTATATCAATATTTTGGCAGGCTCCTTCCGGCATCTTAAATGTCGCCGGTGAAATATGGTTTGTGGAAACATCCCCTTTCTTGCCTTCAACTTCCGTTTGAAGAATTGCATAGGGTTTATCCTCATAAACCGTAAAATATTGAAGGATATGCACATCATCAAAATCATTGTCTACAGCGACTGTCACACCATTTCCGAATGCGTCTTCCACGGCTTTGGTTTTCTCTTTTACGACACTGCGCTTTTTTGCAGCACCTGTGATATACGTCCTGCCGTCCACAACCACAGATGCCTCCAAATATCCGATGATCTGCTTTCCTCTGTAATTAAAATCATACGTTCCTTTGGAAATATCATAATTTATTGACAGTACATCATTGCCTATGAGTAACTTATCTTCCTTCAGTACGACATTGGCCTGGCCGCTTTTTACATTTATCCCCCTCGTCAGAAACGCAAAGACTGCGGCCAGGACAATAACTGCGGCTAAAACTCCAACAGACAAACCAATTGCTGTCTTCCGCCTTTTTTTCATATTATTGATACCTCCCATTTCAAACGGTGCTAATTCCCCTTATAACACCATTGTTAAATAAAAGAAGTGAAAAGGAAATATCAATATATGATTTTTATATACCAAAATGCCTGTTCTGAGTTCACCTTCATATTTTGATCTTTGAGTGGATTATCACACCCTGGTTGTTTACATCCAACTGCAAAGCCTTGTCAAAATATTCTTTGGCTTTGTCAGCTTTTTTTAGGCCCAAATTGCCCAAGCCCATGAGATAATAGCAGTGAATTTGATTTTTCTTGTTTAAGTCCTCGTCGAAGATTAAAAAGTCGGGCAGCGAAACGGCAAAGTAGTCTATCCTGACATCATCAAACAGGTGCTGCTCGCCATAGTCTATGAGCTTATTGAATCTTCCCCTGGCAGCCTCCTCGTTATTGAGCTTTAACAATGCCAATCCTTGATAGAATATGGTCTCCGGCGGTTGGTCATTGTAGTACATGGCGCTGGCCGGTACATCCAGACCCTTTGAAGCCTTCTCAAAGAATTCTGTAGCCTTCTCCGTTTCACCCAGTTTTTCATAAGCACAGCCGATGTAGTAATGTATATCGTTGTCCTGGGCTCCGGCAAGTTTTCCCTCTCCCAGGTTTTCCGGATATTTCAAGGCATTGAACAAATAGCTCAAGGCTTCAGCATTTTTGCCTTGGTTCATTAATTTTTTGGCGATTTCCATATTGGCATAAACATACTGCCTTGTAACCTTTCCTTCTCCGCCTTCCCAGGGATGGAATTTTCTTTTAAGCATGAGCTCCAGAGCCTTCTCGTATTCTTCCCTCAAATTCAGCAAAGTAAGATATTCGATATACAGGTCATCTCTTGTTTCAACAATTTCCAGATGCTTGTTAAGGAGCTCAAATCTCTCCTCATAAGGTATATTGATCTTCTTGTAAAGCTGGTTCAATTCAAGCAGCACTCTGGCATCCTTCTTATTAAGCTCAAAGGCTTTTTCCAGACACATTCTTGCCTTTTCAGGGCTTTTTTTCTTGTTGTAATAAGCGAGGGCCAGATTCCTGTAGACTGTTGGGAAGGTATCATCAATTTCTGCAGACCTCTCCCAGCACAGCACCGCTCTGTCATATTGCTTTTTATCATACAGGAGGTTGCCCAGGTAATAAAACGCTTTGCTGCCGCAGTTTTTCCTTGCTGTGGCGGCTTCCAGCACAAGCAGATCACAGAGGCTGTTGGGGAAGCAGTAATCCGAGTCGGCATTGTCCCCAAGCATATAGTACTTTTCTGATTCTTCCTCATGTCCACCCTTTGCCAAATAATATGCCTTATAGTAGTATGCCATCGGATATACATTGGAGCTCTGTATGATATATCTGTCCAGTATTTCCACAGCATCCGTATAAAAGCCTGCATTTCCATATTCCTGAGCCAATGCAATATAATTGTGGACGTCACCTCTCATCAGCTTGGTAAGCTCCTCCAAAATTCCGTCTGCTTCCGCAAATTTGCCTTGAGCCAAAGCTATCTTATACAGCTCATTTTTAGCCCCAAAATCCAATTTGTCTATTTCTGCAGTTTCCAAAGCTAATCTTTCAGCATCAGGTAATTTGCCGAGAGTCCTGAGAACGGCCGTTTTGAGATTTCTGCTCTTGACATTATGATAGTTTTTTATTATGGATTGGGTTACATGCTCCAAAGCAAGTTCATAATCCCCTCTCTTGCAGTCGATCTGTGCAACGGAAAAGAAACCGCTGTCCTGCCATGCGGCATTCCAGGTAGCTTTATAAAACTTGGCATAAGCTTCGTCCAGCTTACCTTGGTATAACAGTGCCAAACCAAGATTATACAGAGGTTCTCCGTCATAAGGATTGGGACTATGCCGGGTGGAAGTTTTAACAGCCTGCCTCAGATATTTTTCCGCTTCACTGAAATTGCCCCTTCTTAACAATAAGGCTCCATAAGCATTGTTGATTCTAATATCTTCAGGATCTCTGACCAGGCCTTCCAGGTAATACGGGTCCGGCTCATAGGTGGCATGCCTGTACTGCTCAATATGGATACCCGCCAGGTACAAAGCCTCATTATTCTTCAAATCCTTGGGCTGCCCAATCGCCTTGGCCGGATCGGGAATTTTTTCAATGCTCTTTTCTTTTGGTTGGTATGAAATAAGCTCCTTACCATCTTCCTTTACCAAAGCCACCTTTAAATAATGCTCCTGTTCCCCGGCATCGACTGCTATTTCTTTATGATAGGTGTTTTCCGGAGAAATGCTGATTTTTTCTTTTACATATTCTCCATACTTTCCCTTGAGGGTCACAGTCACATTTTCATATTCGGAAGTTGCATATGCTCCTATTTTTACAATATTGCCCTCCATAGCAAGGTTCACTGCTGCATTAATATTGGCATTGCTAACCATGCCGATATTTTTGTAGGGCATAAAATACTGCTTAAAGGTCTTTTCCTCATATGGCTTCAGCCAGCTGAAATCCGGCTGGTTGTCAGTAAAGACTCCGGTCATCAGCTCGATATATGGGCCGTCCTCGTCAGTGAGATTTCTGTCCCAAGCTTTTCCGAAATCTCCGCAGCCCCATGTCCATTGCTTCTTTCCTGGAGATATGTGGTGGTTGGCCACATGAAGAATTCCGGCATTAACACTGTGGTCATATCCGCCCACAAAGTCGTAATCGGAGTGATATGCCATATAGGATGTAGGCACAGGAATGTTCTTGTATCTTGAAATATCAACTCCTGCAGAATAGTCCACCTTGTAGTATACACCCGTTGCAATGGGGAACTTGGAAACATCCCTTTTGCCGTGATCAAATACAGCGTGAACATCCGGCGGAAATACGGATTGGGTATGATCATTTACTGCCACCGCAGGGTTTGCCCACCATAAAAAGGTTTGATTTTCTGCAGTCCTGTTGTATAACTGCCCCCTAATTTCAATATAAGCCTTATCAGGGTACAGGGTGAAACCTGCCATTCCTTTTGTCCCATACATCCTGTCGATTTCGCTTACCCATAAGGTGCAGCTTCCGTCATCATTCTCTTCCAGCTTATAGTCAACAGGGCCGAAGGTATTGGGCCTGTGGTGCTGGGGCCAGTTGAATTCAATTCCTCCGGATATCCAGGGACCTGCCAGGCCTACCAGGGCCGGTTTTATCACCCGGTTGTAATATACAAAATCATAATTGTTTGTCTTGTCCAGGGCTCTTTGGATTCTTCCTCCAAGCTCCGGCAGTATCATTACTTTAATGTATTTATTCTCTAAAAATACTGCCTTGTATTCCTTTTCTTCCTTATGGTCATAAATTTTATCTATGACCGGCAGCGGATATACTTTGCCGGAACTTCCCTGATACACCCTCTTTTCCAGGAACATGGGATTCTTGTCCGGTTTCCCTACCGGATAGGTCGGTATTTTGACAACCTCTTCCCACACTTTTACTCTTTTCTCCCAACTCATTTATATCCTCTCCTTTTTTAAAGCTATGCTATTGTCAGACTTTACTCCAAATTTAAATATTGTTGATGTGTTGAACTTTTCACCTTCCCGTATTACGATTGATGGAAAGGAAGAATTATTTACCGCATCCGGCAGTCCCTGCGTTTCAATACAGATGCCATGATATCTTTTTTCAGGAGGTAACTCGCTGCCCGTATATATTACCACCCCCACCGCATCTGTCTTAACAGCCATCTCTCTGCCGCTGGCGCTATCGCTTAAAATCACATCGTAATTCCCCTCCTTGTCCAACAAAAACGGATGGTTTAATCCCTTCTTAGCCAGCACTGTTTGCTCATCATCGGACATTACCGCATCTCTGATCGTCCTGCCTCTTCTGAAATCGAAAACACTTCCCTCTACGGGCATTATTTTGCCTGTGGGCAAATAGTCCTTCGCCAATTCCAGAAATCTGCTGCTGCTTATGATCAAGTGATGGTCCAGTATATCCCTTTTATCATCACCGCTTAAGTTGAAATAACTATGGCTTGTGGGATTAAAGGGTGTTTTCCTGTCGGAAACGCCTGAATAACTTATAATGAATTCATCCTCGTCATTTAGCTCATAAGTAACCTTTACCTTTAAATTCCCAGGATATCCTTCCTCACCGTCGGGGCTTTCATATGACAGCTCCACCGCATTTTCCCTTTTGACTCTACAGGCCCACAGGACGTGGCTGAAATTCTTCAAACCTCCATGTATGCTGTTATTGCCATCATTTTTGGTTAAATGGTACCTTACACCGTCCATCACAAACTCCGCATTGCTTATCCTTCCTGCCACCCTTCCTACCAAGGCTCCGTAGTAAGGTTCATTTGAGAAATAATCTTCTATGCGTTCATGGCTTAAAACGATGTTTTCGAATTGACCGAATCTATCAGGGGCAATAATCCTGGTGATGACTCCTCCGTAATTTAAAAAGCTGACTTTTATTCCATTCCTGTTGACCAAAGTGTACTGAATAATGTAATCTTCATTAACGCGTGAAACCCTCTCCTGCAGAACCACAGCACCCCTCCTCTTTTATATTGGATACTAAATTTCAGCGTTTACTTATTTTTATTGCTTTGTTCTCGCTTTAATTTTATAATTAATTTATAGGAATTACATTAATGCTAATTGCTGATGAATTTAAAAATATTGCTATCTGATAGTGTTACATGGAGGGGAATATCATGTATACAATTGAGTCTGGTGTTTTGGAAGGTTCGTGTGCTTTTTTCAATTCTCCTAGCAATGTGGCAAAGTCATTATTCTTTTATATAAGCTCCCTGGGACACTTCTATTGCGATCATAATTACAGAGTCAAAAGGGACAAATTTGACAGCTATCTTTTAATGTACGTCGTAGCCGGGGAAGGCCTGATCACCATCAACAACAGAGCCCAGACTATAAAAGCGAACGACATAATACTGATAAACTGCTACAAGCCCCACATATATGAAACCAGCAGCTCCATGGAAACCCTCTGGATGCATTTTGACGGAAATGTCAGCAATGATTATTTCAATCTTATAAACGAGAGGTCCGGCAATGTAATCAATTCTAGGAATTCTACCTTGGTTCAGGACTATTTATTATCCATGATAGATGATTTCAGAAAAAACAGGATGATAAACGAAGCCATCCTGTCCTGTACCATACAAAGAATGCTTGCCGAATTGCTGATATTGTCTGCGGAAAACACGCTGGGGAATTCTACAAATTCCAACTATATTGATGAGTCGATTGCTTTTATCAGGAACAATTACAAAAACAAGATTTCCCTCGAGGATATTTCTGCCAATGTGTGCATGAGTCCTTATCACTTCAGCAGGATTTTCAAAAGAGAGACCGGGTACTCCCCTTACGAATATGTAAGCATTTTAAGGCTGAATCATGCCAAGACCCTTTTAAAAACTACAGACTTATCCATTAAAGAGATAGCCTTTGAATGCGGCTTTAACAGTGAAACGAATTTTATTATCGCTTTTAAGAACCACACCAGCCTCACCCCCGGTGAATTCAGAAAGATACCTTTTTGATTTGCTTATCTGTATATAAATCAAGATACTTGCATACAATCATAACATCCCCGCAGAGGAGACAAAAAGATATCCGCTCTACGGGGATGCTATTTCTTAAAAGACAGGCCTTTTAGGTCTATTATTGAAGCGATAAACAAGGATGACGGGCATGGTCCAAAAAACAGATATGAGCTATATATAATCCACCTTTTTAATTCTTATCAGCTTGCTGTCAAAATCCCCCTTAAGATTGACCTCCAGGCCTTTTTTCATCAATGCGGCGCCGCTTGTCAATCCATCGGAACCCTCTACCTTATATAAAGCTTTGCTTTCAAGTCCCTTAAGATAAAGTGTCTTTGAACCTACTCCAAACTGGGACGAATGCAAAAAGGCAAATACCAGAGCTTCCGACCCGTCTTTTGCAGTGTACTCCACTGCTGCCACCTCATTCGTCCTGGGCGAGAGAAGCCTGTACAGATTTCCTTCCTGCACAATCGGCCTTATTTCCTTGTAGAGAGAGATCATTTCTTTGGCCGTCTTGAGTTCTTCCTCCGACCAATGGTTCAGGTTGCCTCCTATACCGAGGGTACCCATCATGGCGCTGTGGAATCTGTAAGTAAGCGGCAGCTTCCTTCCGTTCAGCCAGTTTGGTGAATCGGTCACCCATGCCACCATGGCCTTGGGAAGATATGCATAGGCAAATCCCTCCTGTATCTTAAGGCGGTCAAAAGCATCCGTATTATCACTGGGCCAGAATTCATCCATACGCCTCAAAATACCAAGATCCACACGGCCTCCTCCGCCGGAGCAGGATTCAAACACCACAGACGGATACTTGGCTTTTAGTCTTTCTACTATTTCATAAATGCTTAAGGTATGCCTTACCCAGATTTCCTTCTGCTCCTCTGCTGCAGCCTCCGGCCATCCCGGCTCGGTAAAGTGCCTGTTCATGTCCCATTTGATAAACTTAATATTGTTTTCCCCCAGGAGTTTATCCATAAAATTATAGATATACTGCTTGACATCATCCCTTGCCAGATTCAGAACCAGCTGGTTTCTGGCCTCGGTCCTCGGCAGGCCGGGAAAATGGTATACCCAGTCAGGATGCTCCCGGTAAAGCTTGCTGTCGGGATTTACCATTTCCGGCTCAACCCATATTCCAAAATCCATCCCCAGCTCATTCACGGTTTTAATTAGTGGTGCTAGGCCGTCCGGGAATTTATTCCTGTTCACAAACCAGTCTCCCAATCCTGCCCTGTCGCTGTTACGCTCTCCAAACCAGCCGTCATCAATAACAAAAACCTCCACTCCTATTGAAGCCGCCTTTTCGGCGAGGGATCTCTGGTTTTCCGCATTTACATTGAAGTAAGTCGCTTCCCAGGAATTATATATAACTTTTCTGAATTCAGATGCATGCTCTTTAGGGAGTATATGTTTCAGCTGGTATGAATGCATAAGTCTGCTGGCGCTTCCAAAGCCATTTTCCGTATATCCGGCAGTGAAAACAGGGGTTGTAAATGTGCAATTGGGTTTTAAATGCCAGGAAAAATCAAAATCGTTGATGCCCCCCGTTATCTTAAGCTGTCCGAAGGAGCTCAGCTCAAAAACCATCTTCCAGTTTCCGCTCCAGGCCAGGGCACCAAACCAAACGCTGCCATAGTCTTCATCCGCCTTTCCGTTATCTATTGCAAACCATGGATTGGCATGGGGGCTGGTAGTGCCCCTTCTGCTCTCCATAACCTTCTTCCCTTCCGTAAGAAAGGTCTGCCTTAGCTGCGTTTCCCCACTCCAGCGGCCGATCAGATGGGTCAGCCGGTAATCCATGCCTTCAGGCAGATACCAGGCACCGGATTGTATGCTCTCCAACGTAACAGGCTGCTCACCTTCATTAATGACTTCGGCATATTTTTCAATTATATCGAATTCCTCATATATCCTGAAATATAATCTGACACGAAGCCGATAGGACAGGCTGTCTTTTAAATCAATCCTCAGCTCCGACATGGATTCATCGGACACATTCTCTGAATTTCTGACAATTTCATAGTCATCATATTTAAGGGACAGATTTCTCACATTGTCCGAAAAGGTTGCCTTGAGGCATGGCTCTGAATAAAGCAGCCCGCCCCATGCCGGAAATTCAAGGTTCGCAAAGCCTTCCCTGAAATCAAAGGAAGAATGTCCCTTACTGATGTCTGCAGGGCTGTAATCACCAATATAGGGCAACTTGCTGCCCCAGTAGACATTTTGCAAATTGTTTTCTTCATCCACTCCGATGACATAGGAAGTGTTCTTTGTTTCAAGTATCCACAGTTTCTTTTCTTTGCAATAACTTATACTCATATTCGACGTCCTTTCAAAGATAAATGCAATACAGCTCTATATAGTTTGGGAATGAATTCAGCTAATTGAAATGGATGATTGTCGCTCCGAAAGGGTTCAAAGCACATAACAATCAGTGCATCCATTATTGGCTGAATTCAAACCAATTTTATATAAATCGTGCTGCCCCGGTTTTATGCTCCCGGCTCCCTAAATCTGATTAAAATCATACACCTTGGTTTCACCGGCAGCCAAATTAAGCTTCTCTATTCTATCCTTATACTTGATAGTGCATGGATTACCAAGCTTTGAGGTTATGGAAACTTTTTAAGACTGTGATTTTCCCATTCCATGTCGATCACAAAGCCGCCCCTTGCACAAATACCCTTGACATATCCCGCATCCCAGGCATTTGGCAACGCCGGCAGCAGTTCAATTATGCCTTCATGGCTTTGAAGGAGCATCTCAAGCACGGCCGCACTCATGCCTGTATTTCCATCCAGCTCATAAATGCCCACTTCATATCCCTCAAAAACAGGATGGCAGATAAAGAGATTATCATATGTCAATCCCCGGATTGCACCTTGTATATATTTATATGCCTCATTCCCATCCTTCAACCGGGCAAAGTAAGCCTCCAAAAGGGCATAACCCCAATTTGATTCCTCATAGGAGCCCTCCGGACTCACCCTCAAGTCTATGCTTCTTCTGGCTGCAGCACTGAGTTCAGGGGTTTTGTCCACCGTAATCTGGCTGAAAGGATAAAGTGCCAAAAGGTGCGAAATATGCCTGTGATGAGGATCGGAAGCTTCAAAATCCTGAAGCCATTCCTGCAGCTGTCCTTCCTTTCCCACGGCAAAATCCGGAAGCTTTCCGCAAGCATCCTTTAACCGGTCGGAAAAATCAGCATCACAGTCTAATATCTTTGCTGCTTCAATGCAAATATTGAAAATCTCGCGGCTCAGTACCGTATCAAACGTAGGTCCCATCGTATTGGAGTAGGATTGCCCGTTTATAAGGAAGCTGTTTTCCGGCGAGAAGGAAGGACCGCTCAAAAGATATCCCTTTTCCAGGTCCTGCACCAGGTAATCCAGAACAAATTCCGCAGCCCCCTTTAAAACCGGATATGCGGCCTTTTCCAGGAACTCCTTGTCCCCGGTATATAGATAATGCTCCCACAAGTGGGTTGCAATCCACACTCCCCCCATGGGCCATATTCCCCAGGATTCGCCCCATCCTGGTGCAGAATATCCCCAGGCGTTGGAAACAGTGTGGGCAGTCCATCCCCTGCATCCATAATGCACCTTTGCAGTATGGGCACCTGATGGTACAAGCCTTTCTGAAATCCACTTGAATAACGGCATATTGCATTCGCTGAGGTTTGCAGCTTCCGTCGGCCAGTAGTTCATCTGGGTGTTTATATCGAGGTGCATATCGCAGGTCCATTCCATCTGGCATGCAAGGCCGTCATTCCAGATACCCTGCAGATGATTGGGCAGGGGAGAATTCTCTCTGGAGCTTCCAATGATCAGATAACGGCCGTAATTGAACAACAGCGCATCCAATCCGGGATCGGCCTCTCCGTTCCTTACCCTTTCAATACGCTGGTCCGTCGGAACATCATCATGGCAGCCATGCCCAAGGCTCAGCAACATGCGGTTCATCAGACTGCTGTGTTCTTTTATGTGTTCTTCCTTTAATTCTTCATAGGATAACATGGCCGCCTTCTCTATTTTGTCAAGGCAATCCTGGAAAGGCTCCGAACACTCAAAGTTTGTCCTCAGGGCCACCAGCACCACAGCCGAATCCGCGCCTTCTACATTGAGAGCGTGAGCCTCCTGGCATATATGTCCGTTATCCGTCAGGACGCGTATTCTTCCATGGATTGCAACTCCGGTTTTCCCATCGCTATGTATATTCTCAAAAGCATTGCCTGAAATGACAAGATCTCCTCGGCTATCCGCATGTACTGCCATTGTGCTGTTCATTCCCTGAAAGCTTATTCTGAAACCAAGCTTGCCGGGAAGCTTTGAGATTACCTTCACAACCGCCACCTGGTGAGGATTTGAAACAAACACCTCTTCTTTATATTCATTATCATCGTGATTATACGTCACTTTTACAATTCCGGCGCTCAAGTCCAGCTCTCGGTAAAAGTTTGTATAATTGCCGGTGCGGGAGCCGAAGTCCAGTTTCATGTCCCCTACCGGCAAATTTGTGCCGTAATTCAGCTTCCTGCCCGTTATTTTGTGGCAAAGCTCTCTGGCCTTTTCATAATCATTATTGAAAAGGTATTTTCTTATCTCTTTTACAAGCTCCGGGCTTTCTTCCACCACGTTTCCCTTCGAAGCTTCTCCGGACCAAAAGGTGGTTTCATTCAGCTGGATTATTTCATCATTGGCTCTCCCGTATACCATGGCTCCTATCCGTCCGTTGCCAAGGGGAAGGGCATCGAGCCATTTTTCACCCGGCTTTTCATAGAACATCCTTAAACTGCCTGCTCTTTTTTCCCTCATTTTATATCACATCCAAACCATTTATTTATTAACCGCTCTATAAAATGCTCTGTCCCCCGCAGAATGAACAGGACCGCCCAAAATCCATGCGGCCATATAAAAGGTAAGTCATTCAAAATGCAGGTGCGGATGATTTCATTATATATCAGGCTAAGTATACAAAATCAACTCTTTCGGTAAAATATTAATTTTTGAATATCATATTCCAAAATGCCTGTATTATCTTAATTATTAGTGTCGTGCAGTAAATCGTAAATGTTTATGCAGCTATCCCTAATAAGGTTGAGAATTCTCTGACACTTGTTTTAGTGCCTTTCAATACAACAGCACTAATATATTTATATAGTTTCTCAAAAATGGTTTATCACAAAAAATACTGCTCCTAATAAATAGGAGCAGTATTTTGTAATGCAAATTTATGTAAACTAACGTACATCCCATGAAAATACATGTACCCTTTCTGCACCCCAGGTGGCTTCCGGGATAAAACGAATAGCAGTAGTTTCTATATTCACTTTTAGTTTAACCAGCCGCTGATAGTTGTTATCAACTTTAAGTACCGTTTTCCATTGGCCATTTTTATCTTTAGCTTCAATTCTAAAAGCTCGGGTCATGCTCTCGGGTACTTTAAGAGGTTCACTATCCAGCGGATAATTACAAGGCATATTGTGGGCTTTTTGCACTTTATTATAAACTTTCTCAGTGCGATTCAGGTCACTGTCAAATACAAAGCGTATCTCTCTAATTTTTTCCGACTGTTTAAAAGTATATTGCACCCATGAGCCAATACTCCCTGTCCAGCCATTGTCCTCTTCCCCAATAGGACGATCCAGTCCGTTTCTTAAAGGTTCAGGATCTCCTTCCGATGCAATTAATCCTGCTTTCTTAATCAGCTCCGGTATATCTCTCCTTTTCCATGGAAGGTAGCAGTCGTCTTCCATCAATGCCTGCTGAAGCTCATCAATCTTATTTTCATAAACACCCCTGGGTTTTAATGCGTTTCTTATTGCAATGGCTGCCGCCGTTCCTACAGCTTGCCCCAAAATAGCACAAGTAGCCATTACACGGGTTGCACTCATGGCTGCATGAGTGACACTGATGTTCCTGCCTGCAAAAAATAAATTATCAATATTTCTGGAGTATAAACACCTATATGGGATTCCAAATGGGGACGGTGCAGGATGCCAGATAGTAGGATGTCCCGGATACTTAAATCCTGCAGGATGATGATCGTCCATAGTCCATCCTCCATATGCCACTACATCCTCAAATCTTCCCTCTGCTCTTACATCATTCTGAGTCATAATGTAATCTCCAATATAGCGCCGGCTTTCCCGTTTTCCCGGCAAAAAGCCTACCCAATCCAATACCCAGTTATCAGCCCCATGATCTCCATGATTTTTGATATGATCCCATACTCCGAAGGCTATCTTAAGCAATTCATCCCGTATTTCCTCCGTATCATGAATAGAATCCTGATCTCCTCCAAGCTCTATCCACCAGAAGTTACTGGTTCTGACATCATGGTCTCTATAGGGCAGATCGTCATCCGACAAATACTTATAAGCCCAGCTGGGAGGATTAAATTTCTGGGGTCTGTCTGTCTCGCGAGCCTGAATAAGGCAGCTCATTCCCATTGTTTTCTTGTCAGCCTGCTCCGGCTCTATATCTTCGCCGAATTCTGCAGCAGCTTCTCTTCCTATACGGTGCTCTGCTGCGCATAAAGGTGCAAGGATGCTGTCCCCGGAACAATCAGCAAATAAACCGGCTTCTACAGTATGCCATGTTTCCGTAGTCAGTTGCCAGCCTTTTACGGATTTAATGCGACTTCCGTTCATTTCAAGACTATTACAGCTGCAATTCAAAAGCAATGTTATATTCTCCTCAAATCTTACCTTCTCATACAATATACTGTCCCAAATTGAATAATTACGAGTTGGATTGCGATACATGTTTTCCAGTTCAATTTCTTCTATGATTCCCGTTTCACGGTTGTTCTCTCCATGGGCACCGCATATCCACATTCGTATTTCGGAAGAAGCGTTTCCGCCTAAAACCGGTCTGTCATGCATGAGTACTACTTTAGCTCCATGCCTGGCTGCTGCAATGGCTGTACACATTCCTGCCAGGCCTCCACCGATTACGCACAGGTCAGCTTTATGATATTTCCATTTCATAAAATCCCCCTTCTTTCCTGCTTGGTAGTGTCAAAAGTTTTGATATGCTTTTGACCTCTAACCCTTGGTTTTACTTGCTTTTATATTATTAAGGGTTTTACCCTCATTTAACTGGAAATTAAGAATGTATAGAAAGGCAAAGGTACTTGCCCTTTTTTTGGTATAATGTTGTTGCTGGACAACCCCCAAAGAAAGGAGTTAAGTACCTTTGAACAACATTATAACAGTTTTACTACTATACATTCAAATACAAGCTAAAATTATCATTTACCTCATGTGTGCACTCTTTAGTAAAGGATCCGTCCGCAAGTACTACGATGAGCCTGTTAGGAAGCCTTACCGCAAGCTTGTGGTGGATACCATGCCGATTATTGAGACACTTGAGAAGCTTGATTATAAGCAGCTTATTTCAAATCATCTCAAGGAAACCGGTAAGCTTATAACCCCTATTACAAGGAGAAAAGCTTCTACAGTCCCTGATACTATGGCCTGCCCAAGATGTGGAGCTCCTCATGAATACCTTTACGACAATACCGGTGGTAAAGGCCAGTACTTATGCAAAGTCTGCAAGTGCACTTTCAACAAGAAAAACCGTTACCTAAAAAATCTCATCTTCCTCTGCCCCCACTGTGGAAGGACACTGGAACTTAAGAAAGAGCGTAAGGACTTCAACGTACATAAGTGCACCAACTCCAAGTGCCCCTATTACCTTGACAGGCTCAATTCCATGTCCGAGGAAGACAAGCAGCGCTACAAGTCTTCTCCACATGATTTCAAGCTCCATTACATCTACAGGGAGTTTGATATTGACTTTGAGCCTTTGGTAAGAAAGCCTTCCCAGCCTCCGAGTGTAGATATATCAAGGCTTTATGTCTCTCCTCACGTCCTGGGGCTGATACTTACATACCATGTCAATTTTGGCCTTTCTACCCGGATGACAGCTGCCCTTATGCGTGAAGTACATGGTGTAAGTGTTTCTCATCAGTCGGTATCAAATTATGCCGATGCTGTTGCCACAAACATTAAACCCTTCATTGACAACTACAAGTATGATCTCTCAGATTCCATCTGCGGGGATGAGACGTACATAAAGGTTCTGGGCAAATGGCATTACGTATTCTTTATATTCGACGCAGTAAAGAAGATTATCCTCTCATACCCCGTCTCTGCCAACCGTGATGTTAAAGCTGCAATTTATGCTCTTGACGAAGCATTGTCCAAGTTCGATAAGCTTCCTGAGGATCTTACCCTGATCTTTGACGGGAACCCTATTTACATGCTTGCTCAACACTATTTCGCCCAGTACGGCATCCACTTTGACATAAAGCAGGTAATCGGTCTTACCAACGACGACCCTATCTCCGAAGAATACAGGCCTTTAAAGCAGATCATCGAAAGGTTAAACCGCACCTTCAAGGGAAACTACAGACCCACCAACGGTTTTAACAACTATGCAGGTTCAGTATCCTTCCTTACACTGTTTGTAGCCTACTTCAACTTCCTAAGGCCTCATTCCTCTCTGGAAGGCAGGGTGCCGGTGGTCTTAGAAGAGCTCAAAGACCGGCCTAATATGCCTGCCAGGTGGGTTACACTCATTAAAATGTCCCAAGAATACATCAAAGCCCAACAATCTGCTTAAGGAACGAAATTCATCCTCTTATTTTTGTAGCATAGCATAGCAAAACAGTCGCCGCCGAACCTGTGGAGTTTGTGGGTAACCCGCTGATTTGAGGGGTGTGGGTAACTTGTGTGATAAAGTGTTGGCAACACGCTTTTCGTTGCCAATGCTTTATCCACTTGTTATCCATGCCTCGGGCGGGTTATCCATCAAATCCACAGGTATTATATTCCCATGGTTTTTCTTGTTGCTTATTTGGTTTCCAATGTGCATATTTGGTAAATACTCTCATTTCTGGCGTCAAAATTTTATTCTTTCATAGAACTTTTGACACTACCTCCTGCTTACCCCATCATACCAGATTAAATAATAAAAAAGATATACTTTATAACTTTTCATATTTTATAACTTCCCATATTTTAACCCTGCCTCAATAAAAGCCAGATAGTTGTTTACAGTTCTCTCGTCTATAAAAGGTTCATATGGTCCTGCCGTAGGTGACAGTATAAATCTACCTGATTTACCTTCTTCAATGGCGTTCTTTACCATCTCCTCAATTTCTTCCCTGCCGCATCTGGTTAAATCGTCATACTGAATATTTCCAACTAACACCATGTCTTTTCCCAACACTTTACGAGCTTGGGTGATGGTACAATCACCTATAGGAGGTGCTTCTATAGTATGAAGTCCATCGGGATTAATTTCCTTTATACCTTCCAATATTTTATATAAATTTCCATGGTAATGAACAATGGATTTTTTCCCATACTCCCTTATTAAATCTACAATTCCTTTAACATATCTGACAGAAATCTCATTGAATTTCGAAGGAGATACCAAGGGCGGACCGGCAAACTCAGCCCCTACAATAAAATATACATCACCTACATTTCGTTCCAGCAAGTATTTGTGAAATTCATATACACGGCGATACATTTCATCTAAAAAATGTAGTATCCTATCGTAATCTGTTACTGTCCATAAAGAAAAATTTTCAGCACTTGTAAGACCATATAGAGGAGCCAGAGGGTCCCCTGTACTCACCATCATTAATCCCTTATCACCCAATTCCTCTTGTTCTTGAAAAAACCGATCCACCGCAGGTTGTGGTGGCACATAGGGAATGGACAAAACTTTGTCTAATTCTTTCGGTTCTTCCAATAAAGGCTTGATCTTTGTTCCATCAATTCCTCTGGATATATATTTCTCAAAAGAAATATTTTTATATCGTATAATCTCTTTCTCGACCCGATTCCCACCCTTCTCCTCTGCGGTTTTTATTACCTGTATTTCCGGATTGGCATTGCAGCAAAACCCGGTGGTGAAACTTCTGCGATCAAAAGTATCACAATATTTATCAATATACTCTACAATCGGCTTATAGCATGGAATGTTATATATATCCACATAACACTCTATCGGATGATAAGGCGCTAAAAGCCATATTGGGATTCGATCAATTTCCTGACCGTTAAATAATCTTGTCAGTCTCTCCCTACTTGTTAGTTCGGTTCCCATACTTCCAAATATCTCCTTTTATAAATATCTCTTTCAGACACTTCAATAGGCCATGATAGTTTTGCCGCAGAACAAACACTAATAAATCCTTACCTCATATAAACCTACTCGAGGACATCCATTAGTTGCATGGAATTCAATCTTGATTTCATTTGTTTCTATCGGATCTATTAAAATCCGATTCATTCTTTGATGGTTGTTACGTATTTCTTTAATCTTGATATATCCGGCTTCCGTTTTGCAATAAATATCATAGTCTTTCACAATCTCCGGAATTACATTTTCCAAAGTTGGTCTAAAACCGATTCGGAAGTTTAGATCAGAATCAAAATAGAGTATTATTTCCTTTATGCATTTTTTCTCATGCCAAGTCAGCTTTACATGCTGTCCTTCTGCTCCTTCCTTTGAAAACCAAATATTAGGCAAGCCATAAGGACGTGCATAACCGTTAATGATATTTTCTCCACCATAAACTTTCTGCTCCGGCTCAACTTTAAAACATATGGTTCCTTTTAAATTTCTCCATATATATTCCTTCATCTTCAAAGTGTCTATATCCACTATTGTGGGAGCCTGATTTTTTACTCTTTCAAAACAAACAACTCCGGTGAGTTTCTTACCTGTCATACCTATTTCCAGTTCCGGCTTTTCATCCAGCTCAATAAAAATTTTATTTTTGTCTACTTCCTTGTTTATTGGAATAGCAACCCACTTCCAGTCCTGGGAAGCCTTCACTTCAACTGTTCCTTCCGCAATCTTGTTTTCAGGATTATAATTTTCTTTCTTAACAGGAAGATACAGTGCATAATGAAACAAAGCGTCCTTAATTGCTCTGACTTTTATATATAGATTGTTAATAAACCCATCAGCGGGAATGATTAAGCCCAATCGATTTTCTAATGATTTTGCAAATTCGACACATGTCAATTCACATTCTTGTACGGAAGAAACCTCAATCTCAGCCTCCCTGGCCATATCTGCCGGATCTACATTTCTGCATCCTACAATATACTGATCCCATTTTAAAAGGATTTGTTGAAGCTCTTTTCGGTGATTCTCATATACTCCCCGTGGAATAGTATTATACTTCTTACATAAATATGCTGCCGCACCCAATGCCTGCCCTAATGTGCTCAGTGTGGCCATAACCCGTGTAGATCCAAAAGCAACATGGGTAGTGGACATACATCGTCCTGCCATAAACAAGTTTTCTACATTCCAGGAATAACCGGTTCTATAGGGTATTTGATATATTCCTTTAAGAAAAATGTGCTGATTAACTAAATCTTTTGAAAAGAAGCCTTCAATAGCATGGAGATCAATGGACCATCCTCCATGTCCCACAGTGTCCTCAAAATCCCTCTGTTCTACTATATCAGATTCTTTTAGAATATAATCACCCATTAGCCTTCGGGATTCTCGCTTTCCAGGTACAGGAGCCACATATTCAAGATCATAATTATCTGCATCGTATTCACTGCTATTTTTAATATAATCCCAAATACCATAAACCAATTCCCTATGCATCTGTATAATTTTCTCGCTGTTCTCGATCTGATTGATGCTTCCTGTCACCTCATAGTACCAATGAAATCTATAAAATTCATCTTTAGGAATTGTGCGGTATTTTAATACATCTGTCTTAGTCAAGTCAATCGCAAAATCAGGTCTTATATATCGAACCGGTTTTCCCATGTCCTTAGCATAAAATGTAAGGGTACTGGGTATCACACAGTCATCCGCCTTATCAGGAGCGATTCTCTCACCAAATTCATCTTTAGATTCCCTTCCCATCCTATAATCCGCTCCTGCCAGATATCCCACCGTTCCATCTCCGGTATCATCGAGAAAACACAAACCATAGAACTCAAATCTTTTTTCGCTTCCAAGTTGAGAACCCGAAACAAATTTAATTCTTTTCTCATCTTCCATTTCTACCTGATCGATATTGGTATTTAGAAACACTTCAATATTAGGTTCCTTTCTTATTGCATCTATTAATACTGCATCCCAAACATATCTGTTTCGTTGGGGATTTCGATACAGATTTTCCAATCTAAGCTCATCCACTATACCTGCTTCTCTTGAATAGCAATTAAACTCATGGCAACCGTCTGCTCCGTCTACACTGACTCCGATTTCTGCGCTGGAATTTCCACCCAAATAACCTCTATTATTAATTAAAGCAACCGTTAAGCCTAAGCGTGCGGCTTGAATTGCTGCACATATTCCGGGCATACCGGCACCTACAATAATCAAATCCTTTTTAACCTTATACCTTTTAAATTCCAATGAAAACCCCTCCTTTTGATTTTATTTGCTTAATATAAGAAGCCGGCTCAACTATAAAACAGAACCGGCAAAACTTGCGTAAATTTGTTATTCTTCCATGCTCTTAATATATTCGTTCATCTGTTGCACATATTCTTCTCCGCCATTTTCATACCATCCTTCCAATAATTCATCATAGGCACTAACCGGCAATTCTCCTACAATAATCTTGGAAATGGTTTGGGCATAAGTTTTCTGGGAGTAGTCAATAAATTCAGGATTGTCAGCAGCCGCTGGCCTATAGCCTCTGTCCAGGGAGAATACGAACTGGTCAATGCATATACCGATCCATTTTTCCAACTTTGGCTGCAAATCAGAAGGAGTGTTCAGCGGTACAAAAAATCCCGGATCATTATTTCTTCTTACAATAGCTCTACCCCATTTAAAATCTTGATAAAGGTCCGTAGCCACTTTTTTATCGCCTTCAACTGTATATGTTACTCCTTCCGGTCCATAATTGGCAGCATTCCAACCATCATCAGACAGCAGCCAATCAAATACCTGTATAATTCGTTCCGGTTTTTTTGCAGACGTGGTTATCGCCCAAAATCCCCAGAAACCTGTGCTAAAACTTCCCCCTTCTACTATACCATCGTCATTTTTAACACCTGTAATATAAGTGAGTTCAACATTTGGATTAATTGGAAGCATATCATCCAAGTACTGCGGGATCCAACCTGCAAATTCTGAAATCACTCCGGTAATTCCCTGTTTAAATCTTTCCATAGATACATCTCTTTTGGTTACCGGCCAATCCGGATCAATTAATCCCTCTTTCCACAACGTCTGAGTAAATTCAAGAGCCTTTTTATAATTGTCATGTTCACGACTATATTGAAGGTTCATATATTCGTAAGGTCCGTTATCAGCTTTCTGCCATCCAATTATTCCAAAAGGCCATGCCAATAATGGTCCCATATCTCCGCTGTCAGTAGATGCGGCCAATCCATAAGTATCATCTTTACCATTCCCATCCGGGTCCTCCTTAGTAAATGCCCTTACTATCTGTACAAATTCTTCTTTAGTAACGGCCCCGTCTTCCGGAATGGTTATACCCACCTTATCCAACCAGTCTTTTCGCACTATATATCCATCTGCTCTGGCAATACTGGTTCTAGGTATACCATAAATATTTTCATCTCCTGTTAATTTTAAAGATTCCCAGGAAATATCATAGGTGTATTGTTTTAGATTTGGTGCGTTTTCCAGGTATTCATTAAGAGGGAGAAATACACCGCTCTTTACAGCATCCAATACCACTTTATCACTTGAGTTTGTAATTAGCACTACTTCCGGGTAATCTCCTCCGGCTATCATGATCTGGAGTCGTTCAGCATAATTGGTTGAAGGCGGAATCTCCAAATCGATCTTTACGTTATTTTCTCTTTCTACTAACTCAAAGAAAGCTTTATCTGCTTCACTTTGTTCTGCTGGTGTAAAGTTGGCAAACATTTTAAATGTATAGACTTCTTCTGCTGCAGTTTTATCTTCACCATTGCTCTTTTCATTGGACTTACTTGCTGAACTATTATCGTTTGACTGCTGAGAAGCCTTGTTATTACCGCTTCCACATCCAGCAAAAAATGTGATTACAAATGTGACAATCAACAAGACTGACAAAATTTTTTTAACATTCATATTGATCATATGTATTCCCCCTTTTAAATATAATAATCTCCTTTCGGAGTAATTTAATTAAAGCAGTATGAGCTGCTTATCCTTTGACGGCACCCATCATTATTCCCTTAACGAAATATTTCTGAAGGAAAGGATATACACATAAGATAGGCAAAATAACAACTATAAGCGAAGCATATTTTACAGTCTGCAAGGGAATATTGTTTGAGGAAAGCTCGGCAAAATTACCCCCGGCATTTAATAATTGGGTATTTGCGGATAAAATAATTTCCCGAAGAAGAAGCTGCAAAGTCCACTTACGTTGATCTCTGATATATAATACTGCGCTAAAATAACTATTCCAATATCCTACACATACAAAAAGGCTAATTGTAGCTATAATAGGAGTAGAAAGCGGAACTATAATTTTCCACAAAATATATATATCGGACGCACCATCAATTCTAGCAGCTTCCTCTAAGCTTTCCGGTATGGAAGTAAAGAAGTTCTTCATTAAAATAATATTGTATGATGAAATAACAGAAGGCAAGATCAATGCCCATAGAGTATCTAACAGGCCTAAACTACGGATTAAATAAAAATCGGGAATAATTCCTCCACTGAACATCATGCTGAAAATCAACAAATTCATAATTATGCTTTTCCCTTTCAAACTTTTCTTTGAAAGAGGGTATGCTGTTAAAATAGTTACAATTACACTTATTAATGTTCCGAGTATCGTAATAATAATAGTATTGCGATAACTTGATAAAATTAACGAACTGCTGAATACATACTTAAAAGCACCCAAGTTGATTTTTCCGGGCAATATTCTCGTTGGATTTTCTAAGTATGAACTGTAGTCACTGATAGAAACTGCAATAACATTTAAAAAAGGATACAACATACAAGCAGCAATAAGAGCTAATATTGTATAAATCAATATATCAGAAAGCAAACTACTGTTGCTGGGATGCCTTTTTACACTCTGTTTAATCACCATAATCCTCCCTCGCCATATTTTTTGGCAAAAACATTGGTTATCCAAATCAGTATAAGTCCTACTACTGATTGAAACATTCCGACTGCCGTTGCATAGCTGAACCTTCCTTCTTGGAGTCCTACTCGGTAGGAATATGTCTCAAAAACATCTGCAACATCGTATACAAGTGGGCTATACATTAAGAAAATTTGTTCAAAACCATTTTTTAAAATAGAACCGGCTCTCAGAATCAACAACACCACAACTGTGCTCATGATTCCAGGTAAGGTAATATAGCGAACTCTCTGCCATCTTGAAGCACCATCAATTATTGCAGCCTCATATAAATCCTGGTCTATACCTGTTATTGCTGCTAAATAAATAATTGTACCCCACCCGGACTCTTTCCATATATCGGTAATCACAATGATACTGCGAAAATATTCTTCTTTTTGCAAAAATGCAATGGGCTGTCCAGAAAACATCTTAATAATATGATTAACAATTCCGGTAGACGGGGATAGAAAATTATACACAATTCCCACAATGACAACCCAGGATATAAAATGAGGAAGATATAAAATAGTTTGAATAGCTTTTTTATAGTAAATATGACGCACTTCGTTAAGCAATAGGGCCAGAATGATAGGAACCGGAAATCCCCACAAAAGTCTATATAAACTGATTAATATTGAATTCTTCAGAACAATGAAAAAATCTCTGGATCTAAATAAGTATTTAAAGTTTTCCAACCCTATCCACGGGCTTTGCCAAATTCCTTTCACAACATTGAAGTCTTTGAATGCAATGGTTATACCGTACATAGGAATATATTTAAAAATTATTAAAAGAGTTATTCCGGGAATCAGCATAATATATAACCATTTGTTTCTAAAAATATATTCCAATAAACTTTTCTTAGAGTTTGGATTTTGAAGACTTCTTATTTTCATCGATGTCACTAAACCACCACCTTATAGTGACATTTTATCTTTTAACTTCTTCTTTGAAAATAATATTAAATTATCTTTTAGTACTAGAATTTTGCTCAAAAAAGCAAAGAAAAATCAGTTATACGCTAATAACAAAGTAGCACTATCTTAACTTTGGTATTATTACTTTAACCTGTAATCCTTCATCCTCCCGGCCTATTAAGCTGACTCCATACTCCTCACCAAATATCAGCTTTATTCTTTGATTTATATTTCTTATTCCAATATGCTGATCGTCTTTTGCATAATAATTGGCAAGTTCCTCGTTTAATGCCGTGATTTTATTTTGAGACATTCCTACGCCATCATCCAATATACCAAATACAATATGATCTCCTTCTGCATAGCCCTGAATAACGATATGGCCTTTCTCTTTCTTTGGCTTTATTCCATGATAAATGGCATTTTCAATAATTGGCTGCAATGTTATTTTAGCAATAAGGTTATTCATTATATCTTCTTCTACATCCCATATTACCTCAAACTTATTCTTATAACGTATTTGTTGAATTTCTATATATCTTTTTGCATGAGCTATCTCCTCTCCGATTGGAATTAAATGATTCTCAGTTTCCATGGAAACTCTTAAAATATCTGATAATGCTTCAATCACATTAGTAACATCATTCTCATCTTTGGTTAGCCCCATCGCCAACCAGTTAATTGTTTGAAGGGTATTATATAAAAAATGGGGATTGATTTGTGCTTGAAGTGCTGCAGCTTGGGCTTTCTTAAGCATATCCATTCGCCTGCTTAATTCTTCTTCCATATGCTTGTTTTCATCAAAAGATTTTATTATATTTTTGGCAATATATATAAATTCATTAAATCTTTCTTTTTGTGTATGTTTTTTTCTCTGGAAATAGCTTTCCGGATTTTCCAACAATGCTATAATCCCTTTTATAGGCATAAAAACTCGTACTGAAATAAGAAAAGATACAACAACCGCAGTGGCAATATCAATAAAAATCATTAGCCACATAAGATGTACCAGATTTCTCATTTTGCTTTCATAAACATTTAAGGGAGTCACGGAAATGTATCTCCAATCATTATATTGTGATCTTACTTGAGTTATCACTTCCTTTACTCCATTTATTTCTCGAACTTCGTCAGAAAAATTTTCTTGTTCCAAAGCAATTTTAAGTTCAGGAATGCTTTCGGCAGTCATACCAATTTGAGAATTATCATAGCTAAACAGAATATTCCCTGTCCTGTCGCAGATGTAAATACTTTCCATCTGATTGTAATTTTCATCGGTAAATAAAGATTTTAGCCTGTCTATATCCAGGTTTACCAGAACTACACCTTCTCTTCCGGGATCACTTAGAGGCGCTAAATAAAAGCTGGAAAGAAAATAGTAATATTTTTCAGCAAAAAAATCATTAACCCTTCTCGAAGATACCCAGTGTTTTTTTATATTCCTTTGGCTTATAAATTCATGCAGCCAATTGGTATCATAGAAATAGGATATTACAGTGCCTCCCCTATTAGAAGAAAGGATATATTTATTTTTATCCGAATATACATAGATAGAATTGATATAATCGCTGGCAGAAATGCTAATAGTTTTGATTATATTTTGAAGAATACTGATTGTATCATAATCGGGAAATTCATTTTTATTCAGCTTGATTAATTCTTCCACTTTTTCATCTGATGCAAACCTTACAGAAAGTCTGTCTATTTCCCGCATGACCATGTCCATGGTATCCTTTACTTTGGAAAGAGAGTTAACATGGGCGGCACCTATTTCATCTTTAAGAATATTCCCATAATATATATATATTCCAATGCTAGTTCCTATCAAAGGGAATACTACCAGTATCAAGATGAGCAAAAAATTTTTTATAAAAAGGCTATTGAACTTATAATTCCTAATATAGTCCCATATCCTATGCCCATTTTTCATGCAATCAATCACCTTTTCTTTTTAAAAAAAATAAATTTTTGCGATATTCCGTAGGGGTACAACCATAATATTTTTTAAAGAGCTTATAAAAATATTTTGTGCTCATATAACCTATCTCGTATCCAACTTCATAAACCTTATAACGTGGCTCCTCTAAAAGTTTCAAAGCTTTTTCCATTCTTACCTTAACTAAATAATCACTAAAGTTCTCTCCTGTTTTTTCTTTAAAAAGACGGCTTACATACACAGGGCTCAAAAAAACATGATCTGCTATTTGTTCCAGTGTTATGTCCTTATTATAATTTTCATGAATATACTCTTTAATATGGCTGATAATGATGCTGTCAGGTTGCTCTTCGTCTCCTTTTATACTATGTAATATATTATCCAGCTTCATAAACAGCATTTTCTTAAATTCTTCCGGATTACTCAAATTAAGATCACTAAAATCAGTCCAGCTATTTTTCATTAGTTTAGAAATATCTATCTGGTTTATTTGCAATTGATTTAACAATATATTAAATAGATCCGTAAAAAACTTTACCCTTTGTTTAATGCCCAGGGGTTCAGTTTCTTTAAAAATTTGCTCCATAAGACTAAACACTGACTCTCTGTTTCCATTAAATACATGGGTCATAAGAAGTTTTTGCTGGTCTAATAAATGTTCTTTAATATCTTCATTTATGTCTTTATAGTTGATGGACTCCAGCTCATCCTTTATCCTTTTTGGTCTGTTTATAGCCAAATCATAAAGAGTCTCATAAAAATCAGTATGACAGCTGCCTAATTTAATTCCCAGCAATTTTTCCGCATTATTTTTTGCATATTCAATATCAGATTCTATTTTTTTTATAAAGTCTGTTTCAGAAATATTTGGCGTTCCAATAATCAATATTTTGAATTTTCCCTCTCGTCTATTTATAAACTGATATTTAAGCTCACTTCTGGCTGAACAAAAAATGTTTGTAATTGTCTTACAGAATGCATCCTTTCCATATTGCCAGTTTTCATTTATGAATTCTTCATATCTGTCAATTGTGGCTGTCCATAAACAACATGGGCTATTTTGCGTATCCAAATTTAAGTCTAACATTTCCAATCTTTTATTAATTTCATTACGGTCCTTTAAAGCACCCAAAACTAAATCTGTGAAAAATTGGTCCCGCATAAAAGAAATAAGCTCATTAAATTTCTTCTGATAATCTTCCTGTCTTTTTTGCAGTTCTTTTTCCCTATCTATTTTCATCCGTATTTCCGCAAAAACCCTGTTGACATCTTTCAAAGATATTGGTTTAAGCAAATACTGAACTACATTATAGTTTACAGCCTGACGAGCATATTCAAAATCCTTATATCCGCTGATTAAAACCACTTTAGTTGAAAGCTTTTGATCATTTACATAACGTGCCAAATCTAAACCGGATACAAATGTCATTTTAATATCTGTTAATATAACATCCACTTCATTATTCTTTAAGTATTCGAGTGCTTCCTGTCCATCTTCAAAATCAGCCGCTATTTGAAACCCCAGAGATTCCCAATTTACTAAACTTTTCAAACCATCACGCATTATTTCTTCATCATCTACAATCATTATCCTGTACATTAAATCACCTCCGATGGTATATGTTCAATAAATCTGAATTCCTTATTTTTATTGATTTATAGCGTCTGAAAACAAATAACTTTACCTCACGTCCCTAAACCAGATATCATAATGGATTAATAAGGGGTAATATCTTTTGTCTCAAAAAATCTAACTCATTTAGTCTACACAGTAAATCTTTTTCGGCATATTAAAAAAACTGACAGTATAGTAAAAAATTTATGATTGCTGAAATCTTGAGAACCCAAAAATTCCTACATTGGAAACCGAGTATTGAGTGTCTAAATGTCCTCTAAGTTATATCTACTATTATCTGGAAATTACCGGATTAATATATGCTTCCTATGATATATGTTTCTACTACTTAAACTTCTTCCTTATGACCTTTAATTGCAGATAGGTTTTGTTCGACTGTAAATTTTTTTGTTTTCTTTATAGTGTCTATTCATTTGCAGAATAACCTAGATAAGTTTTTCGAAGTATTCAGTTTATTTGGAAGTTCATCATATAAACTGTGATTTCTTATTCAGATGTTTTTAATCTAATATGTCATTCTTTCGCCTACTTTCTAAAATCAATAGTAGTAAGTTTATTCAGCAAAACCAAACAAAGAGTGTTTATAATTCAAGTTATTAAAAAATGTATCTTTGATAAATTGTATTTAAGAAACATAAATTTGTCAATAAATCCACAGATTGACGGTCTTAGTAAATTATATAGCCGAGCCGTGATACTACATTACACTACCTTTTTTATAAAACCTTCCTGAAGTGCTGGGGTATAGAAACGAGTTATCGGTATCAAAAAAACTCACTTGGATTTTATGAATACCAGGTTGAATCCTTAATTTCAACAAAGCAATTCTGGAGCATGGTATTTAATGCTTGGTTTCAATTGCCAAGCTTGAATATACTTGTGCAGTAAAAGAGGTAACTGTCGATACTGTCATTACCAAATTAGGGATAGCTGCATAAACATTTATAATTTACTGCACGACACTAATTAAATATCTTAAATATCACCGGATGACTACTGCCTGATTTTGAGCCTTAAGGCACAATTCGGCTGCTTTGAAGGCATGCTCTTGAGTCATTGCCTTTTCGGTCCTGTTAAGGCAGTCAAGTATCAGCTCGCCAAAGAAAGGGAAGCCTACTAACCCTCGTGCGCTCAGATGCTTTTCCCCCTTACCGTTTACAATATACAAATGGTCGCCATGGATATCCCGGGCGATGTCTACGAACTTCCTCAGCTCAATATAACCTTTTGTCCCTTCGATAATCGTGCGCCCATCTCCCCATGTGCTTAAACCGTCGGGGGTTAACCAGTCGACCCTGAAATAGTTCGTGGTACCTTTCCTGCCTACCAGCATGGCTTCGCCGAAGTCCTCCAGTTCAGGATAGTCCTTGTTGTTGAAATTGGCCACCTGGCTTCGCACGACTTCAGCGTCCTCCTCCCCGGCGAAATACAGGTACTGCTCTATTTGATGGCTTCCTATATCACAAAGGATTCCGCCATACTTGTCCTTTTTAAAAAACCACTTCGGCCTGCCTGCTGCGCTTAAACGATGGGGCCCAAGGCCCATTACGTGGATTACACGGCCGATGGCTCCTCCCTTTATAAGCTGCCCGGCTAAAACCGCACATTCTGAATGAATGCGCTCACTGTAATATACGGAATATTTTAACCCTGTTTCTCTTACCTTTTTTCTGGCTGCCTCAAGCTGTTCCAGAGATGTGAAGGGAGCCTTATCGGTAAAATAGTCCTTGCCATGGTCCATTACCTTCAATCCCAGGGCGCATCTTTCAGAAGGCACTGCTGCGGCAGCCACTAAGGACACAGATTTGTCATTTAAAATCTCATCTTCACTTGATGCGACTTTTACGTCGGGGTATGTCCTGCAGAATTGCTCAACCTTGCTTTTATGCGGGTCATAGACATATTTAAGGGTTGCTCCGGCTTCAATGAGGCCGTTGCACATGCCGTAAATATGAGCATGCTCTAAAGCCACTGCGGCAAATACAAATTCACCCTTTTGGCATACCGGCTTAGGCTTTTCTGCCGGGATATAATCCATTACGTTAAACTTTTTCACAGCCAAGCCCCCTTGCAAAATCAGTTTAAAATATTCCCCATTAAATCATTCCCCAAAGGCCCGGTAAATGTCAAAGGTAAATTCATCTGTCTTAACTAACCAATCCAGAGGAATTTCTGATCATATTTATCGTTCACAATCCTTCGTCCGCCTCCCTATGCCCACGCCGCTGACACTCTGTATAATAATCAGCATTGGAACTGTTGATATATAAATTAAAGCATATTTTATCCGGCTTGCCAACTGAGATGCCTCGTCCGGATTTAAACTGCCGGTCATGCTGCCGGATTGGTTGGCTATATAATTTATTCTAAGGACTATATAAAATCGGTTTAAATTCAGCTAGTTGAAATGGATGATTGTTGTTCGGAAAGGATTCAAAGCACACAACTATCAATACATCCGTTATCAGCTTAGTTCATTTCTAAACTATATAATTGGGCTCCAGAAGCATAACCGCATGATGCATAAAGACAGCGAGGTTATGATGGTGAGGGATATACAAAAGCCTAATCATCATGAAGATATATCAAAAGCTAGATTTACACATAATTATATCGTTATTTTTATGAATTAATTTATCGTTGTATTTTTATAATAATTAACGTATAATAAACTAGGGGTGATAACGATGAAGAATGATAAAACCAAAATTGCCGATATTGCAGAAGCCCTTAATGTTTCAGTTATAACAGTCAGCAGAGCCCTTTCCGGCCAATATGGAGTAAGTCAGGAATTAAGAGCCCGGATAATTGAAAAGGCTAAGGAAATGGGATATATCAAGCCTAAAAGCAGCAGCGATCTAAATATTCTTGTTCTACATCAAAAGCCCTATCTGCAGGACACCAGCAACTACAGCCTGATGATCCAGGGTATGGAACAGGCTATCCAGAAAGTCGGTGCGGAATACCAGATTGAATTTATCGAAAAGAAAAACCAGGATGAAATGCTCCTTCCCACAAAACTATCCAAGGGGAACAGCTTCGACGGCATCATCTTCATTGGCGGATTCAAGCAGGAATATGTGGATTTCCTTAAGGAAAGGATTAAGAACCAGGTCCTTTACACCGGTTATTCTCCTTCCTATGATTATGACAGCGTCTGGTTCAACTTCAACAACGGAGGCTATAAGCAGTGCGAGTACCTTATTAAAAAAGGCCATAAAAATATAGGGTTCATAGGTGGAAGAAACGCATATAAAAACCGGGAGAAAGAGTTGGGCATTAAGTCCGCACTGGAAAATTACAATCTTCCTGTCAGAGATGAGTTTTTTATGTATGTGGACGACAGCTTTGAAGATAATGTCATGGAGATGTTAAAGGGAAAGGAAAAGCCCACCGCATTGATATGCCAGTGGGATTATACGGCAGTAAGGCTGATCAAGCTGCTATATGACCGGGGAATCCGTGTTCCGGATGATATTTCGGTGATAGGTAGCGGCAACACGGAGATGTCCTCTCTGTGCATACCATCTTTGACGACTCTTGACCTGAACATAGAATATTCGTGCGAAGCAGCCGTCAATCTGCTTATAAGAAGGATCAACAGCCCTGACAAACCCAATGAAAGTATACTTATAAATAGTATATTGATAGAAAGGGATTCCGTCAGAGAGCTTTGATTAATTTACAAATCATATTATGGGGGTAGGAAATGGGAAAACAGATAATCCTCACATTTCTGAAGAAACACAAGATCTCATACATAATCGGCATTGTCTTTATGCTGCTGACGTCCTATATCCAGTCATTGTTCCCCAATGTGCTGGGAAAAACCATCGATGTGTTGAGCATGGACGGTTTTGAAACCGGGGTTGTAATGAAGTATATTGCATTAATACTTCTCATAGCCGTGGGTACTTTCATTACCACTTATTTATGGCGAAACATGGTTATAGTAAATGCCAGAAAGCTCGAGTGCCACCTTCGGGAAATGCTGTATAACCATTTTCAGAAGCTTTCTCCCGAATTTTACAATAAGCATGCAACAGGAGATCTAATAGCATATGCCATAAACGATATTTCTGCCATACGAATGACCCTTGGCCCTGCCACATCCCTGACCATCAATGGTATCGTAACATGCGCCATTGTCATCTATTCCATGACTCAGTCCGGAAGCTGGCAGCTCACCCTGGCAGCACTGCTGCCCATACCTTTCATTGTAGTTTTCATGCTGAAAATCGGAAAGCTCATCCAAAGCCGCTTCAGAAGAGTGCAGGAATGTTTTGCTGCGGTATCCGGCAGAGTTAATGAAAACATCAATGGAATCAGAGTAATCAAGGCATATACGCAGGAAGATTCGGAGATGGAAAATTTCCAGACCCTGAATAACCAGATGGTTGAAGCCAATGTAAGCATGGTAAGAATATCCTCCCTTCTTTCCCCAGCCATAGAAATTGCCTTTAGCATAAGCTTTGTGCTGAATCTTATTATCGGAGGCAACATGGTTCTGGCAGGAAGCATATCTTTGGGTGATTTTATCGCTTTCAACGGATATTTGACCATGATACTCAGGCCGGTAGTCTCCATAGGCCGTGTGATCACCATCATGGAAAGGGGTATGGCATCCCTTAAAAGGCTGAATGAGGTATTCGATACCGAACCCCAGATAAAAGACGGTGAAAAGATGATATCCCGTCCAATCCAAGGGGATATAGAAATCAGGAACCTTGACTTCAGTTATCCAGGAACCGAAAGCAAAGCTCTTTCGGACATCAGCATAAAAATTCCCAAAGGCCACACCCTTGGCATAGTAGGCAGAACCGGTTCAGGTAAGAGCACTATTGCTAATCTTTTGCTAAAGCTGTATAACGTAGAAAACGGCAAAATATTCATTGACGGCGTGGATATAAATGATTACTCTCTGGCAACGTTGAGAGATGGTTTCGGGTATGTACCTCAGGATAATTTCCTGTTCTCGGCGTCCATAAAGGATAACATAACCTTTTTCAAGCCGGATTTTCCCGATGAAAAAGTTGAAAAAGCAGCTAAGAACAGTTGCATCTATGACAGCATAAAGGAGTTCCCCGATGGTTTTGACACCATTCTGGGAGAACGTGGAGTAAACCTCTCCGGTGGACAAAAACAGCGTGTCTCCATTGCCCGCGCCATCGCAAGGGATCCGGCCATACTTATCCTGGACGATTCCCTTTCAGCCGTGGACACGATAACAGAAGCGAAAATATTGGACAATTTTAAGAGGATAAGAAAAAACAAAACCACCATCATCATCGCCCACCGGCTTTCCGCCGTGGAGTCAGCAGATGAGATAATCGTCATGGACAACGGCCGGATATGTGAGAGGGGAACGCATGAGGAACTATTGAAAAAAGGGGGTGTTTACTATGGAATCTATGCAGAGCAAACCGAAAGCAGAAATGACAGGCTCCAATAAAAGCACAAAGAAAATCCACAGCATCATAAGGCTTTTGATGCTGATGCGCCCTCACCTGGGCAAAATCATACTGGCTTTCCTATGTGTGCTGCTGGTAAACGGTGCCCAGCTGATTAAGCCATATATCCTAAAAATAGTCATCGATGATTTTCTGGTAAACCATTCGGTCCAGAGCGGTTTTTATTCCATTGCTGCAATGGGCATATTGTATTTTGCCATAGTCGCCTTGGGCGGATTTTTCTCCTTTGCCCAAGCCAACATAATAAACAGAGCCAGCCAGGACATCATGAAAAATTTAAGGTACAGGGTATTTAAAACCATCCAGCTCCTTCCCCTCCCTTACCTGGACAAAACATCCTCCGGCAGGCTCATAACCAGGGCCACCAACGATGTGGAAGCCATCAGTGAAATGTACACGGACGTGATATTGAATTTTTTCAAGGATATTTTCCTGCTGGTGGGAATAGTGTATACGATGCTGGCCCTCAATGTCAGGCTGGCTCTCATATCCTTTTCAATAGTGCCTCTGATGTTTTTGCTGGTTTTCCTGATGAAAAAGAAAATAAGGGAAAACTTCAAGAACATGAAGAGCCTGATCGGCCGGATAAACGGCTTTATGGCGGAAAACATTTCAGGCATGAAGATCATTCAGATATTCCGAGGAGAAAAAGAGAAGAAGAATGAGTTTTTAAAGCTAAACGGAGATTATTATAAAACAACCCTGTTCCAGGTTCGTTTGAACAGTATTTTAAGGCCTGCGGCAGACATTTTTCAGAGCTTGGCTATTGCCATTCTGATATGGTATGGAATGGGCAAAATTGCCGACCATACTCTTGATATCGGTGTTTTATACGCCTTTACCACATACATAAAGCAGTTTTTTGGCCCCATATCCGAGCTTGCTGAGAGCTATACTACAATACAGTCGGCGCTGGTATCCGCCGACAGGATTTTTGAACTGCTGGATCAGGAAAGCACTCTGGAAGACCTGGACGAAGGCATAAGCATGGACCGCATCGAAGGAAATATCGAATTCAAGAACGTTTGGTTTGCTTACAATGGAGAGGACTGGGTTTTAAAGGATGTAAGCTTTAAGCTGGAAAAAGGTCAAACAGCGGCATTTGTCGGCGAAACCGGAGCAGGTAAAACCACAATAATAAGCCTTATAAACGGATTTTACAAAATCCAGAAAGGGCAGATTCTGATTGACGGCATAGACATCAACAGGATAAAAAAGAGGGATCTCAGAAGAAACATTGCCGTAGTCCTTCAGGATGTGTTTTTATTCTCCGGGGATATTAAGAAAAATATCACTCTGAACAATGAAATGAGCGATGAGCACGTTAATGATGCTCTGAAGGCCGCCTGTGCTTACGATTTTGTCTACAGCCTTCCGGGAGGCATTTATGAGCCTGTAATGGAAAGAGGCAGCACCTTCTCCGCCGGGCAAAGGCAGCTCCTGTCCTTCGCCAGAGCCATTGCCCACAATCCTTCGATTTTTGTGCTGGATGAGGCCACGGCCAATATTGATACCCATACGGAAAAGCTCATACAAAAAGCCATAGAAAATATCACCCGGGACAGAACCACTCTGATTATAGCTCACAGGCTCTCCACCATCAGAAACGCGGATAAGATAATAGTAATAAGCAAGGGCAAAATTGTGGAGATGGGCAAACATGAAGAGTTGATGCGCCTGGGCGGACACTACAAGAGGATGATAGACGAAGGAGATCGTCACGGTGAAAATCCAGAGTATAAGGTGGCAGCAAACTAAAAAAGGATGGCATATGTATAGTTTGGATCAAGTTAGACATTATAAAGGCCTAAAAAACAGTACATGAATGCAGGTTCTGAAAAGCAGGAAGCTTTTAAAATAGGCTTAAAGAACTCGTTAAGAATGCGGATGATAGTACTAGGGTAATCCTCTATTAGGATGAGGCTATAATCACCGATAAGCCAACCACTAGTACTATTATTCTATGAAGAATAAATGGATGGATACACTTAAAGGTCGGATAAAGCTTACCAAAATAGGAATGGTCATTTGCAAATGTAAAAAGGCAATGTGAGGAAATAGCAGAAATATCTTGGGGTAGTGCCACGACATTAGAAGTATATGCAATCGGGATGCAGAAGCATAGGAGTATAGAGAGTATGCATTTGAGTTTGGAGGTTACATTCCGGGCGTTTTTAGCACCATAATACATGGTCCACTTCCTTACAATAATAGTCCTATCCTATAACTAGCACTGGAATAGTAACATTTTTAATAATTTTCGAAAGATAATGTTGGCAAAAAATGAGTTCATGCATCAACAAACATATGGAAATGACAAAACCTCTTGAATATTTTGCCAATTTTTAATAAAATAACATAAGTAACAAATAATTTGATAAAGGGATATTGTTTTGAAGAAAATTAAGCTATATGAATTATTATGTAAAAATTTTGCGTATGAAGATAAAGAAGCAAAATCATTGATAATGGCAGGAAAAGTTTTTGTTGACAATAAATTAATTGATAAACCTGGTGAATGTGTTTATGACAACAGCGTTATTACCATTAAAGATAATAAAAAGAAATATGTTACAAGATCAGGATATAAACTTGAAAAAGCCATATCCTATTTTAATATTGACGTGAAAAATAAAATTGCTGTTGATATTGGTGCATCAGAAGGAGGTTTTACTGACTGCTTACTGCAACACGGTATTGGAAAAGTTTATTCAGTAGATGTTGCCTATGGCATTTTAGCATGGAAAATCAGGCAGGACAGTAGGGTTATACCTTTAGAAAGAACGAATGCGAGGCTATTGTCATTTAAAAACATCGGTGAATATGCAGACATTATTACAGTTGATGTATCTTTTATTTCATTGAAATTAATTTTTCCTGTCATTAATGATATTTTACATGCAAATGGAGAATGCATATGTCTAATTAAGCCACAATTTGAAGCACCTGCTAATGAGGTTGGCAAAAATGGAGTAATTACTAATACCACAGTGCTTCTTAAAATAATTCATGACCTCATAACTCATGCAGAATATAATCAACTTAATATAAATGGATTAACTTATTCTCCTATAAGAGGTAATAATGGTGCTATAGAATACTTATTATATTTAAAACGTGATAAAAAATATAATGATGATGAAGTTAAAAATATTATACAAGCGGTAATAACAGAATCTTTGGCTTGATAGGAGTAAAATTGGAAAAGAAAACCAGAAATTGGCACTTTCCTTAGAAGTATGACATACAAGCCATCTTATGATGGTTGAAAAATTGAATAAATGTATAAAATCGGGCTACCCGGTGGCTGACTTAATTCTACAACTCTGGTATTTCACTATTAATACTGCCCGCTACACAGTAACCCTAAGGTCGGTAGGAAAAAAGTTAAATTTCCTATAGAGTTCAGAGTTGTATGACTCTTTTCTGTAGCATATTGTATAATGCTAGGAGTGTTCTTGCAATTGTAATGATTGCTTTTTTGTGACCATGCTGCTTTCTAAAACGAAGGTAAGCAGTTACGGATTTCGGGATGCTTTTCACTTTTAACCATAAAGTTGGCGCATTGCACCTAGAATGGTTTGATATAGCATCCAGCTTTGAAAACCCGATAGGATTTTTTCCTACATTTTATTGTTAGCAGGTATAAAATCTGCCCAAGAACGCAAGTGCTTCGTCGGAGGAAAAGCCTCGGTGTTAACACCAATCCATGAAATAGCTATGATTGTAGAGAAGATGTTCTTAAATGCTGGAGTAATTAGAATTAGGTCAAGTTCTTGCTGATAGGAACCAGCGAGCGCATAAACCAGTTTTTCTAGCCCTGTTTTCCGAGATTATAAATCTTCAAAATGCTTTTAATAACCTTTGGTTTGTCAGCCTGTTCTGATATGATATAACCGCCAATGGCAAGCTCTAATTTAGGAATTTTATTTTTATAGAGCTATACATTAAAGGTGCAATATCAAACAAAGCATCTAGAAAATCTTAGGAAACTTGTTTATTACGTTTTGTGGCTTGAGTGAAGCGGAAGGAAGGATATAAAATGAAAGAAGAAAAGAAGGTTACAATTTTAGATAGATTGCTGAGTGAATGTATATTTAAAGATAAGAAAGAAGCTTTAAGCTGGATTATGATGAGGAAAGTTTATGTCAACGGTGAGTTGGTTCTTACAGGTGGACAAAAAGTCTATCGCAACGATTCTATAAAGATAAAAGGTTATAATCAGAAATATGTTAATAAAGGTGGGTTAAAGGTAAGCGCTTAATTTTAGGGTGCCTTGTATGAATCATTACGGCACCAGGAGGGTAGTTCAGGTGACCACGGTAGATAAGGTGTCAGAGATTCATGCGTCAATTCCTTTAAGCTTGGTAAATTTGTCAGTAGATGCACCAAATACATATATGGATTAAGTTGATTTGCTTTGGCAGTTTCTATCATGCTGTAGACAATAGCACTGGCCTTGGCTCCGCGAGTTGTGTCGGCAAACAGCCAGTTCTTCCTGCCTGTGACATACGGACGAATGGCATTTTCGGCTCGATTGTTGGAAAGCTCGATTCGTCCATCCAACAGGAAACGATTCAATGATTCCTTTTGATTCAATGCATATGTGATCGCTTTCCCCAGATTGGAGTTTGGCAGCGGATTTAGTTGTTGCACCCATTCCCAGAACTCATCAAGAAGGGGTTTCATATTTTTAAGTCGTTCTTCATACCGCCTTTCAGCGGATAGTTCCTCCCATTTCTTGTCCATGGCAAACAGACGGTTACAATAATCATATCCGATAGCCGCCTTGGAAGTCTTAGTGTCAGCCCCCTGGGGAATTGCTTCTTCGAATTTGCGTTGTAAATGAGCCCAACATCCACAATGTATAACATCAGGCACTGCATTGTAGCCACTATAGCCATCTGTCTGAAGGTAACCCGAAAAACCCTCAAGAAATCTTCGGGCATGCTGGCCGGATCGTGTCGGTTGGTATTCAAATAAAACAGCCGGGGTTGGACTTCGCCCGGAAGTGTAGACCCACATCCGCGATTCTGTCGTTGCTTTCCGTCCCGGTTCTTTTAATACCTGCAGTACAGTTTCGTCTGCATGAATCAGGGGTTCGGAAATCAAGTGCTTATGAATGGCATTGTACATTGGTTCAAGCCATTCATGGCTTGGACGTATGATCCAGTTTGCCAGGGTGGCTCTGGAAAGTGTCACCCCCTGATTTGCCCAGTCTTTCTCCTGCCGGTATAAAGGCATTCCGTTGGCATATTTCTGATACATAACATAAGCAACTGTTGAGGCAGAAGCAAGGCTGCGTTTCATGACCGGGGCTGGAACCGGCGCTTTGACAATGTTGGCATCTCCGGTTTCCTTCTCGCAGACGGTACACACATAATTAAAACGAATGTATCTCAATACTCTTACTTGGGCAGGGATAATCTCAAGTTCATCCCTGACATGCTCCTTGCCCAGATATCTAAGGTCAGCCTGGCAAATACCGCAAGAGCGCTTGTCCTCGTCAAGGTCACAAACAACCTCCACTACAGGAACTGTCTGTGCCAGTTCTTCCTTTGTTCTTTTAGGTTTTCTGGTATGGGCAGCCACAATTGTCTGTACGGTAGGTTCTTCTGCTTTGTTGTTCGCTTCGACCTCTGCTTCGTTGAAAAGTGAGATTTGATCGTTGTCTTCTCCTAAAACATAACGACGCTTTTCGCTGGATTGGCCGTATAGAGCTTTTTGGGATTTGATAAGAAGCTCTGTAAGCTGGTTGATACGGATTTGCTGGTTTTCCACTATTTTTTCCAGAGTGGAAACATATTCAATTTGTTCTGGCGTAAGCCCTGTAAAATTTATCTTTTGCATAAGATAATTGTACCATATTTCACCTGAAAAATCCAGCTTAAATGCTGTAAAATCAATACTTTTACGCACTTTTTTATCAGTAGATTTCGCCTGTTCTTGCTTTTCGTATTGCTTTGGGTTGATCTATCGTCAGACCCTCCATCAGCCACCGGAATTCCTGCTGGGTAAGCCGTCTTGCTTGCTCCGGTGTACGGGGCCATTTAAAGTTCCCATTCTCAAGACGCTTATATAGCAGTACAAAACCGTCTCCTTCCCAGAAGAGAGCTTTGAGACGATCACGACGTCTCCCACAGAAGAGGAACAGGCTCGGAGAAAAGGGATCCATGCCAAATGTCTCTTTGATAATAGCCGCTAATCCATCAATTGACTTTCTCATGTCTGAGTACCCGCAGACAATGTAGATATCTTCTGCCCTTGTAATATCGCCTAACATATGCTTTTCAATGCCGACAGAACTGCCTCGATGGTTTCTCTGGAAGTTCCGTCATGTATATCAACACAAAAAGAAGGCAAGTGGATTGTGACTGCTGCAGATACCTTTGTCTGGTGAAATGGTACTGGGACAATTTCTTGTTCCGGTTTCTGAGGTACAAGTGATCCGGTCTCACACGCCAAGGTGCGGATTCTTCGCAGCCAGTAGTAGTACGATTTAATTTTTACATTGTTCTGGCTGCACCAACTGACAACTGTCATTCCACTGGTTTGGCAGGCTTGGATAATCTTGCTCCACTGCTTGAGTCGGAATTCAGTTTTGGCATTTGTGATTTTATCCATTTAGTGTTGTGCAGTGAAAAGTAAAAAATTGTATTACCAGTAGACTGGTAAAATTAAAGCATAAGCTGACCGAATGTGGTAGTTTTGAATTGCTAAAAAACAAAACAATTCCACGGGGGGTCAAAACTTATGCCTGAGATAATAATAGAACAAAATCAGAACATCAGCAATTATATAAATATGCTACAATTGCCATATTCTTCTTCAATACAAAACCACATGCTCAATATGGTCTCAGGCATAATCACTGCCGAAGGTAATAAAAACGTTTCTGCTATCTATAGAAAGCTTACCTGCAATCGTGACAGGAGCTGCGGTTCCAGATTCCTAGGAGAATACAAGTGGAACCATGAATATGTGGATCACAAAAGAATTTCACATTCTCTGCATGCTGTTAAGAAAAATGTTAATCAAGATGCTGTAGGCTTCCTCATTGTAGATGACTCTTTGAGTAAAAAAGACAATTCTACAAAAAAGATTGAAGGCCTTGATTATCATCATTCCCACAGTGATGGAAAAACCATGTGGTCTCATTGTATTGTCAGTTCCCATTACAAAGTATCTGAGTACTCGCTACCGCTTAACTTCAAGCTCTATCTTAGAAAGCAGTTCTTCGGCAAAAAAGCTAAAAGGCATTTTAAAAATAAACATGAACTTGCTATGCAATTGGTTGATGAATTTACACCAGCTACAGAGACAACGTACTTACTTGTAGATGCTTGGTACACATCAGGAAAGTTAATGCTCCATGGACTTAAAAGAGGATATCACACTATAGGAAGAGTAAAATCCAACCGAGTGATTTATCCTTTTGGCATTAAAACAAGTGTAAAAGGATTCTCCACCCATATACGTAAGAATGAAACCTGCCCGGTTACAGCAGGGGACAATAAGTATTACGTATACAGGTATGAAGGAAAAATCAATGACCTTGAAAACGCCGTTATTCTAATGTGTTGGAGCAAAGCTGACCTGTCAGATAAACCAGCTTTCATTGTAAGCACGGATGTAAGTCTTAATACTGCTATTATTCTGGAATACTACCAAAACCGCTGGGACATAGAGGTTAGCTACAGATATCATAAGAATTCTCTTGGTTTTGATGAGTACCAGGTTGAATCATTGACTTCAATAAAGCGTTTCTGGAGCATGATATTCATGGCTTACACGTTTTTGGAACTATTCAGGACATCTAATGGTAAAACCTTGAAACTAAAGACCATTGGAGACACCGTAGGGTATTTTCGCCAACAGTATATGGTTGAAATTGCTAAGTTTGCATACTATTGTGCAGCTGAAGGGGTAAGTCTTGAATCTATGATTTCCAAATTAGGGATTGCTGCTTAAAATTTCCCTTTTTACTGCACAGGTCTAATTATCCATATTGAGATAGCCTCCTTAGAGATTCTAGACTTTTTAGTCAGAGTCGAAAAACTCGAAAAAGTCTAAAGACTTTTGGATGGATTATCTCATATGGACGGATAAACTTCTATGCGCACTTATATTAAGCGCTTACGGTTAAAGCTCGAGGGTGCATTAAAGGATTTTTCTATTGATGTATCTAATAAAGTTGCAATAGATATAGGAGCATCAACAGGAGGGTTTACTGATTGCCTTATACAATTTGGGGCTAGGAAAGTATATGCTATTGATGTTGGATTTGGACAACTTAGTGGGAAACTTCTCCAAAATCCAAATGTAGTAAATATGGAAAAGACTAATATTAGTGATGCTAGATTGCTAGAATTAAGCGAAAAACCGGAAATAGCCACGTTGGACCTTTCTTATCTTTCACTAAGGAAGGCAATACCAATATGTGCAGATATAATGAATAAAAAAGGTATAATAATTGGCCTTGTAAAACCTATTTACGAGGTTGAGTCCTCAGAAATTAGAAGGAATGGAGAAATAAATGATAAGCAAGTTTTTTATGATATTTTAACAAAATTAGTCGACTACATAAATTTAACATTAGGTTATAATGTTTTTGGCATTACATATAGTCCTGTGAGGGGAAATAAAGGTACTATCGAATTTTTCATAGGAGTATCGTTAGATGATAGCAGACCACGCAAGACAACAGAAGAAATAAAAAGTGAGATAACATACTCCATAGATAAGGGGTGGATGCTTGACGAATTTGATAAGAGTTTTGGCAATTATGAAGTTACTTCCATTTGATGAATAAGATCGGAGCACTATTCTTGATCAGCTTATGGTCAATTTTAACAGGCGGATAACAGAAAAAGATATATAGAGACGGGGGTGCGGACGATATAGTAAAGCTGCGAGCATTTATTCCACGATCCTCTTAGCAATGAGCCTCTGCTGGCATGTTACAAGGCATCTGCCGGCACCACCCATTTTGACCAAAGGAGTGCAGCATGGAGGATGCCTCGCTGATAGCCTAACATGCTGCTTTACTCATTATCAAGAGACTTTCACGGCATAAAACTTTTTCAGAATTCCAGAATTTAATAAGAATTCACTAATATGTATTGACTAAGATGTAATCGAATGATAGAGTTAAACAACTGAGATCCCAAAAAATCAGGTATTCCGGCACACAAAATATATTATCCTTGAATTTACACAAAACTTAAAGCACCACTGGAGCAAATGCGATTTATCCGAAAACTAGCATTTATGCTAAGTATGGATGTTATCCTTACAACCTCAAAGGTGGTTAAGAATTTTTCGCACATATATAGGAGACCCCTGTAGCCTATAGTTATCCTTAATCCCCTAATGAATCACCAAGACCCTGCGAAATAGCGTAAGCGTCAAATAGATTAGGACGAAAAACTAAAACCTTTACCCAGCCATTGATCAAATGCCTTAGATATTTTAGCCCTGAATTCTTCTTCCGGTAACCCCCGGTCTATGTAATACTCATATACATAATCTACGGTATCAGCAAAACGTTCCGCAAGTTCGGGATTTTCTTCTTCCATATACGGAAAATGCTCTATTACATATGCGCTATAATCCAGCTCAAAAAAATAGCTGTCTATCTCTCCGTCTATAAAATCTTTAATAAACTCTATCATAAACTTTGTGTGTTTCCCCAATTTCATTCTTCTTCCTCCCAGGCATATTGGGTAGTGTCAAAAGTTTTGATATGCTTTTGACCTCTAACCCTTGGTTTTACTTGCTTTTATATTATTAAGGGTTTTACCCTCATTTAACTGGAAATTAAGAATGTATAGAAAGGCAAAGGTACTTGCCCTTTTTTTGGTATAATGTTGTTGCTGGACAACCCCCAAAGAAAGGAGTTAAGTACCTTTGAACAACATTATAACAGTTTTACTACTATACATTCAAATACAAGCTAAAATTATCATTTACCTCATGTGTGCACTCTTTAGTAAAGGATCCGTCCGCAAGTACTACGATGAGCCTGTTAGGAAGCCTTACCGCAAGCTTGTGGTGGATACCATGCCGATTATTGAGACACTTGAGAAGCTTGATTATAAGCAGCTTATTTCAAATCATCTCAAGGAAACCGGTAAGCTTATAACCCCTATTACAAGGAGAAAAGCTTCTACAGTCCCTGATACTATGGCCTGCCCAAGATGTGGAGCTCCTCATGAATACCTTTACGACAATACCGGTGGTAAAGGCCAGTACTTATGCAAAGTCTGCAAGTGCACTTTCAACAAGAAAAACCGTTACCTAAAAAATCTCATCTTCCTCTGCCCCCACTGTGGAAGGACACTGGAACTTAAGAAAGAGCGTAAGGACTTCAACGTACATAAGTGCACCAACTCCAAGTGCCCCTATTACCTTGACAGGCTCAATTCCATGTCCGAGGAAGACAAGCAGCGCTACAAGTCTTCTCCACATGATTTCAAGCTCCATTACATCTACAGGGAGTTTGATATTGACTTTGAGCCTTTGGTAAGAAAGCCTTCCCAGCCTCCGAGTGTAGATATATCAAGGCTTTATGTCTCTCCTCACGTCCTGGGGCTGATACTTACATACCATGTCAATTTTGGCCTTTCTACCCGGATGACAGCTGCCCTTATGCGTGAAGTACATGGTGTAAGTGTTTCTCATCAGTCGGTATCAAATTATGCCGATGCTGTTGCCACAAACATTAAACCCTTCATTGACAACTACAAGTATGATCTCTCAGATTCCATCTGCGGGGATGAGACGTACATAAAGGTTCTGGGCAAATGGCATTACGTATTCTTTATATTCGACGCAGTAAAGAAGATTATCCTCTCATACCCCGTCTCTGCCAACCGTGATGTTAAAGCTGCAATTTATGCTCTTGACGAAGCATTGTCCAAGTTCGATAAGCTTCCTGAGGATCTTACCCTGATCTTTGACGGGAACCCTATTTACATGCTTGCTCAACACTATTTCGCCCAGTACGGCATCCACTTTGACATAAAGCAGGTAATCGGTCTTACCAACGACGACCCTATCTCCGAAGAATACAGGCCTTTAAAGCAGATCATCGAAAGGTTAAACCGCACCTTCAAGGGAAACTACAGACCCACCAACGGTTTTAACAACTATGCAGGTTCAGTATCCTTCCTTACACTGTTTGTAGCCTACTTCAACTTCCTAAGGCCTCATTCCTCTCTGGAAGGCAGGGTGCCGGTGGTCTTAGAAGAGCTCAAAGACCGGCCTAATATGCCTGCCAGGTGGGTTACACTCATTAAAATGTCCCAAGAATACATCAAAGCCCAACAATCTGCTTAAGGAACGAAATTCATCCTCTTATTTTTGTAGCATAGCATAGCAAAACAGTCGCCGCCGAACCTGTGGAGTTTGTGGGTAACCCGCTGATTTGAGGGGTGTGGGTAACTTGTGTGATAAAGTGTTGGCAACACGCTTTTCGTTGCCAATGCTTTATCCACTTGTTATCCATGCCTCGGGCGGGTTATCCATCAAATCCACAGGTATTATATTCCCATGGTTTTTCTTGTTGCTTATTTGGTTTCCAATGTGCATATTTGGTAAATACTCTCATTTCTGGCGTCAAAATTTTATTCTTTCATAGAACTTTTGACACTACCGCATATTGTTCCGGTTCTTTCTTTGAAAACGGTGCATAAACTTCTTTTGGCAAAACTTCACTGCACGGTAATAACTCTTCAACTGACGATGCATACCCGGGCTTCCCGAGATTCGGCATTTGAGTCAGTACCCATTTCAGGTATTCATAAGGATTTAACCCATTTTCTATTGCGGTTATTACTATGCTGTAATAAACCGCACTGGCTCTTGCTCCGGCAGGTGTGTACGAGAATAACCAATTTTTTCTGCCAATCACAAATGGCTTTATGCTCCGTTCCGCACGGTTGTTACTGATTTCAAGCCGTCCGTCGGTCAGGTATCTTTCTATGTATTTCCTTTGTACGCGAGCATAGTGCACTGCCTTGCCCAAAGTACTTCCGGGCAGCACATTTAAGCCTTCTATCCAAGAGTAGAATTCTTCGAATAGAGGCTTCGATATCCGTTGTCTTCTTTCCAGGCGTTCATCAGTCTCAAGCAAAGCAAACTCCCTTTCATATCGGAACAGCCTGTCACAATATTCCACGCCTTTTAATAAAAGTGAATCTTTCTTCTTTTCTTCCGGTAAGATCTTCAGCCCATCAAAGAACTTTCGGCGAAGATGTGCCAGACAGCCTACAATCATTATGTTTTCAGGTAGTTTATGATACCCCTCATACCCATCCGCGTGTAAATACCCGCTGAATCCTTCAAGAAACTCTTTCGGCCGTGTGTGCCTTCTATCGGGCTGGTAGTCATAAAGCACTATCTGTTTTTTGGCTTCGCCACTGGTCCTGTATAGCCACATGTAACTTTTTGACTGTGCTGCCTTTCCCGGTTCTTTTATTACCTGGACCGTGGTTTCATCTTATGTAGAGCCGTATATTATGTGGAGTCGTGGGCAGTTATGCCGCTTAGACATGGGATTTGCGGCATAACCACTCAACATAATTATTTATAACATTAGATGTTTTCGCGAAGCCAGGCAATTAAAGCTTCTTTTTCACTTTCACTATATTCTTCAATGGACTCCGTAATCAGGCTGCCTGCCTGTTCAATGTATTTTCTTTTAAGTTCAGGGTTGCATCTTGCATAGATCTCTGTTGTGGTAACAGATGAATGTCCAAGAAAATCCCTGATATATATTAAATTTACTCCATTTTCAAGCAGATGCATAGCTTTGGAATGCCTCAATATATGAGGATGCAGTTTACATGGGTATAATTCTGGCCTTGCATTACGAGCCATTTGTCCATATTTATCAAGGACATAGGAAACTCCCGATCTTGACAAGGGTTTATCGTATATATTGACAAACACTGGATGCGCCATGTCGCAGATGCTAGTAGAATTCAGATAAGCTTTTATGATATCTGCAGCATTGGTACTTATAGGTATTACTCTTGCCTTGTTTCCTTTTCCGGTAAGGGTAACCGTGTTTGGGCTCCGGAATACAATGTCACCTACCCTCAAATCAATGAGTTCCTGAACCCTGCAGCCGGATTCATACATTAATGCAATCATTGCAAGATCACGAATACCTTGCGTAGAATGCCTGTCGGGAATTTTGAGGAGATATTCAACAGCGTCTACGCTTAGGTATTCAACCGGTTTCTGGGGAGCCTTCTTAACACGAATTTTTAAGACACCCTGACACAGGGCACTTTTTTCCGGACTTTTACGTGCCACATAACCACAAAAAGCTTTTAATGCAGCAAGCCGCTGATTTCTCGAGTTGATGCTGCAGCCTCTCGACATCTTTGCAGCAGATGAAAGTGCAAGCGTAACTATAGCTTCTGTAATTCTTTATTCTTGCTCAACCTTATGCCCTGATTTCCATTAAGAAATATGCAATGAACTCCAAAGCTTCCTTTGTCTGCAACGAATATGTATTCATAAATTCTTGTATGTTGGAAAGAGGATTTATTCTGCAGCGAACACTTAAAAGAATATGAGACAGTACATTATGAGTCATGTCAAGGCATACAATTCACCGAAGAGAAAGCTTAAGACTGGATTCTCTTATCAACTACCTCATTATGAGAAGCCAGTCACTCTACCTCATATACGTTACCCATACGAATAAAATTATGCTAAACGAACACTCTCTTTATATAATTATATGAACAATGGTTTGTTTAAAATATTGATATGATACGTATTACGCGAATTAGAAAATGCAAAAAAAGAAGGATCAATTTAAACTAGACAAGAAACATCGAATGAGCCGCACTTATCAGGATTTCCAAAAACTTTTTATGGCTAAGAAGCAGGACCTTCCTATTGTATAGTGATTTCAGTGGACCTTCCAACATCATTTGTGTAGTAAAGCTATCTTCAAGTAGCCCTATAAGCAGTTGGACTCGCTTTTGCGGTACACATAAAAAGCCCTGGGCTCCAAAAGATATGCTCCTCCTTACGGTAAACGGTTTATCATTTTAACCGTCTACTTAACGGGGAGCATATCGAAAGAAACCTCAGGGCTTTCTTTATCAGTTAATACGCCTATTTAATAGGTCCCTTCCATACTGATGATATTATGTATACCAGTTAATCTACAGCTTTTAATTAGCGGACATTCTTAAACACCATTCCCACAGCCTTGAAAAAGCCGATTCTATTGCCGTAATTCAATGTACCCATACGGTAAATCCTTGTGGCAAGATATGCCATGATATACAAGGTAACCAGCAAAAGAACCAGGGCGCCTATCAGGTCTACTATCGGCACCGTTGTCATGGAGTAACGGATAAACATAGCCATCGGCGATGTAAAAGGAACGATGGATATGACCCTCATCAAAGTTCCATCGGGCATATTAAGGCCCATGCTGCACAGCAAAAAGGCAGCTATGAATACAAACTGAATGGGAGTCATGGCGCTGTTAACCTCTTCCACCTTGCTTACCAATGCACCTACGGAAGCATACAGGAAATAATACATAAGGCTTCCGAACAGGGAAAAGACGATGAATAAAACCAAGGCATCAATAGTGATACCTTCCTTGATCATTCTGATCATAAACTCAGGATAGTTGTCCCTGTTTAATACTATACCCGCACCGGCTACCAGAATCATCAGGATTAGCTGTCCTATGCTCACAACCATCGATGCCAGCACCTTCCCCCAGATCAGGTTGTTGGAGGAGGTATTTGTAATAAGCAGCTCCATGGTACGGTCATTTTTCTCCCGCGCAACAGAGGTAGCAACGGAGTTTCCATATAGAATTACCAGCATGTAAATCATGAACATGCCGACATAGGCAAAAGCATATCCCGTCAATGCATTCTTGCCTAATATCTCCGTATCTGCCTGTATTTGAACGTTCTCCGCCTGATCAACCTTAGCCGGGTCAATCCCTTCCTTGCTCAAAAATAAATCTCTGTTGAACCTGGACAGTGAAGCGGATATGCTTTGAACACTGGTGTCATACATGGACAAGTCATTGGCAATCAGCTTAAAGCTTGTGGCTGATGTGACCAGAATCCCTTTCTTTATCTCCTCCTTCTCTATCGCGTCCCGCAGCGCTTTTTCATCGGGATAGGATTTTGACAAGAAGAAAGGATAAAGGGTCTTCAAGGCTTCTTCGCTAATAGCATTATTTTCAATAACATATCCATATTCATCGCTCAGCGGAGCCACACCTTCATAAGAATGTCCCCCCGTATTTTGCCCCATATCACCGCTATCTCCGGAGGAATCTCCGCTAAGCATGGAAACCAACGTTGGAATGAATGTAGCAATCAGTATGATAACCAAAATGATGATAGTTGTAAGCCTGACTGTTTTTTCTTTCAGCTTGTTACTTAATTCAAAACCAAATACAGTTTTCAAATCCCTCATCCTATACCGCCTCCTTCAGTTTTACTGTCGATGCCATCCAATCCTTCATCCCTCTCCAGTTGGATGAAGATATCCTCCAGACTTGGCTCATAAAAGCTGAACAGCTCCACAGGAAGATTGTTGCTGATGACTTCCGACAGAAATTCATTGGGAGTTCTGTTATTCAGACATTCCACAATAAGGGATTGCCTGTCCATATCCACGCGGATGTCGGAAAAAGCTGATATTCGCTTTTGCGCCTCATTCATATCCATTCCTGATATTTTGATGCGCAGTTTATTTCTTCCCATATCCCTTTTGGTTTCTTTTAGGTTGGCGCTCAGTATAATCCGACCGCTTTTAATAAAGGTTACATCATCACAGAATTCCTCCACATAACCCATTTGATGGCTTGAAAAGATGACAAGCCTGTCTTTGGCGATATACTCCCGGATGAGTTCCTTTAAAACCTGGGCATTGACAGGGTCTAACCCACTGAAGGGTTCATCGAGAATCAGTATATCCGGATCATTGATAACTGCCTGCAAAATCTGAATCTTCTGCTGGTTTCCTTTAGAAAGCGTATCCAGCGGTTTCTTCTCATACTCAGCAAGCTCAAACCGCTCCAGCCATTTCCGGGCTGACTTTTTTGCATCAGACCTTGACATGTGTTTTAACTCTCCAAAATAAACCAGCTGGTCCAGGATGGATATTTTAGAGTACATACCTCTTTCCTCCGGCAGGTATCCGATTTTATATTTCTGCCGGTCAAAGGGTTTGCCATCCAGAAGGAATTCACCGGAGTCAGGCTCAAACACATTCATCAGAGTTCTGATGGTTGTGGTCTTTCCAGCGCCATTCCTGCCAAGGAATCCCATGGCTTTACCGCTCTCCACCCGGAATGAAACATCATGAAGGATGTGCCTTCCCGAAAAGCTTTTGTTGATATTGCAAACCTCTAGTCTCATAATCAACCTCACATGAAATATATTCTGACTATTATATTTTATATCAGTTAATACAAAATTTCACTATTTATTTTAATTTATTGCCATTATATAGCACTTTGGATAAGATATGGTTTATAAATTGAAACATCTGCTGTTCCGATGGAGAAGAAAATAGCAAATCCAGGCGTTTGTCGAGGAAATTTGAAAATTTAATCATGGAATATTTCTATAGAATAGAATAAAAATTACAGACCTTTACTCATTGAAAGCGCAATATTGAAAGCATATTATTGCAAGCATATTGATGTAAACATATTGAATGTAATCCATTGATAGAAAAAAGATTTGCTGCACGAAGGAAGAACCGGTACTTATGTAAAGTTCCGGCTCTCTGTTATCAATTATCGAATATAAAATTTAATTATGTCAAAAGATTCTGGCACATGTCCAAATATTTAACGGATTTGCCTTTAGCTTGAGTTACAGTCCTCAATTACTATATATCATATTCAGGGAACAGTGGTCTGTAAAGTATCCTGCAATCGGTGGATATCTCAGGAGGGATAGACTTAAACACCTCATGTTCTGAATACAGGGACAGAATCGGTTTTCCTGAAAGATCATATACAGGATGAAAACCGCTGTATTCAGTCATCATTTTCATGGATTTAAAGTTGGTCGCTTCACCGAACATACCCTTATACCCTCTTTTGCGACCTTCCTTTATCAGCATATCAAACATTCTTATGACTACAAACCGTTTAAGCTTTCCGAGTCTCACACCGGCCATAAATGTATGAATATACTCGTTTCTCGTAGGCCTTTTTCCTGTTTTGGCATGGATCGTATTGACCAAACGCTCATCCAGATCCGTAAGGAAGGGGATAATGATATTCATCGGTTCAAGGTCACCTTCAAACACCGGCGGTTCCTCATCCGGATTAAAGTCTTCACAGGCCAGCGCCCCTACAACCCTGCCGGTCTCCCTGTCTAAGGCTACATAGCACAAGCCCTGATCAGCGACATTTTTCAGGTAACCCATTGTAAACTCAAACATCGCTTCCTTCGATAAATTGCAAGCATTAACCATAGGTTCACTTACTCTTACCCCGTCAATATATGTCCCTGCAAAAGTCTCAGCGAGGCATTCCGCCGTGTCGATCATGACTTTCTCGTCATCCGGGTCCAATACCTTATACTCATAATCCAAGATTACGGGACATATGACATCTTGTCCTTTTTCCAAACGTCTTTCTGCAGTTAAAGCGATTTCCATAACCCCAACCCCTTTCATATGGCTTTAATCTATTACTTGCCATGTTGAATCACTGCCTACAATCAAGACCGAATTAAATCCAAAAAAAGCAAATAATACCTTTACATAATATTCAATTATTAGTCGGGGCGCAATAGGTAAAAAAGTCTATTATATCCGATGATTGTATAATATTACATAAAACTGGCAGGTTTGCTTATTCAATCTAAATATTTTGTAGAAATCCAGGAAATAATGAAAAATCAACACAATTCGGCAAAATAACCCAATAAATGTAGATAAATTACAATAATCGAGGTTACATTAATTGACATAAAATAAAGAATAATATATTATTAATATCATTCTATAAAGAGTGGGAAAATTTATGAAAAGGTGGTGCCATTCAAATGATCAATGTTGAGTTGGATTCAAAAAAGAAAGCAGTTAAAGTAACAGCATCAGGCATGCTGAAGGCAGATGAGGTTAACAGCTACTTGAATGAACTGCAGGAAATCGTAAAGAAAATTGATCCCAGCCAGTATGCACTGATCATCGATGCAAGAGAACAGAAAGCCATTGCTCCCGATGCTTTACCCTGTCTTGAAAAAGCACTGAAGCTCTACACTGAAATTCCTTTTGCAAAAAGATTCTCCGTTGTATTGGAGTCTGCCGTTGCTATGCAGCAGGTAAAGAGGGTCGGAAAAGATGAAGTAGACCAGTTCATAATGGTAACCAGTGTAGAAGAAGTTTATAAAAACCTGTAATTCAAAGCGTACATAAAACCTCCATAGAAATCTATGGAGGTTTTTAGTATGTATTATTATATCTTATTATGTTTACTTATTATATATAAAATAATATATCTTAATTCTGAAACCAAACTTAGAATCTTTAAATTTTAAGTCCATCCGTAAGTTTTTTAAGGTTTTCACTCATATCTGCCAGCTTTGAGGACGTTGCTCCTATCTCCTCCATAATGCTAAGCTGCTCCTGAACACTTGCGCTGATCTGCTGTGTCCCGGCAGCAGTTTCATTGGAAGTTGCGGAAATTGTCTCCATCATATAAGGAATTTCGCTTATCAGCGCCATTTGCAGTTCAACAGCTTCATCAATCTTCTGCATTTGATCGACAATGTTCTCAATGCCGGAGATTATGCTCTTCATATGACCACTTACGGCAATGACAGTCTGTGATCCCTCTGCAATCCGGCTGCTTGCATCAGTGATGAACTCTACCGCTTTTTCAGATTTCATCTTGTTCTCTTTAACCAGTTCAATAATGTTTTTCGCAGCGGAAGCGCTTTGATTAGCCAATTTACGTATTTCCTCCGATACGACGGTAAAGCCTTTTCCGCTTTCACCTGCTCTCGCAGCTTCGATTGCAGCATTCAAGGCCAGCAGATTTGTTTGCTCGGAAATGCCTCTGATTATCTGAACTATATCCTCAATCTTTTTAGATGATTCCACAAGCTCACTGATTACGTAGGTGGTCTGTTCAGACAAGTTTTTGATTTCCTCCATGCGCATTGTTATGTTATCCACGTCAGTTGCGCCTTTGTCAGCAAGCTGCTTCATATCCAGTGCTTGCTGCACGGTTGATTTACTTACTTCCGTAGCTGATTGGGAGATTTGTACCACTTCTTCTATCCCTTTTTTTGTTTCATCCACTATTTTTGTATTCTCAAAGGCTCCTGCGGATATGCTGCTTATGGATTGGGCTATTTGCTCCAGCGACTTGTTGGTTTCTGATGTGGATACTGAAAGCTCTTCACTGGATATATTCATTTGCAGTGATATCTCAGCCAGCTGATCTGTTATATTGTAAATCTTTCCGATATATTGGTTGATTTCTGCAGCTGCCTCACTGATGTCACCTTTTCCTGCAGCTTTTTTTCCATTGGTGAAGCTGCCGCCGTCCATATGTATTATTTTCTCTAAACCAGAAACAAGCTTTTTTGCGGGAATAAAATAGAAAAAAATCATGTATATAAACAGGAAGATTTCAGCTATTAATGCTGCGGGAGTTGCGATTGATGTGATAAGGAATCCATGCTTTTGCATAAAAGGTGACAGAGAGTTAAAGAAGTGAGGTAAAATGATTGCAGCGCCATTGATTAATATTAGTACTGCAACAACTATGCAAAAAACTACCCCAATAACTAAACTGCTTGCTTTTTTAAAACCCTTTTCCATTGCTATTCCTCCTTGCTGTACTAAAACTATACTGCAAAAATGAATATAAATACATAACTGTTAAAATTGTAACATATAAGTATAATAATTGTAAATACAAAGCATACTAAAAAATGACATTATTATTATTTTCTCGATAGAAAAAGATAAAATTCCATTAATGATATACCTGCGTAATGAGACTTTGCCTGTCGACAATCATAATCATGATTTACGTAATTGATTTTCATAATTTTTCTCTCTGTCACTTCTACGATGCTATCATGACGATGCTAAATGCTACTATGATGATGTTGTTATGATATTGTACAGAAAATATTCACCGAAAGATTTGCTTTATCCGAAGCTCGATAAATTGATTTGTAGGTTAACCGACCATCCGCTTTGGCTTCACCAGATTGATTTTTGATTGCCAGAAACAAGCTAAAACAGCCTAAGGCCATCATGTTCCAGCATTACAATGCAGGTTTATGAATGATAAGAATGATGTGATATTTAATGATGTGTTTTTATCGATATGTTGGCTAAAATCCTTTGAACATATAAACCTTTCCGTTTGCTCATACTAATAGTGCATCATATGAATGACGAGCATAGCAGCTTGCAGAAATAAGAAAGGTGTGATGTTATGGACAGTAAAAGAGCGGAAGAAATTATGAAATCCAATGGTTTAATCCATGTCAGCTATAATGGAATGCCTGTTAATATTGAGAGTATTCGTGGTGATTTAGCTGAAGTGACACTGATCGGCATGGGTAAAAAAATCGACATCCCGATCAGCGCCCTTGCAGAAACTGATCCCTTGTATACCATATAGGATTGTACCCTCAAAGCCATGTAGTTAGCGTTAGGATGCGGCAAATTACATGGCTTTACTATTTAGCGTCAGGGTATAAGCTGTTGTCGAGCCTACGAAGCCCGCTCCTACAACATATATTGCTTTATAAAACCAATATATTATGGAACCGGATGAAAATAAAAATCATATTCTGGTACCGGACCCGACAGAACGGATTTTTCCGGATTCCTTTTTCAGATGCTTTACATATAGCTTGGTTTCTGCTGCTATCACACCTGAAAGGCATACCAGGGCTATGAGGTTTGGCAGCGCCATGAGGCCATTTACAATATCAGCGATGAGCCAGATGGCTTCAAGCTTTATGAAAGCCCCCAGAGCTACCATAGCAATAAACACAATCCGATAAGGCATAATGGACTTCACTCCGAATAGGAATTCGCAGCAGCGCTCGCCGTAATAATTCCAGCCTATTATAGTCGTAAAGGCAAACAATGCAAGGCTCAATGTCAGCAAAACCGGTCCCAAGACAGGCATAACCGTGCCGAAAGCAGCGCTGGTAAGCTCCGTACCTTGGAGGTCCGTCTGCCATACCCCGGTTACGACTATGCTTAGACCGGTCAGTGTGCATACGATTATGGTATCGATAAATGTACCTGTCATCGAAATGAGTCCCTGTTCAGCCGGCCATTTTGTCTTTGCTGCCGCAGCAGCAATAGGGGCGCTTCCCAGACCTGATTCATTGGAAAACACACCGCGGGCCACTCCGTTTCTGACAGCCATCTGCATCGTAGCACCCAGGAAGCCTCCTACGGCTGCAGTGCCCGTAAAAGCATTGGAGATTACAAGGTTCACTGCTTGAGGAATTTTGTCGAATGATGTAAATACAACCACCAGGCATATCGTCACATAAAGAACGGACATGAAAGGAATGACTTTGGTGGATACATTAGCTATGCTCTTAAGTCCCCCTATCACTATAAGGGCAACCAGTATGGTCAATAAGATGCCAGAAACCTCCGCAGGGATGCCAAAAGTGCCATTTATGCTGGAAACAATGGCATTTACCTGTGGAAATGTGCCTATGCCCAAAAGCGCTACCAAAACTCCACTTACTGCAAAAAATACCGCCAGCGGGCGGAACTTTTCTCCCATACCTTTAAGTATGTAGTGCATGGGCCCTCCGGCTATCTGACCATTGGCATCCTTGGATCTGTACTTTATAGCAAGGAGTCCCTCACCATATTTGGTTGCCATGCCGAAAAAAGCAGCCATCCACATCCAGAAAAGAGCTCCTGGGCCTCCTGCTTTAATCGCGGTGGCCACGCCAATGATATTTCCGGTGCCTATAGTCGCCGCCAGAGCAGTGCAAAGCGCTCCGAAGCTGTTAACATCCCCTGTGCCGTCGTTCTCGGCCTTAAAGATAAGCTTTAGGGCAAAAGGCAGGCGGAAGACCTGAAGAAATTTCAATCGAAAGGACAGAAATACTCCTGTACCCACCAGCAAAATCAAAAGCGGCGGTCCCCAAATAAAACTATCAATTTGATCCAACAGTTTAATCCAATCCATATATAGATCCTCCTTAAAAAAGATAATATTCCGGAGTTTCCTGACGACTGGGAAGGGATTAAAAATTATCATAATAGGGCAAAAGCTGTTTCCATTTCATAATGAAACGGCAGGTGGGAATTGATTTTGCAATTAATTCCTTACGCTATATTATAAAGAGTCAAATCACAGCATGATTTGACTCCGGATATAACGCAACTGATATTGAAGGCCATAGTAAGGCCCTAAGATATATGTTCAGCGTCCCTGTCCTTTTGCCTGAGAGATTTAGTGCAAATCGCACCTTGCCCCTTCGGCGCCTATCAAAGGTCTCTCCAGAGTTCTGTCAGATTTGCAGTCCTACCCGGATCATCCGGATACCTGAGAGTGTTACTCCTTCGGCGTACCTTACGGTCCTCTTCTGCAAACCCTCATCCAGCATATATTTATTTCCCATCTATTTTACATAATCCCAGTTAGTTTTTCAAGTATTTTGTATACATTATTCCTTTGTAAATAAAAGCATAACATGAGATTTTTTCATGAAGGCTTAGCAGTAAAACTATTTCAAAGATATGCGCTATATCCATCATTTTCTTAAAATATGGTTATGCCGGAAGCTGCTCTTATATTACATTGCTTCCGAATAACCCAAAGCTCCTTGGAAAACCCGGAAGAAGCCGTTATGTAAAAAGGCATGCAATTTTTATTAGTGTTCGTGGAAATATTTCCAAAATCCCAGCAGGAGGCATTCAAATTTTACCTCAATCCCCTTAAGTAATCCTGGACGATGCTGCACGGTAGATACCTCACAAAATCGTTAATCTGCATTTTCCCGTGAGGATTTCGAGGATTTAAAAAAACATTATCTTTTTGTTTTTTCATCGTTGAAAATGATGTATTATTATTTGTAGATAGTATACGCTTTGGATATGAAGGAGGTAATTATGAAGTACAGAAAGTTTGGAAAAACAGGTTTTAATGCCTCTGCACTGGGATTTGGATGTATGAGGCTGCCGGTGGTCAATGACGGCACAAACAGGATTGATGAACCTGAAGCGATCAAGATGCTACGGTATGCCATCGATAATGGTGTAAATTATATCGATACCGCATATCCTTATCATCATGGCAATAGCGAAATTTTTGTAGGAAAAGCGCTTAAGGATGGCTACCGCGAGAAGGTTAAGCTTGCGACTAAACTGCCGGTATGGCTGGTTAAAGAGTATCCGGATTTCAACAAATACCTGGATGAGCAGCTTAAAAGACTGGATACGGAGTACATAGACCTGTATCTCCTTCATGCGCTGGATAAAGGAAGATGGGATAAACTGCTCAAACTGGATGTCTTCAAAGCCATGGATGAATACAAGAAATCCGGCAAAGTGAAGTACATGGGATTCTCATTCCATGATGATGTTGACACCTTTAAAAAAATTGTCGATTCTTATGACTGGGATTTTTGCCAGATACAGCTCAATTACATGGATGAAAACACCCAAGCAGGAATGGAAGGCTTAAAATATGCGGCATCAAAGGGACTTGCAGTGGTGATCATGGAACCCATCAGGGGAGGCAAGCTTGCCCAAAAACCAGCCGACTGCATTCAGGAGCTTTGGGATTCAGCAAAAATCAAGAGAACTCCTGCCGAATGGGCTCTCCGTTGGGTCTGGAACCATCCGGAAGTTTCAGTGGTGCTGAGCGGCATGAGCACCATGGAACAGGTTGTGGAAAACCTCAGGATTGCCGACGAAGCCGAGCCTGGTTCCCTTTCCGCGGAAGAAGTAGCTCTGGTGGAAAAGGTGAGGGATACTTACAATTCCCTGTCCAAGGTAGCCTGCACATCATGCGGATATTGTATGCCCTGCCCTTCCGGCGTAGACATACCATGGAATTTCTCGTTCTATAATGAATATTTCATGTACGGTGGCTCTCTGGAAGAGAAAAAGAAGCATTTCAACTCCATGGCCGGAAATGCCGTAAAATGCATCGAATGCGGAAAATGCGAAAAGTCTTGCCCGCAGAAACTGACCATCAGGCAATACCTGAAGGATGTAGCAGCGCTTATGGCATAAGCAAATAAGCATCAACTGATCAGATTAACACCGGGGGCATTCTCTAATGTCCCCTCTATTTTATATTGCACGTTTAAACGGATGAAGGTTATAAAGCTGTTGATGGGTCATTATTTTGCTGTTTGCGATATTCCCGCGGAGTGATGGACATAACACTTTTATACACCCTGTTGAAGGTTCTCAGAGTCTCAAAGCCGCATTCAAAAGCTATTTCAGTAATAGGCTTGTCAGTGCAAGCCAGCAAATGATTCGCGTAATTTATCCTCAATTCATTGATATACCTATCAAGTCTCTGTCCCACGCTATTGGAAAAAACCCTGGACATATGAAACGGGCTGACCTTCAGTTCTTTGGCGATGGATGACAAATTTATGGGGCTCTGGTAGTTTGACTGGATATAGCTGAGAATGCGTTCAATCAATTCATCCCCTGTGTCCTTCTCCCTCTTCTGCAGGTTCAAAAAAGGCATAAGCCTGCTCACAGCCAGATAAAGATGTCCGGTGATGATACCGGGGTTATTTCCTGCTCTGGTTTCTTCATATATGCACTTAAGGGATGTATATGCCTCGGGGTGGACCTGGCTTCCCCGTATGCAGCTTACAGAAGGCTTACATGCCGTAAAAGCATTTTTGTAAAGAGGCAGCATGCTTCCGTTGAATATCATAATAAAATGTTCACTGTGTTTATGGGTCTTATATCCGTGGACAGTATTGGGAAGCACAACGCTGATATCCCCCTTCTCCAAGGTATATGTCCCGGCATTGGATGCAATTTCGATCTCTCCTCCCATCACCATTAGCAGCTCAAGCTCCTTATGGATATGAAGGGGAAATGTCATGTCATTGCCATACCCGCAGTATAAACTGTAGGATTTGTTTTCATAAAATATCATCAGAAAATCCTCCGGATTTCATCAGTATATATATAATATTTCGACAGCAAACCATTGATTTATGAGGTAAATAAATGATTGGAAAATTTCACTGCCACAATTGATATAATGTACCCGACAGCAATAATTGTCTATGTTTATTTTTATATTTTCTTTTTATTACATATTTTAAATAGTAGTATAATATCAGTACTATTGGCAATGTAATGCGCTTTAATGAATATCTCCCTTGCGGTAGCCGTCCGGAAGAGGAAAGAAGCCTTTCAATTCCAAGAACGGAAATGTCGGAAATGGATAAAGGCTTATATGCACCGCAAAGGGAAGTCCAACCTTGGGCCGCATGCATGCCGGACTTTATAATACTCTTTAGATAAAAGAAAGGGAGGGTTCTTATGGACAGGAAAGCTCTTATCGTAAGAGGTGGATGGGAAGGCCATGAGCCTGTTGAGGTTTCACAGGTTTTTGAAAAAATTCTCATGAAGGAAGGCTTTGCAGTGGACATTCATGAAGACCTTGACGTCTTTGGGGATCTGGAAAACCTTCACAGCTATTCTTTAATCATTCCTGTATACACCATGGGTGAGATAAAAGGCGAATATGTGGACAATGTATGTGCAGCAGTTGAAAGCGGTGTAGGACTGGCCGGCTGCCATGGCGGTATGTGCGATGCCTTCAGGAACAATACAAGATGGCAATTTTTGACCGGCTCCCAGTGGGTAGAACACCCCGGAAATGACGGTGTAGAATATGAAGTAAACATTGTAAAATCCAGCTCCAGTCCCATCATTGAAGGAATCAACGACTTCAAGGTGAAAACGGAACACTATTACTTGCACCTGGATCCTGCCGTAAATGTCCTGGCAACCACCACCTTTCCCCTCGTTCCAGGGCCTCACAGCGCTAATGGGACTGTTCTGATGCCGGTAGTCTACACAAAGAGATGGGGTAAAGGTCGGATTTTTTATAATTCCCTGGGCCACCATGCAGATATATTTGACATCCCGGAGGCCAGTGAATTGATGAGACGCGGCTTTTTATGGGCAAGCAGGCTGCTGTGACCGCTTCTTAGTAATCAATTGCACAGTGACATGCGTTAAAAGCTTTTATACCAGCATTTTCAACAGCATAGGAAAGACGATGTCATTGGCTTTTGCTTTTAAGCAAATATTGATTTTCATTAAAATACATTCATGAAAGGGAGGAAACTCTCAATGGATAAGATAAAAATCGGAATTATAGGGTGCGGCAACATAAGCGATATTTATCTGCAAAACCTGACGTCAACCTTTGTCAATACGGAAGTCCTGGCGGTATGCGATATTATCGAAGAAAGGGCACAAGCCGCGCGCCAGAAGTATAACATTCCATATATGTTTACCAATGTGGATGAAATATTGGGTCTCAAAGAAATACAGATTATAGTCAATTTAACCACCCCCGGGGATCACTATCAAATATGCAAAAAGGCCTTGGAGGCCGGAAAGCATGTGTATGTGGAAAAACCTTTGTCCTTAAAGGTTGAGCAGGGGATGGAGTTGAAGGAACTGGCCAGGAAGAACAATTTGCTTCTCGGATGCGCTCCCGACACATTTTTAGGCGCAGGCCTTCAAACCTGCAGAAAGGCCATTGACGATGGCCTCATCGGCGATGTAATAGGTGCAACTGCCTTTATGGTGTGCCACGGTCATGAGAGCTGGCATCCGGACCCGGAATTTTATTATGAGGAAGGCGGAGGCCCTATGTTTGATATGGGACCATACTATCTCACCGCTCTCGTTTCAATGATAGGTCCGGCAAAAACTGTCACCGGAATGAATTCCATAACCTTTAAGCAGAGGACGATAACCAGCCGGAAAAAATTCGGGAAGGTCATAGATGTAAAGGTGCCTACCCATGTGACCGGGACAATAGAATTTAAAAACGGCGCCATTGCAACCGTCATCACCAGTTTCGACGTCTGGGGCAGCACTCTTCCAAGGATTGAAATATACGGCTCCAGGGGAACGCTGATAGTTCCGGACCCCAACACCTTCGGAGGAGATGTACGGATACAGACCTATTTCCAAAACGAGTTTAAGGAAGTTCCACTGACCCATATTTATTCTGAAAACAGCAGGGGTTTAGGCGTAGCCGACATGGCTGATGCAATAATAAACAATAGGACAAATATTGCTAATGGGGATCTGGCATGCCATGTGCTGGAAATAATGCATGCATTCCATGAAAGCGCTGAAAAGAGGGCCTTTGTGGATTTGAAAACGGATTGTGAAAGGCCGAAGCCTCTGGCTATAGGTCTGACTAAAGGTTATGTCAGCCTGTAGAAGGGATTGAAACAATACTTTATAGTAAAGTGCCGGTTTCTATCGGCAGCAGCAAACCGGAGTAAGCTTGTCATTGTGCAGGCATACTCCGGTTTGTCTTTTATAGGGCAGATTTATTCGCATCTTAATAGCTTCCCAAACTTTTTGCCAGCTCGATGATCCTGCGGAAATTTTCCAGGCTGACGGAAGACGGAATGGAATGGTCCGATGAAAATATATATCCACCGGATTCCTTCATTATCGGTAAAGTTTTTTCCATTTCGGCGCTTATCGCTTCAATATCGTCCCAGAGCACCGCATTAATACCGCCATGGAATACAAGATCCTTACCGTATTTCCTCTTCAGCTCAACCGGGTTCATACCGGCTTTAACTTCCAGCGGATTCAGGGCATCAATGCCTATGTCGATCAATTCAGGAATCAACGGGTTTATGTCCCCGCAGGAGTGAAGATGTGCCTTTATTCCCTTTTTATGAGCCCATTCAACCGCCCTTTTATGTACAGGCTTCAGCAATTCGCGGTAGGTCTTGACGGAAAAGAACTGGTTATGCTTATAGCCCATATCGTCAGGCCATTTAATGCTGTCAAAAGTATAGCCGGCATCCCATATCATATCAAAAAGGGCAATATCCATATCCAGATAAGTGTTGAACATGTCAACGCACCATTCTGGATCTTCCACCAACGCAATAAGCAAGGTCTCTGTTCCCACAGACCAGGAGTGGGTCACATCGAAGCCAAACCAGAAGCCTGCTTCTATCCATTGGCCTTCTTCGCGCCACCTTTTGTAATTCTTTTTAAGATAATCCCATGGAATCCTGTCTTCGGTGGGGGTCATTCGGCTTTTAGCTTCCTTCCACTTCTCAGGGTCCGTTGTTGTAAAGTCGAGGAATTCCGGGGTGGAGTCCATGTGCTTCCATTGCTTCAGGGTAACACCCCAGCTTGTGGTATAGATAATATGTTTTTCCGTCTCCTCAATAACTTTTGTCTCATATCTGGGGCTATTATCCACATTTATGGATGCCACCTTGTCGATATCGAAATAGTCTCTGTAATCAATGCCTTCCGGCATTCCTTCCCTTTGCCATCTCTCAATGGTAGAGCCCCATGGAGAATCAGCAATCGGAACCCTGTCGGCCTCCTTATGCTGAAACATTCTGGTAAACCGTTCATGCGTCGTCATCTTATACATGGATGCACCTCCAGTGATATTATTCCATCCGTTTTTTGTTGCCTTTAGCTTAAAATAACTGCCTATATAGTGATTGTATACTTTTTTGTTTAATAATGATTTGCACGGATTTATGTTCCAGGGGTACGTTTTTATGTTTTGCCATAGGTTATGAAGGATAGACTGGTATTGCTCCAAAGTTCAAGACTAAAATATTCTGAGCCTTTCGTTATCATGGTCTTTAAGGTTTTGGATAAATCTTTTTTGCATCCTTCCAAACGCATTAGATGATTAAAAATTTTACAACACAACTGACCACTGCAATTATCATTCCCTATTCAAGCTTGATTACCCATATTGTATTTAAAATATTACAGCTTTGTACGAAAAGCTTATGTTCATATGGCTTAAGTAGTCCTCAATGAATTGCTTGTCTAATTTCCCGAATCATTTCATAATTTTCAAAAAGCCAGTTATCTGCACAATGCATGTAGTATATAATATAAATTGCATATCAAGCCATGTCGATAAATTAAACTGCATTGATTGGACGATGGCTACTTGCTTATATAAATTAGTTTGAATTCTGCTAATTGAAATGGATTATTGCTTTTGCAAAAGGATTCAAAGCATATAACCATCAGGCAAACTATTGACTGAATTGGTTACTAAATTATATGGATTTGATCGCAGCAGTAAAATAAAATTCGGGGGAGGAAATTCCATGCCGTTATCCATAGTGGTTAATGAGGAAAACTATTCAAAGTATACTCATTTTATCCCCTACATAAGATATTGCGCCGAAGATAAATATTACAGCCCCTGGGAGCTCAACAGAAGAAAAATCAGCGACTATGAGCTTATTTTTATAACCGAAGGGGAGGGCCTGTTTGTGATTGGGGACAGGACATATGAAGTGTCCCCCAATGATTTGATTTTCCTCAAACCGGAAGTGTTCCATTCGGGGAAATCCCTCACTACCCCTTTCAAATTCCTGTGCATGCATTTTGATTTATATGTGTCCAAACCTGCAGATGACTTGCAGATGCTTAAGCAAGCCTACTACGAAACCATACCTTTAAAGCCCGTAAAATATCATAAAGCGGTTGTGGAGTTTCCTGAGCATATTGCCATAAGCAATTCAAGCCATGTGCATATGCTGTTTCGCAGGATTATCAATGAAACGGAGAGGCAGCTGGCAGGATTCAATTCCGTCATCAAATCCATCTTTACCGACCTTCTTATCAACCTTTACAGGCAGAAATGCAGCCAGCTTCCCGAAAATATCAGGTCCAACGAGGTTTTGCTGGCGGTGGATTACATAAAGAGCAATTACATGAACCGCATCACTTTAACAGACCTGTCAAACCATGTCCATTTGCAGCCAACTTATTTAAGCGGGCTTTTTAAAAAACAGACCGGGCATTCCGTTACAGAATTTATTAATCTTCACAGGATATCCGTTTCAAAGAAACTGCTTCTTGAGACCAACAGAAAAATTCATGATATAGCAAACGATGTAGGATTTTATGACTTACATCACTTTTCCAGAGTATTTAAAAAATATGAAGGGCTGACTCCCGTACAGTACAGGCAAATCCGATTGTGATAATGAATGGGCAGCCTTATACCGTAAATATAACGATAATATGTAACAAGGGAGGCCGGCTCCGCGATTTAAGCGTCTTTACGGCTCTCCCTGTTTCATACTCTACCTGTTTGCAAGTCTAGTATGTGTATACCATCCTGCCTATTCTTGCTGCTATAGGTCTCGACCATATCCACTTATTCGTTGTGCTGTCATCGAAATAGAATATGGCGCCGTTGCTTGGATCACTTCCATACAAAGCCGCATAAGCTGCTTTCTTGGATTCATCCGTTGCCGGCCTGTTAATCCACCCGTTCTCTACCGGGCTGAACTGATAGTAGTTCCCAATCTTCTGATATATTACGCTTTTTATAGTATTCGGCCATTCATCACTCTGCACCCTGTTTATAACAACAGCACCAACAGCAACCTGAGCTTCATACGGCTGGCTTTCTGCCTCCGCTCTTATAAGCCTTGCCAGAAGGTCTACGTCGCTTTCACTGTAGGAAACCACAGCTTTTGCGCCATTTCCTCCGGATGTTGAAGTTCCTGAGGAAGTCCCTGCAGAAGTTGATGATGTTCCGGGTATAATAAGGGTTTGTCCCGGATAAATCATATCATCCCACTTATTATTGGCTTTCCTTAAGGAATCAAGAGATATCCCGTGTTTTTTTGCTATTAGATATAAGCTATCCCCGCTTTTTACGGTATACGTCGCAGCAGGCACATTTAACACCTGTCCCGGATATATCACTGTTCCTTTTATATTATTACTGCTCTGGATTGCAGAGACCGAAGTATTGAAGAGCTTGCTTATGGTATAAAGCGAATCACCCTTCACTACTTTGTAGGATGCAGCATTAGCCACACCCGGTGCTATCACCAACAGTCCGAAGCACACAAATGCCGCAGAAAATAAAGTTTTTAATCTGCCTTTCTTAAACATTACATTTTTTCCCCCTTTCGCCTCCGGAGTTAGTTGACGGGTTCGGGATGAGGTACCCTACCATCCCTGACCTTGGAAGCGGCATAAATGCTAAGCAATGATGCATGCCTAATAAAGCAGAAATCTATTATATACTGCCGCTTGCATCCCATATCAGGAACGGATTCACCCCAGGTAAAATATCCTCCGTACTCCATTGTGGAGATTCGGCTGTTTTCCATGCCATTCTAACAGGATTTATGCATCATTTCCATACAAAATTATTGGTAACGCAGGAATATCAATGCTTTGACGGAATAACCCGGAACAGTAAAACTTTTTTTGAGTTCTTTTATCACACCAATATCCTTATTGGCCTCCCCTGCATAGTATGTAATATGTCAACTAACAGGGGGTGATAAATGTGAATAGCTTAAAAATAGGAGACATTGTTGCAAGGAAATCTTATAACGCAGATATATCTTTTGTAATTGACAGAATAGAAATTGGTTCCAATGGGAAACCCGTATATATTTTGCGGGGCCTTCTCCATAGAATCCAGGCAGACACTGATGATGAAAATGATCTCATAAAGCAAACCTATAGAAGCGCCATTGAAAGCATGAAAAGAAATGTAATAATGGCAACGCGGCATGTACCACAGTATAGGCGATCCAATCCCCTCTTAAGATACAGCCCCTTCCGGGCAAGAGCCGGTAAAATTCTGCATATAGATTCCAGCAGGGAATTTATAGATATGTGCATGCAGAATTACAAAAAGGCAGGTCTTCATGCAACAAGCATCCACGCGGAAGAGAGCAGACAGCCGGAACTTATAAGAGGCGCCCTGGAGAGATACCGTCCCGATATTCTTGTCGTTACCGGCCACGACGGTATAAAAAAAGGATCTGTGGATCTTAATTCCATAAACAGTTACAGGAACTCAAAATATTATATACAATCCGTTAAAGAAGCCAGAAAATATGAGCCCAATGATGATAAACTATGCATATTCGCAGGTGCATGCCAGTCCTATTATGAAGGTATTATGAACGCAGGAGCCAATTTTGCCAGTTCACCGGGAAGGATATTGATCAACGCTTTAGATCCGGCAATTGTAGCAGAAAAAGTAGCCCTCACCAGTTCAAGAACCTTCGTCACTCCCGAACAGATATCAAGAATAACTGTATCCGGTGCCGATGGCATATGGGGCAAAAAAACAAGAGGCCATCTAAAGCTGTGATGAATGTAAAACTTACGGAAACTTAAAGGAAAATCAGGGATATAAATCCACAAAACAGCTGTTTTGTGGATTTATATCCCTGTGGATAATGTGTATAAGTCTGTGAATAATTCATTTTAGTTAATTTTACCTTGTGGGTAATTTGTTATATTTTTGTTGATGAATTTGTCCATCCTCCTCCGACCTGTTTGCATCTCTCCTTTCTCAGGTAACCATTTTAAGTAAACCAGCATATATTGAATTAGAAGCCGGTAATCTGCTGGACGCCCGTTCAAATCTTCTATAGAAAGACTCCCAACGACGACCAAAGGAATTGTTAACCGGCTTATGGCAGTTATTCATACTTAAGCTTGAAATATTGCATATTATGAATCCACACATTTGGGAAACGAGGTGATTTCCTTGATTATTCATGTAGTAAGACCCGGTGAAAGTATATACACCATTTCAAGGCAGTATGGCGTGCCGGCGTCCAAAATTATCGCTGACAATGAGTTAAGATTTCCAAACCGGCTTGTTGTGGGACAAACACTTGTAATTTTGGAAGGAGAGCGCAGGCATACGGTTGCTCCGGGGCAATCCTTATACACGATAGCCCGGCTGTATGGCACAAGCGTAAATGCTCTTCTGGCAGCAAATCCCGGGATAACGGATCCTGCTTCCATATCTGTGGGCCAGGTAATAATAATACCGCCCAGAACCATCAATTTCGGAAACATCGAGGTTAACGGATATGCTTTTCCCAACATCAATATGGATGTACTCAGGAGGACCCTTCCCTATCTGACATATTTGAGCATATTCAGCTACGAAGTAAATGCCGACGGCTCTTTAAGAACCATCGATGATGATGCCCTGATACAGGCAGCCTATGCGGCTAATGTTGCTCCAATGATGGTAATAACAAACATAGAAGAAGGTGGCGGCTTCAGCAGCGATATCGCCCACTCGATTTTAACGAATAATGAAGCCCAGGACGCCCTTATAAACAACGTCACAAGAATTTTAGGTGAGAAGGATTACTACGGACTGGCTATAGATTTTGAATATATCTATCCCTATGACAGGGAAAGCTACAATAACTTCCTGAGAAGAATAACCTCAGCTTTAAGACCTCTTGGTTATGTCATAGCAACTGCTTTAGCTCCTAAAATCGCGGCTACCCAGCAGGGCATACTTTATGAAGCCCATGATTACCCAGTACATGGAGCTCTTGTAAACCATGTCATAATAATGACTTATGAATGGGGTTACACATATAGTCCTCCTATGGCTGTTGCCCCAATAAATGAAATAAGGAGAGTTCTAAACTATGCTGTAACCGCGATCCCCCGGAATAAAATCTTCATGGGCATACCGAATTACGGATACAACTGGACACTGCCTTTTACTCCCGGAACCGCAGCCAGGACCATATCCAATACAGGTGCTGTTGACCTCGCAGCAAATGTGGGCGCCGTAATACAGTATGACACCATATCCCAGGCACCTTTCTTCAACTATTATGATGAGAACGGCAGAAGACATGAGGTATGGTTTGAAGATGCAAGGAGCATTCTGGCAAAGCTTACACTGGCAAATGAATTCAGAGTAGGAGGTATAAGCTACTGGACCATTGGCAGCTTCTTCCCGCAAAACTGGCTCGTCCTAAGCTCGGTTTACAATATAGTCAAGTTATTTTAAATGTATAGCCCTTCCGCCATATGATATAATAATTGCAGCAGTGAAATTATGTCTGCAATTATTATATTATTAAATAAGTGTGCTATTTTGAATTAAGCTTTAATGCTTATGAAATCTGAATCCTTGAACATAAGGTTGATATGCGCCATACGGAGGAGAATTGAATGGGAAGGGCTATATTGCTGGTGGATATGAATGCCTTTTTTATAAGCTGTGAAATGTCCAGGAATCCTGCTCTAAAGGGCAAGCCGGCAGCAGTTGCAGGTGACCCTAAAAACCGCACCGGCATAATCCTCACAGCCAATTACGAAGCGCGGAAATATAAAATTAAAACTACCATGCTGGTGCATGAAGCAAAAAAACTCTGTCCAGATCTTATTCTCATCCCTCCCGACCATGAATTTTATGAGCAAAAATCCCGGGAAGTGATGAATATTCTCAGGAGATACTCTCCGGTCATTGAGCAAAACAGCATAGATGAAGCATGGCTGGATATCACCGGCTGTGAAGTCCTTTTTGGAACACCTGTTGAGATCGCTCAGAAGATTATGAAGGATATCATGAACGAGCTCGACCTATGGTGCTCCATAGGAATTTCAGAAAATAAGTTTCTCGCAAAAATGGCATCGGAAATGAAAAAGCCTTTGGGAATAACCGAAGTATGGCAGAAGGATGTTAAAGAGAAGATCTGGCCATTGCCTGTAAGGGAAATGTATGGCATAGGCCGTCAAACAGAGAAAAAACTTTCAAACCTGGCTATTTACACAATAGGCGATCTGGCCTGCTGTGACAGAAAGCTCCTGACGAAAAATTTGGGCAAATGGGGTGAAGAACTGCAAAAGCTGGCCAATGGGATAGATTTGTCACCGGTGACCGAGCATCCCCATCATGACAGCAAGTCCATAAGCCGCTCAACAACCCTGCCCAGGGATATAACAGACATAGATGAGGCCAAAACTGTCTTGCTCAGGCTTTCCGAGGAAGTAGGCGCGGAAGCAAGGGCATATGGATATAAAGGCAGGACAGTTTCCATAACTATAAAATATAAGGATTTTCATTCCATCACCCGACAGAAGTCCATCAATCCGACTTATCTCACAAGGGATATATACAGGACGGGCATAAGCCTTCTTGAGGAAAACTGGGACAAACACCGTCCCGTACGGCTGCTGGGTATCGGCCTGGATAACTTTAATGACAGCGACGATATGGAAAGACAGATATCACTGTTCGATATAATGGAGGAAGCGGATAGCAGCACCTCCGGGAGCCGTGTTCGGGAAGAAAACCTGGAAAAAGCTATAGACAGCATCCGGGCAAAATACGGTAAGGACATCGTAAAAAGGGCAAAAGTCATCGGCAATAACTTAATAAGCAGTAGCAGCGCGGAAAAGAAGGACCCGTTTAGCATATAAAATATAAACATAAAACGTAGATTTTGTTGATACACATCCTGTGGATAGTGTGCATAAGTCTGTGAATAAGTAATATTAGTTAGTTTTGACTGTGGATAAGGATGTTATCTTTTTATCCACAGTCTATTCTTATGTAAATAATATTAATATTTCTTATATAAAATATCACAAACCTGCTTTTCTCCTGCTTTGATGCCGGTATACATAATGGTGATAAGTGTGCATTAATTTCTACATTTTATACACATCTAAGACAAGCCCTACATGGTTATTCACAGACTTATACACATTATCCACAGTTTTTATATCCACAAAGACTGTGAATACCTTATTTTTTGCGGATAGCTGTGGATAACTTTAAATTTTTGCTCAATTTTAGTCCTGTGTAATATTAATTATGCTTTGGCATGTTACGATTAAAACGGATTTTCTGATTGTTACTAAAATAGGCCCCTTACCGTTTCAATTCCGATATATTGGAATTAAAACTTCTTCCAGCGTATAATAAGAATTAATCCACAGGTGGGACACCTTTTGCTTTTCTATAAAGGACAGGAAATTATTTATAAGGGTCGTTTGTGCTTAAAAATTCTGAAAAATTAAATGATTGTGCCGGCATTTTCGTCAGTACAATCCCTCACGCTTGCAAAGCACAATCAATTATAAAAATAACATTCTTTTTTCGTTTTAGCAAATAAAATCTAAACCTGTAAAATCTTAATCACTTCATGAAGCCTTGCTGATGGGACAACTTCTGCCCTCTGTCTCAGAAGTCCATACAGCCTTAAAGCTTTTCCATCGGTAAAATCCCTGGCCTCCGGCGGATCATCCTCTATGATAATAAGCCTGTTGGCATACTGAGCTGCTTCCAGGTTTCTTATGTTCTGCTTTCCAAAAGGCATGTTGCATAAAATGGTGATCTGGGCATCTTTTATCTTATCCACATTTAAGGCAAAAGCTTCATCCGATATTTCGCTGAAAGGCTCACAGGCTATATAGTCTATGCCGAAGATTTCTGCACACATAAGGTCGCTGTCTCCATGGGCAAGAACCCCTGTGGAAATCTTGTAGCCCTTTTCAAATAGCTCCCTTATAACTCCGGAAGCCGAGCCCCCTCCCCCCAGCACATGCACCGATGTTCCACGGACATCATCCCGGCCGTTGTATAGGTAAAAATCCAACTGTCCTGTGACTTTATCCCTGTAAACAATCGCATTCACACCGTACGCTTTGGACATATTCTGTGAAGTCAACACCTCTTCCGGGATACCTTGAGCTATAATTCTTCCCCCTTGAATGAGGACAAGCTTCGAACAGTAACGAGCTGCTATTTTCAGGTCATGCACTGCCGCTATAACTGTCTTTCCTGCGGCAATCAATTCACAGCAGTATTTGAAAATCTGCTCCTGATGGGATATGTCAAGGCTTGCGGCAGGCTCATCCAGAAGTATTATTTCCGTCTCCTGGGTAAGCACCCTGGCGAAAATAACCCTCTGCCTCTCTCCTCCGGAAATCTGAGTAACCGGTTTCTTTTCAAACTTAAGCGTATCGGTATATTCCATATGCTTGCGAGCAATTTTATAGTCATTGGCACTCTCCCTCTGCATCCTTTTTAAGTGGGGGTACCTTCCCATCAGCACTACATCCAAAGCCGGGAAAGGAAAGGATATGGATGTGTCCTGATGCATGAGGGCGACATTCCTGGCTATTTCCTTTTCTTTAAGCTGATTAAGGGGAGTTCCGTCTATCAATATAGTGCCTTCTGCTTTATTAATGCCGTTTATGCATTTTAAAAGGGTCGTCTTTCCGGCACCGTTAGGTCCTATCAGCCCCACAAACTCTCCCTTATTAACGGTCAGATTTATACCCTTTAGTATTTCCAACCCGTTAACCCTGAAATGAAGGTCTTTTATCACTACTGCTTGTCCTTTGCTGTCCACCATTACAATAAAGCACCTTCCTTCCTGGTCTTTATAAGAAGGGACAGAAAATATGGAGCACCCAGAAGGGAAGTGATGATTCCCACTCCAATTTCTTCAGGCTGTATCACAGTCCTTGCCACCACATCGCACAAAACCAGAAACAACGCTCCTCCCACCGCGCTGGCAGGCAGCAGCGCCCTATGATCCGGCCCCACGATCAACCTCATGATATGGGGAACAATAAGGCCCACAAAGCTGATATTGCCGCTGACACTTACAGCAGCAGCAGTAGTTATGGAAGAAAGAAACAACATTATCTTCCTTGCTTTAGAAGGGTCCAGCCCCAAAGCGTATGCTTCTTCCTCCCCCAGCATGAGAACATTGAGTTCCCTGGAAAAAAGAAACAGCAATGCACCGCATACCAGTATGGGACCAATACCTATAGCAAGGTGCTCCCATCTTCTCGAACCCAATCCGCCGGTCGTCCAGAATATATACTCTTTAATCTGGTCGCTTCTGGCAAAGGAAAGCACGACGGAAGTAATGGCATTCACAAACATGCTTACAGCTATTCCTGAAAGAATAAGGGTAAGGGGCGATATTTTGCCACTCCTGAGGGATAACACGAATATTACAAAAGCTACTGTCAGAGCTCCGGCAGCAGCAAAAACAGGCATCACATACAGGCTTCTGGTAGTAAGCCCCAACGCTATTGCAACAACTGCGCCGAGACTGGCTCCGCTGGAAACGCCCAGCGTACCGGGATCAGCCATAGGATTTCTGAATATTCCCTGCATCACCGCTCCGGAAGTTGCAAGAGCTGCTCCCACCATCACCGCTACCAGGACTCTCGGAAACCGTATGTAGAATATGATGGATTCCTGACCGGATTGGAATTCAACATTCTTTATTAAGCCAAAATTTTTAAGTATGATTTTTACAGTCTGTGCAAAAGGAACATATACAGCCCCTACGGCGGTGGCAAATACGACCACCGCCATCAGTGCCAGAAGCATCGCAATTATAAATTTTTTCTGGGGTTTTTTCAAATCAATTACCCTCTCTTCAATGTACTTTATTTTTGAAGTTGTTGGTTTTCAATGAAGCCTTTTTGCGATTAAAACCCTATCAACTATTTAATGTCCTCGCTTCCTTATCATAGGATAAAGGAAGCTTGTGATATAATCTCTGTTGATAGATCAAAACTTAGATCGCTTCTTAATTTTAATTGATTATTATTCCTATATCAATGAGTTAAAAAACTGGCTTTTATATGTTGAGCCTTTATCCTAAGGCCAAGTACTATAGGATATAGGAAGAATTCAGCGCCTTGCTTTTACTTGAAAAGATCAGGATATGCTGCCTTTGCCAGATCTTCCACCCCATAGACTATGTATTGGGATATGGCGGATCTATGGGCATCGGATATTATAAAGACCCTGTTGTTTTTGACTGCACTTACTTCTTTAAGGCCCGGGTCCTTTCTAAGCTCTTCGGCAAAAGCCTCCGGCGTTTGTTCTGTCCATGATACGGAAGGTACTATTATTACATCAGGATTCAGCTTTACGATCTCCTCTTTGGAAATCTGAGGCCAACCATCAAGTCCGGCTTCTGAAACCACATTTCTCATTCCGGCTCTGGTAACAACATCATCAAAGGAAGTATTTTTCCCATAGGTATAGGTTGAACTGTCATAATAAAGGGCTGACAGCTTTTCATCCTCCTTGAGGCTCTTTATCTTATCCTCAACCTCTTTTAGCTTCTGGTCCATCCAGGCAATGAGCTCTTCACCCTTTTCCTTCTCTCCCACCAGTTTGGCGATTTCTCTTATGGTGTCCTTTTGCTGGTCAATGCTATTGGGAGATTCATAGCAGTAAACTACTATACCTGCATCCCTGAGCTGTTCAAGCAAATTGACATCGGTCCAGCTGGATGCAAAGAGGAGATCCGGACTCAAGCTGATTATAGTTTCAAGACTTTGGGATGATATTTTATTGGGAAACGCTTTCGCTTCCTCAACAATGTTTGAGGTTCCTTCCATATCTGCCATGCTGGACAGGGCAACTATCCTGCTGCTGTCCACAAGAGAAAGAAGCATTTCATCGGTTCCCAAGGTCAGGGAAGCTATCTTTTCCGGCTTCTTTTCTATAGTCATCTCAAACCCGCCGGCATCCTTCACTGTCAGAGGGAATTCATCAGTCACAGCCTCCTCCTGATTTTCAGCAGTACCGGCTGACTGATCACTGCCATCCTGGCTTTCCCCGGTGTTTTCCGGTGCTACGCTGCTTTCGCTGCTTTTTTCATTCATCGTGCCGTTTCCTGCATTCTGTCCGCAGCCGGCAACAATCCCTACCGTCATCATAATTACGATTAATAATGATATTATCCTTTTCATTTAAAATCTCTCCTTTTGTATGTTATTGCTGATTTTAATGATAATCATGCTCGCTTTTCTTCCGAATTGCTTCTGTTAATCCGCTTTTTTAAAACTCTATGCCTTTTCTCCCCGGAATTCCTTTTTGATAAGGGTGCTTTATGCACTTAATTTCTGAAACATAATCCGCCAGCTCAATAATCTCAGAGGGCGCATTTCTTCCGGTCAAAACAACCTCAAGCCCCTCCGGTTTATTTTTCAGGAAATCCGTTACTTCCCTTACTGAAAGGAATTCTCCGGCTATGCAGCCCAATATTTCATCCAGTATCAGAAGATCGCAGTCTCCCTTTAAGGCCGCGTCCTGAGCATACTTAAACAGATCATGCACTTCGGCCTTCAATTCCTTCAATTCATCGGGGGTCATATCCCAGGTAAATTTGCTTGCTCCTTTTCCCCTGTGCATTTTGAACCCCGGCAAAAATTCATCAATCACTTTCTTCTCGCCGGTTTCCATGCTCTTTAGAAACTGTACCATGAGGACAACAAGTCCACTGCCATATGCCCTCATTCCCAGTCCCAGTGCAGCCGTCGTCTTCCCTTTACCATCTCCGGTATATATGTGAACCAGACCTTTCACAATTTCACCCGCTTTCTTTTTTTGTTTAATATGCTGTTGCACAATGGCTTTCTGCATATAAAAAATAAGTATAAAAAAACCTCTTGCCACTACAGGCTAAGAGGTTTTGATTCCATCAGCAAACAAATAGCTTTTAAGAAACCTTCCTATTAAAAAGCTTTCTTTTATGAAACTTTTAATCGCCGACACCCTCTATCGCCCGTAGAGTTAACGGTGTGCATTTTCAGGCAGGTCTTCTGGCTTAAGCATCATCACCTTCATATCCTTCCCGGTTGCCCAGTGGTATCATATGAAGATTCCTCTTTTACAGCGGCGGGACCGCGTGGGACTTACACCCAACTTCCCTATTAAGCGATATATGATCCTCCTTCAGGATCATTATCAGCACCTGAAACGTAAATATTCAGTTTTCTTTTTTGATTATAATTTATCCAGAAAATATTTTCAATGTACTTGCTCAATTTTTATTGTACTTTTATAATATTTACTTTTTAAAAGCAAAAATATCAAATAACACGGCACTGACAAGGCTTGCTGTAAATCCTACCATGGATATTATCCCTAATATCGCCTTCCCAATATCGTTAAAACCGACGGTCTCCACCGTAAAAGCCAGCACAAAGTTATATATTCCAAAGGCTAGGGTAAATACACAAGGAATATATTTGATATACCTTCGCTTCCTGAAAAAGATATGCAGTAAAAGAGTAATTACAGCGAATATTGCCGCTGTCCCTGCAAGAAGGAGTATAAATCTTGTCTCTATCATTTGTAAGTTCATTTGCAAGCACCTCGTAAAGGTAGGTTATCTTTGCCGGCTGCTCCGATCTTCATAATTTTAATTCCCGGTGGAAAAGCTCTTCTCCCTCGGCGGAGTACCCAAATATACTTCTATATTGTAGCATATTCCACTGACATTGGAAAACTGAAAATATTGCCATAAAAAAAGGCTTTAGGATAGAACCTAAAGCCTTATGGTCGCATAGAAAAATTATTTGTACCAAGGTATTTCTTTATTTAGCATTTGCAAGAGCTTTCTCAGCCAGAGTAAAGAACTCATTTACATGTATTGTGGCACCGGATATTGCATCGGTATGCCCTTCGTTATCCGAGTACTCTATCTTTTTCGGATCCTGGGTTTTAATCAGGTATGCCTCTACTTTTTCTGCCTGCTCATGCCATTCTGCAGAAGCATTACCCTTTGCTTTCATGCCGTAATCGCCCTTTATAGAAGCCGTCTTCTTGTCGTCGCCGCCATCCTTATGTACAGCATTCCAGTTTGCAGCTACAATATTACCGCCGACAACAGTTATATCCACCGTGCCCTTCCATCCGGAATTAGCATCAAAATCATCTGCTTCAGCACGATAGAATCCGTCCTTGTATGGTCCTTTTGCAAGCGGTCCGTTATCCAGAGCTTTTTTGGCCAGTTCAAAGAAATCATTTACATGTATTGTAGCGCCTGATATTGCGTCGGTATGGCCTTCCTCATCCGAATATTTTATTTTTGTCGGATCCTGAGTCTCTATCAGGTATGCCTCTACCTTTTCTGCCTGCTCATGCCATTCTGCAGAAGCATTACCTTTTGCCTTCATACCGTAAGTACCATTTTTAGAGGCCGTTTTCTTGTCGTCGCCTCCTTTAATGCTGAGGGCGTTCCAGTCAGCTTTAGTAATTTTTCCGTCCTTTACTTCCAGAGTTACTATGGATTTCCAACCGCTGCTTTCATCGTACTGATCCTGTTGTGCAAAATAAACTCCATCTGCGTATTTTCCTGCCTGAGTTTTTTCACTGCCTGTGTCCTTGTTTGATGTTCCGCAGCCTGCCATAAGACCGGCGGCAATTATGAGTGATAAGCCTGTTGCTACGAATTTTCTTATATTCATGTATTCTCCCCCTTTGTACTTTTAGCAGTACAGTATGTATTATAATTTACCCACTTTTTTGTGTCAATACATAGACCCTCTTATATTATACCCTATTATTGGTGTTTTATCACAATATTATTAATTTTTTAACACACTATTTTCTAGCTTCCACCCTCTGCCGAAAAATGCTTCATCCGGGTTATGGCTGCTTCTCAAAGCTTTTTCGAAGTTCCGGGTCCCGGTGGATTTATAAAGATAATATCGAAGTATTTCATGCAATACCTCCTGATTTCCAAGAATATGCCACCTATGTTCCGAAAAACAATTTTTTTGGTTATGTAACATGTTTGAACTTATCAATGCTCAATAGTAAAATAATAATGCTAGACATTTATGGTGATTGATACCAGGATCAAAGGTTAAGCCATGGAGGACTTTCAATTGATAGAGTCTGCTTTATATATTAAAATTGCACTGATTCTTTCCGTCATTGTGCATCATAAAGTCTATAGAAAGAAGGTATTTTCCTTTGCATTTTTTGTTAAGTAACAAGAACAGGGACAATCATAAAAACATCTCCGAAATGAGGCATAATATAATTTCCATTACATGGCCTGCTTTTCTTGAACTGGTTATGTCTACCTTATTTGGCATGGTGGATATGATGATGGTTGGGCAGCTAAGCCCGGCAGCCATAGCTTCCGTTGGACTTACCATTCAGCCTTTCAATCTTTTACTGGCAATATTTGCTGCAGTAAATGTGGGTACCACCACCCTGGTGGCATGGAATATAGGAGCAGGAAACAAAGAAGAAGCTTCTGCGGTAACCCGGCAAATCCTGGTGGCAAATGCCATACTGGGATTAGTCATGAGCACCGTAGGAATTTTAAGTGCCCGGAGTATAGTAAAGTTCATGGGTGCTGAAGCCGACACTGTAGAATACGCCACACGATATTTCCAGATTGTCTCTTCCGGTTTGCTGTTTCAGGCTGTCACCATGGGAGTAACGGCATCATTGCGTGGAGCAGGAGAGACAAAGCTCCCGATGATGTATAATATAGGCAGCAACCTGATAAATGTTCTTGGCAACTATTTGCTTATATATGGCAAGCTCGGCCTTCCGAAATGGGGCGTTGCCGGAGCGGCGGCTTCCACAACCATATCTCGGTTTTTAGCTTGTTTGGCGGCTCTGTATGTGGTATATTTTTCGGATAAATCTGTCATTTCCTTATCTTTTAAAGGCAGCTACCGGCTTGACCGGAGAATTATAAAACAGGTTTTCTCTATTGGTTTTCCATCGGCGATGGAGCAAACCATCATCCAAAGCGGCCTTATGCTGTTTGCCAGGACGGTTTCAGGACTAGGTACCAATGCCTATGCCGCCCATCAGATAGGCATTAACATCAGCGGCTTGACTTTTTCTCCGAGCATGGCTTTCGGAGTCGCTGCTACTTCCCTGGTAGGGCAGAGCCTAGGCGCGAATGATGCTGAAAAAGCAAAAAAATATGCCGACGTAATTCATCATATTGCCATTTGCGTAGCTTGTTTCATGGGATTGATGTTTATCCTATTCTCCCATCCCCTGGCAAGGTTGTATACATCAGATCTGACTGTCGCAGCCATGGCGGGCACCGTACTCAAAATCCTGGCATTGGCCCAGCCCGGTCAGTCCACGCAGCTTTCCCTGGCAGGAGCTCTGAGGGGAGCAGGGGATACAATGTATCCTTTATATGCATCCGGTTTTGGAATATGGGTTTTCCGTGTGGTAGTGGCCTATATCTTCGTCAATATATTTCATTGGGGGCTCATAGGAGCATGGGTAGCCCTTGTTCTTGACCAGTATTCCAGATCCGCCATCGTATATCTCCGGTATCGGTCCGGCAAATGGAAATATATAAAAGCACACAAGACAATGAAACAAGCCGAGGAAATTCAGGCTTGACCCAAATAAAATTTAAAGGAATGGTTCCTATGCATATTGCAAAAACCATTCCTTTTTAATATTCATTAATCTGTTGTATAGATCTTTACGCTTATATTTCCTCTTGCTTTTGTCCCATTTTCTTACTCTTGTTATGCCCCAAGTCAGTTATTCAGCGCTCTTTAGGGATTCTATCATATCTATTTTATCGAACTTTCCATACATAACCAGGTTCACTATTACGGAAAAAGCAATGGTTAATGCGATGGAATACAGAAAATAAACCGCATCAATGGTTCTCATAAACATCATTATATTTGTTTCCGCCGTAACAATCACAAAATTGGTGAGCAGTTTCCCCAGAGGTATTCCCAAAAGGCATCCGATAATGGTCAATATTATGTTCTCCCGGTATATGTACATTGCCAGCTCCTTATCGTAGAAGCCCAACAGTTTTATTGTTGCCAGTTCCCTTCTTCTTTCATTGATATTTATGTTTGTCAGGTTGTATATTACCACAAAAGCCAGTATGCCGGCGGATATGATCAGTATGAATACCACCGAGTCTATGCTTTCCATGCTCTTGCCTGCCTCAATCTGAACATTGCCCTTAAAGCTTACAGCCCCTATCCCATCAATGCTCTTTAGACTGCTGAGGGTTGCATTTTCAGCTTCTTCACCGCTGTCATAAATCAGACCATAAAAACTGTTATACAGCACTTTATCTCCGGTTATCCTCTCGTAATAATCCCGGCTCATATAAATGTAATGCTGCAAATAATGCTCTGTTATGGCAGACACCTTAACTTCTACTGTCTTTTCGTTCAAGGTCAGCTTAAAGGTATCCCCTACTTTCTTATCCAACACTGTGGCAAGTTTGCGGGTCAGTATTGCTCCTTCATCATCCAAGACCAGATCCTCGCCTTTCATGGAAAGGCTTATATAATCATTCAATGCGGCCTTCTCTTCAGGTATAACCACATAAACATCTCCATTTCCGGAACCTGCAGTGCTGACAGAAGTGCTGCCGTAGGATGTAAATAGTACCGCCCGGATGTTGGAATCCTCCATCACCGCATCCTTTAGTTTATTTATCTCATCATCTTTTATCTCCTTTGTGAGCACGACCTGCATATCATACCTGAAAATATCATTGAATTGCTTTTCAATAGCGCCTACTATGCCTTCCCTTAAGCCAAAGCCGGTTACCATTAGTCCTGTGCAGGCAGCAATGCCTGTCACAGTCATAAAAAGCCTCTGCTTGTATCTGAATATGTTTCTGGCGGTAACCTTGCCTGTAAAACCGATCCTTTTCCACAGAGGAGTTATCCTCTCCAACCATATCTTTTTGCCTGGCTTCGGAGCTTTCGGCCTCAGCAACGATGCAGGAGTCTCCCTTAACTCCTCCAGTGTCGCTCCAATAGAAGCAGCTGTTATAAACAATATTGCTATCAATGCCGCCTGCAAGGCCAGTCTCCAATCAAAGGCCATTATCCTGTCGGGTACGACATAAAGCAGTCCATAGGCATTCATTAGGATGGACGGAAACAGGTTGAATCCGATTACCGTACCAATTATGCTTCCGGTAAGACTGGCAGAAAGGGAATATATCATATAGTGACCTACTATTGCTGCCTTTGAATACCCCAATGCATTGAAAATCCCAATCTCCGTCCTGTTTTCCTGGACCATCCTCGTCATGGTGGTAAGACTCACCAGAGCTGCTACCAGGAAAAATATTAACGGAAATACCTTTCCAATATTGTCGATTCTCTCACTGTCCTGGAAATAGGATTCGTACCCGATATTGTCGGAACGCTCCAGCACATACCACTCAGGCTTTTTTATGCTTTTTAACTTTTCCCTGTTCTCCTTAATATCCGATTCGGCCTTGCGGAATTCGTTGTTTGCCTTTTCTTCCTCTGCCTTAAGCTTTGCGGTGTTTTCATTTATTTCTTTTTCCGCCTTTTCCAGTTCCTTTCTTCCATCCTCAATCCTTGCCAAACCTTCTTCTCTCGCCTTATCCAGCTGGGCTTTTGCTTCGGCTATGCTTTTTCGGTTATTTTCCAGCTCGGTCTTTCCGGCTTCCAATTCTGCTTCTCCATCCTTTAACATTTTCTCCTGGATGGACAATTGATCCCTTCCAGCCTTTACTTGGGCGGATGCTTCATCGAAACTCAGCTTTAAAGCTTCCATGTCCAAATAAGGTTTTAGCAAATCCATCGCCCCGGATTTCTTCAACGAGGCATAGATGCTGTCAAAATCCTTGTCCTTTATGCCGTTCTCGTATATGTTTTTCAGATAATGATATTGCGATATGTATTCCGGGTTTTCCGGTTCCAAAGCCAGCAGAGTTTCCGCTTCCTGTACTTTTTCCGATATGGCCGCTGAAATATTCTCTGCCGCCTGCCACTTTTCCAGGTTTAATTTATCCTCGTTTTCTTCCAGCAGCTTTTTAGCCTCGGCTATCTCCTGTTTGCCCTTCTCTATCTCGCCGGTTCTTAAGGCTATCTCCTTTTCTGCAGCTGATATTGCATTTTCTCCGTCCTTTATCCGTTTTTCTCCCTTCTCCATTTCTTCATTAAATAATATCTCGTTTCTTTTCAGCTCATCTTTTCCCTTTTCCAGTTCAGCCTTTGCCGCCTCCAACTCCCTGTAACCCTCAGCAAATTTATCTTCCGCTTCTTTCCTGGATTTTTTGAGTTCTTGCTCTGCTTCCTCTATCTTGTCGGTGGCTGCTTTTAAAACCTCGGCATATCTTATTTCGTTCCTGATAGGTCCAAGAGCCTCAAGGGCTTTTTTAATGCCCTCTGCAGCTTTCATATAGTGCTCACGGCTAACCAAGCTTCTATCCGATTCCTCGCCCTGTATCCTTACATATATCTCAGTATAAACATCCATGTCGAAGGCTTCCGGCATGATATATATAAAACCCCTCACAGAACCATTGCCCACAGAGCTATGCTGCCTCTGGGCCGAAATATACAGAGGAGAGTCGGCCGTTCCTACAATTTTATACTCGTTATTTTTAAGACCGTCTATTTCAGCCTTTTCATCACCGGATTCCAATACTATCGTATCTCCCAGCATAAAGCCGTATTCAGCAAAAAATCTCTCCTCCACTACGGCTTCATCGTTTTTTTCCGGTCTTCTGCCCCGGACTATTTTCAGCCTGTTAATGCCCCTTTCATCCGGCAGGGAATTAATATTCACGACCATCGCCTTCTTATCCTTTTCCACCACCGCATCAAGAGAATAAGAACCTTCCGCCGCCGTTATTCCGTCCAGCTTTCTTATCTCCCAAAGGTCATCTTCTGTTAATCCCAGAGTGGATATGACCTTGAAATCCATGAAATTGCTTTCTTTAAAATAATGATCCCCCGACATCTTCAGATCCGGGCTTGTGGCTCTGACTCCGTCATAGATTGCTACACCGACAGTAATGATAATAACTATGGATAAAAACCTGGAAAGTGTCTTTTTTATGTCCCTTAATAGGTTCTTTATAAATGTTCTGCTCATACCTACCACTCTATACTCTCTATTGGCACCGGATCAGGATTTTTTACTATCCTTTCGATCCTTCCGCTTTTTACGGTTATCACCTTGTCGGCAATAGGTGCTATGGCCGAATTGTGCGTTATTACCACCACTGTCATTCCAAATTTTCTTGATGTGTCGTGCAAAAGCTTCAATATTGATTTGCCGGTGTTATAGTCCAATGCCCCGGTGGGTTCGTCGCAAAGAAGTATTTTCGGGTTTTTGGCAAGGGCTCTGGCTATGGATACTCTTTGCTGCTCTCCTCCCGAAAGCTGTGATGGAAAATTGTACATCCTGTCGCCAAGGCCTACACTTTTGAGGGCTTCTTCAGGGTCCATGGGATTTTTGCATATCTCTACCGCCAGTTCTACATTCTCCAATGCGTTCAGATTCTGTACGAGGTTATAGAACTGAAATACAAAGCCTATATCCTCCCGCCTGTATTTTGTAAGCATCTTTTTGTCATATTTGCTTATCTCGCTGCCGTCAACAAAAATACTGCCCTCCGTAACCTGATCCATTCCTCCCAGAAGGTTAAGTATGGTGGATTTGCCGGCACCGCTGGCACCCATTATGACAGCGAATTCTCCCTTGTCAATGGAAAAGGAAACATCATCCACTGCCTTTATCTCAACCTCACCTACAACATATTTCTTTTTTACATTCCTTAGTTCTATGAAGCTGCTCATTTCTGCTACAACCTCCAGCTCTTTCTGCTTTGATCCACGGAGCTTTATCAGCTCCCTGTTATTTTGATATTCTTTATATTTTACACCTTAGTGCCGACCCATTCAATGTCCTTAAGCAAGCCATTAAGCCTTATTCTCTGCAATTATTCATTTATGTTTGCCTATTCTTATTGTTTTTAGCAAACGCGCCTGCATATAAAAACCGGGTTCTTTCCTTTTTCATCGGCATCACAACTCTGCTGGCCGTTATGTTTTTTACTTTGTGTTAATCTACAGCCCATTTATAGCCCTGTGCAGAACTCGGTTATATAAATGTAAGGATTGCGAAAATCAGGGAATACATACTTGCCAAAATCTGCGTAAATATTATACTATATCTTAATAAATATGTTTGTTGAGGTGATTCGCCTATGAATTTCAACTATTACATTCCTACAAGGATTCTTTTTGGTCCTGGTAAGCTGGAGGAATTGTCCAAAGAGAATCTGCCCGGAAAAAAGGCCCTTATCGTGATTTCTTCCGGCAAGTCGATGAAAGAGAACGGGTACCTGGACCGGTTGATTAAAATTCTTCAGTCCAAGCAGATTGAATATGCACTGTTTGACAAGATACTTCCCAACCCTATTAAAACCCATGTTATGGAAGGAGCGCAGCTGGCGAGGAAGGAAGGCTGTGACTTTGTAATAGGATTAGGCGGTGGCAGCAGCATCGACTCTGCGAAGAGTATCGCCGTAATGGCTACCAATCCCGGAGATTACTGGGACTATGTAAGCGGAGGTACTGGAAAGGGAATGCCTCTTCAAAACCCTCCTCTCCCTATCGTGGCTATTACTACCACCGCAGGCACTGGTACCGAGGCGGATCCCTGGACTGTTATTACCAAAGAAGATACCAATGAAAAGATAGGCTTTGGCAATTATATGACTTTTCCTGTGCTATCGGTGGTAGATCCGGAGCTTATGCTTTCCGTTCCGGAAAAGCTGACAGCTTATCAAGGCTTTGATGCTCTTTTTCATTCTACCGAAGGATATATTGCCAGTATTGCCACTCCCATGAGTGATATCTACGCCCTTAAAAGCATTGAGCTGATATCCAAGTACCTTCCTGAATGTGTCAAGAACGGAAACAATCTGGAAGCCCGTACACAGCTCGCTCTGGCTAATACTCTTTCAGGATTTGTGGAGTCGATATCCAGCTGCACTTCGGAGCATTCCTTGGAGCATGCCCTTAGCGCTCACCATCCTGAGCTTCCTCACGGCGCCGGACTCATAATGCTTTCTGAAGCCTACTATACTTTCTTTGCTTCCAAGGTTCCTGAAAGGTTTGTGGACATGGCTAAAGCCATGGGGGTTGATGTAGACTCCCTGCCGGAGGACGAACGGCCGTTTTCCTTTGTAAAAGCCCTGATTGAACTGCAGGAGGCCTGTGGCGTAAGAGATTTAAAAATGTCCGACTATGGAATTAAGAAGGAAGAGATTCCTGTCCTCGCAGAAAATGCCCGCACTACTATGGGAGGACTTTTCGAGCTGGATCGTTACAAGCTTTCTTTGGAGGAAACTATAGAAATATTGAATAATGCTTACAAATAAATATAACGAGGCTAAAGATGCCCGCCACCTCTTATAGGTGGCGGGTACCTAATTCCACAATAAGCGGTGGGTTAAAATCTCCCACCTTATAGAAACGGTGTGTTGTAATTGCTACGCAATTTCTTCCGTTATTTTAATAAAGGGGCGAAAACAGTTGGTGGTCGAAGCAAATCAGGTTTCAGTAATACGAAATAATAAATATATTCTGAAAGATATAAGCTGGTCGTTTAAAAGAGGTGAACACTGGGCAATCCTCGGGCTTAACGGTTCGGGCAAAACCACGCTGCTAAACGTGATCAATGGATATGTATTTCCATCCAGGGGAGAAATCCAGGTTCTCGGCAAAACTTTCGGAAAATATGACTGGAGGGAACTTAGAAAATCCATTGGTTGGGTGAGTACAGCTCTCCAAGAGAGACTTTATAAAAGTGAATCGGCAGAAGACATCGTAATCAGCGGCAGATATGCATCCATTGGCCTTTATGAAGAGCCCAGCCAGGAAGACAGAGCTTTAGCCAGGGACATACTGGAGCAGTTGGGCTGCCGGGAATTATCCCTTCGTACCTATGAGACCCTCTCCCAGGGCGAAAAGCAGCTGGTTTTGATTGCCAGGGCCCTGATGGCGTCACCGCGCCTGCTAATTCTGGACGAACCCTGTACCGGTCTGGACATTTTCGCTAAAGAAAAACTGCTTTCCATTATAGGAAGCTTTAGCAGCAGACCGGATGCTCCGGCAATGATCTATGTCACCCATGTAACCGAAGAAATACTTCCGACATTCAGCCACACCTTGTTGCTGCGCAGGGGTCAGGTTCATTCCTCTGGAGAAACAGCAGCCATGATGACCAAAGAGAATCTTGAGGATTTTTATGAAATACCTGTCCGTTGTGAAAACTTAGGAGGCCGGTTTTTAGTGCGTCCCTTTTCTTATCTGTAATAGACGGGTACTACATAAGCCGGTGCCATAGCTATGCTTCAGGTATTACACTTTGCATCGGCTTGGTGCATATCCGAATGTCTCATGCTCCTGTTTGCGGGTAAACTTCGAGGCATTCTTGTTATGGTATATGATGCAGTATTTCTTCTGGTTTATACATAATTCCATATTTTACCATCAATGTCGCTATCTCAAAAGTCCTTGCGAATAAACTCAAATTTTCCAAAACTTTTTTTAATTCATTATTTTTTATACATTAATTATCTCAATTTTTATATCATGTTGAACTACTTTTAATTTTTACATGCTTTTCGTTTTGAGATTTTCTGTTGCTTATTATGCTTTAAAAGGTATAATAACTAAAACTTCCTTAAGAAGTTCTGAGTCATTTTCCTTGCTAACCTTGCAACTAACTCTTTCGATTATAGTTACATTTTAGCTGCATAGATATGCTAAGAATTACTTAAAATAAGCGCATAATAATTAAATTTCCATACCATTTGGATCGTATAACAATGCTCTTGAAAACTTTTGAAGATCTTTCCTCAGTTTATTATTCCAATGATTTTGTACTTCATCGACATAGTCAATAAATTTGGGGTCCAATATTTTTACAATAAAGTTGAAATCAGTATTATATACGCTGTTAAAGTAATTTTCAGCTCTTTGAATACCTTTTATCATATAATTTTCTATAAGTTCAACTTCTTCTCTACTGCAACTAAAGTATCCTGAGTTTCTCTGTGCTTCCAGAGCATTAATCGCAGAGCTATGGCATAATAATTCTCTTGCACTATTAGGTAAATAATAACTATATTTAGAGTAATCAGATTCTGCATATCGTTCAAATTCCATAAAGATTAAGTGTATTGCAAAAGACCATAGTTCAAAAATCTGATACGGATTTTCCATGTGATCAAATATAAGATTAAAAGATTCTTTATTTTGAAATAATCCAATAAGATTTGTCATGCTATTTGTAGCAGCAAAAGCATCGGCATCCATCTCCATAGTCCTTCTATCTAAAGCATATGAAATATCTATTTTATTGCTTATTTTGCTAAGCTTTTCCTTAACAATCATCTCTATATAATAGTTGCTTTTTAGAGTTCCTATATAATGAGTATGTCCATTCAAGAGATGCCCTAGTTCATGCATTGCAATAAATCTAGTTGCAAGCAATGATGCAAATTCAGATATCATTTTCCTATTCTCGTCAATTGGAACGCCATCAAATAATATCTGCTTTTTTTGAGAATCAAAAAATCCATTTACTTGACAACCCGTCTCCTTCCGTGCATCACCTATATTAGGGAAAACATTGGGATTTGAGAACGCACTATGTAACAACGAATATATTGTAACTAAAGTCCCAGTGTTTATTCGCATATAATCATAATTGTCCCTAAGAAATGCACAGGCATTAACTTCACTGTCTTCTACAAATTGAAACTTTAGCCCCTTTGTTTTTATCTTGGCATTTGTATTTGAAGGTGCATTAACTGCATTTTCATAAATTTTTTCAGTATACACTTTTGTTATGTTGAAGTAAGATAAATCAGTAAAACCTGTATCGAATACTGAACCCATATTAATTCCCCTTTCAATACTATGACTACTTTGCAATAAATTTAACTCATTATGTAAAGGGTACTACAACAAGGTACTATCACTTACATAATAAATTAATTATAATTTCCTCAAATCCTCTTTAAAATCTCAAAAAACCAATATAAAACTCTTTTTCTGTCTTTATTTGTTACAGAAGTTCTGTCGCTGTTCGGCCTCTTTGACCGCAATCTGCTCATTCTTTTTGACCGCTAGTTTTGCTCATTAGCCCTGTCCGCAGATGTATACGGACAGGGCATATTAACTACCAGTTCAATTCTTCCTCAACAATAAGCCTTACCACATGATCGTCTATGATTTTTTTCTGTACCTGTGCCCCATGTAAAAGGCAAGCTGTACACGCCCGGTTGATTTTTCGCGGTACTCCATGAGAATATTCATATATCTCGTCTACCGCCATATCCGTAAATATCTCCCGGCTTTCTCCTGCATACTCCAGGTGCTTTCTTATGTATTCACCGGTTCTTTGCCGATCATATGGCATCATATGATATCGGATATCTATTCGCTGGCATATTGCCTCATATATCTGCTTCTTCAGGATGTCCTTCAACTCACTCTGGCCTACCAGGATTAAACTCATTGGGTTATACGAATCCATCCTGAAGTTTAGTAAAAACCGGATTTCCTCCAGCATCTCCCTTGAAAGTAGGTGTGCCTCATCTGTGATGATTATAGGAATACGTCTCTGTATTTCAATCAGGTTGCTGATCTCTCTCGTTAGTTGTCGTTTTGCATCGCTCCTGTAGAATTTCGCTTCACATCCCAGCTGGTTCAATACTTCCCAGTAAAAATTCCTCGGTGTCAACGCCGAATCGCTTATGTACATTACCTTGTACCGGTTGCTGTCCAGCGCCCCAACAAACTTCCTTATGGCTGTGGTCTTTCCTGTACCAACATCTCCCGTTATCACTGCAAACAACCGGTTCCGGGCCGCATACTCAAGCCTGCTGCAGACCTCTTCCAGCTCCGGATTGCTATACAAATGCTTCTCCGGTATATCCCGGGTGAACGGCGTGTGCAGAAAGTTGTAGTACTGCTCAAACATTTCTGTCACCGCCCTTCATGCTCCTGAAGGTTAATGCTCCGGTCTGCCGTTTTTGCCTCTTTTCATTCTCGCTCTCATATATTTTTAATAGCCGTGAATGAGTCGCCGATTTCGTTGCTGGTGTTTTTTCAACCTTTGAGCAGTATTCCCCAACCTTCAGCGGGGTTGCTGTCTTTCGGCGCTCACCATTGTACCATATCTCCAGAAGGCTCATATCAAAAGGATCATACCGCACATCCACTTTTTTGCCTATGTATTCGATTCCGGCTTCATATTCTATCCCTTGCAGCTTGAAACAGCCTGTGTTGTCAACTTTCCTTGTATCTTCCCATAAAAATGCGTCCCGGCATTCTTCAGGAGTTGCAAACCGCACCTTCTTTGGATCACTTGCATACGCCTGCGATGGAGAAACCCCTTTTAAACTGCTATGAGGCTTCCCGTTGTACCCTTCATCCAGCCATACCCGAAATTTGCGGTTAAGTTCCTCCAGGCTTTTTGCTTTCTCCAGCGATATCTCCTGGAAAAACTCTTCAACTGTGGCATTGAACCTCTCAATCTTGCCTTTGCTCTCCGGAGAATACGCCTTTGTGTTCATGTGACGGATTCCCAGCTTTGCACATGCTACTCTGAACCATTTCGAGATAAATACCTTGCCATTGTCAACGTATACTGCCTCCGGCTTGCCGTATTTCAATATTGCCTTGCGAAAACTGTCTTCCAATATCGGAAGCCTCTGATTGTCGTAAAATTCTGCATGACACACCAGCCTCGTCGCATCGTCAATAAATGCCACCATGTATGTCCGTTTCTTACCGCCGTCGGCAGTCGGTATGTACGGACCGTATTTGATATCTGCCTGCCACAATGTGTTCCTTCCGTTTTTGACGAACCGGCGGGCTGTCGTTCCTTCTATACGAACATTTCTGAAGTCTTTTGCACCAAAGCCCATCTTCAAAAGATGCCTGGACAAGGTGCTTCTGGAGACACTTCCTTTTTTGACAATCCCTTCGCCTTCAAGGATCTTTATGATCCTCCTGACACTTCTCTCCGGCAGTTCCTGTTTTATTTCGATTGCCCGATCTAATATTTCCTGAGATATCGCTCTTTGTTGCCCTGTATCTTTTCGTATCTTTGGTAATAGCCCTTCGTAACCATTCTCCCGGTACGCTGCAAGATACCTCCGAAGTGTCCTTTCCGAAATTCCTTCCCTCTCAAGTATCTCCTGCCGTATTCTCCGCTTTTCCGCCTCATCCAGATCCGGCTGCAATAGCGGCGATATGATCTCATGTTTCTTTAATGCTTTTTCCAATACTTCATTGTTTATCATTTCGATCCCTCCTGTGCTTTTTCCTAAAGCCTATCAGAAGGGAACTCCGGACAGCTACGCAAACTATGTGGGAATTTTCTATACAAATACTCCTGCCAGATGATTTGTTAGCCACATATTCGTTTCACCTATGGCAAGATGGCTGCTTTCTATCTGCGGCAGTAACCCAAGCAGCCGCTCAATCATGTGGAATACCTTTGTTTCTATCATCTCCAGCTCATTGACAAACTTGCCATAATACCTGTACAGTATAGCTCTTAATGCTCCTGCAGCTTGCCGCCCCCGTTGCCTGAATTCTTCTACCCACCGCCTTAATGTGGATATGCTGGCGGCAGTCTCAATCTCCTCAAGAGGTATACCGTCCTCCTGGTCCCGAAGGACCAGCTCGCTATCACAAGCCGAGTAATGCTTATACGGCCTGATGAAATCCGGTATGATTGCATGTGTCTTCCCACACTTGCTACAGATTACACGGAATATGTTAATCCATTCAATTTCCTCGCCCATATGCACATGACGTGCATATCTGTCATGAAAGGTTGTTTTCCCGCCGCATTTCGGGCATATCAACTCCAGCCTTTCCAAAAATTTTAAACAATTTCTGCGATACTCCTTAACATTCCGCCCCAGATATGCTATTATCATATTACAAATGTGTTAAAGGGCTTTGAGGGTTAGGTGCTGGAACACTTAACATATATATTCAAAGCTCTTATCATATCCTCCTTTTTTTCTTCCAGGAAGATATTAGCATACGTGCAAACGGTCACGCAACTTGAGCAACTCCGGGACATTTATCCGGGGCAGAAACAGAAGTTCCTAGAAAAAATGATATGAGCAACAAAGGGTAATTACAACAATATGAGAAAAGGCGACAAAGAATGGTTCTTTTTACCTGGACCATACCATTAAATGTTATAAGGATAATATTGCCCCTCACTTATGATACGGTTCACCGTGTACTACTGAATACATGACTTTCTTGAGATAATAAGCAAAAAGTCGTACATCATGTACGACAAATTTATAAATTCTCATATACCTGGCCTCTATTTCCTATATCAATAACCAGTATTACGAGTTTTTTATCATTCTTAGTAAAAATGACTCTGAAATCTCCAACTCTAAGTCTATAATACTCATAGCCTTTTAATTTCTTTACATCTCCTTTGGGCAATCCATAAATAGCAGATAATATTCTCTTCCTTTGATAATTATCCTGTTTGTTAATAAACTTCAAAGCATTCTTGCTTATGTTAATTTTGTAGTTCTGATTCATCAATCCCTAACTCCGTCAGAACTTCTTCCATACTGATAAACTCGAATTTCTCACGATTCTTCTCAAATTCATTAATGATTTCAATTTCTTCTTTATCAGGCTGGACTTCTTCAATGCTTTCCCACTGTTTCCTGGCTTCCTGCTCTTTTTTATTCTTTAAAAAGGCATAATAATTTAAGACTTCTCTAAGAAGTTCTGAGTCATTTTCCTTTGCTAACTTAATAATTAACTCTCTCGATAGCGGACTCACATTATTCACCTGCCTGTTATACATATTACACCAATATTATATCACAAACCCATCTGAATGTTATACTATGTCATAAGGATAATATTGCCCTTCCCTCACTTATGATAGGTCTCACCGTTAATAATCTTAAATGCCCGGAACAACTGCTCCATCAATATCAGCCGGGCCAACTGGTGGGGAAAGGTAAGGTCTGACATGGAAAAGCGCATGTGAGCCCTTTTCAGGAGTTCATGGTCCAGTCCTAAAGATCCGCCTATCAGAAAGGTTATATGGGAATGCCCTGAAATAAAAAAAGACTGCAGCTTTTCAGCAAAACCTTCAGAATCAAGCTTTTGTCCTTTTACGTCCAATGCAATCAACAAACTGTTGTCCTTAATCTTTTTTACTATCCTTTCCGCTTCCTTCCCTTTTATCTGCTTTTCCTGGGCAGGACTGAGGTTTTCCGGAGCCTGTTCGTCTCCAACCTCCTGTATTTCAATGTCGCAGAACCTTGACAGGCGTTTTACGTATTCATTTATGCCTTCTTTTAAATACTTCTCCTTCAGTTTTCCTACAGCTATAACAGTTATTTTGATATACGCCACCATCCCTATGGGTGATCGGAAATTTTCCATGCAATGCCGGTAGTATAAATTCAACACGGCATAAAAACCGGCATCATAACCTAAAGTGTAATAACACTGCCGGTATAATCCCTCATAGCTACTTCTAGCGTTACATCCGATCCCACTTTTATTTTCTGCTCGCTTAATGCATTGTATACTGTCTGATATGCCAGCTCGGGAAAATTGTTTTCCTTGCTGAGGTGCCCCAGCAGAAATTTTCTGGTTCCCCTTTGGGCCATATGTACAGCTACCTTGCCGGCCATCTCATTGGAAAGGTGCCCTCGGTCACCCAGAATCCTCCTTTTCAGCGGCCATGGATATGGTCCCACCTTAAGCATCTCGATGTCATGGTTGGATTCCAGAAGGACAAGATCGCTCTCTATGAGGCTCTCCAGAACCTCTTTGGTTATATGTCCGATGTCGGTAGCTGTGGTAACCTTCTTATTTTCTGCAAAGAAATTGAACCCAACCGGCTCCGAAGCATCATGAGGTATGGGAAAAGGCTTTATGCACAAATTTCCTATTTCAAATTCCTTGCCCGTGGTAAAGCATCTCATATTATCGGCATTGATAGGCCCTATTTGTGTCCCCATAGCATCCCAGGTCTTCTCATTTGCATAAACAGGTATGTTAAACTTCCTCGATAATATTCCTACCCCTCTAATATGGTCACTATGCTCATGGGTAACCAAAACAGCACTTATCTCCGAAGGCTGTTCGCCAATTGAGTTAAGCGCCTGTATTATCCTTTTTCCGCTTAATCCGGCATCTATCAGAATTTTAGTGCCATTTGCCTCTATATAAAGGGAATTACCGCTGCTCCCGCTGAACAGGCTGCAAAATTTTATCATTTGTGCCTCCACGCTTCCTCAATCTGTTACCCTGGTTATATCCGCTCCAAGGCTTCTGAGTTTTGTATCAAACTTTTCATATCCCCTGTCAATATATTTTACATCAAATACTTCAGTATGTCCCTCCGCACAGAGGCCTGCTATTGTCATTGCAGCCCCGGCCCTTAGATCGGTGGCTTTTATCGGTGCTCCGGTAAGCTTGCCCACTCCTTCGATTACCGCCATTCTGCCCTCAACTTTTATCAAGGCCCCCATTCGTTTCAGCTCATCAACATACTGGAACCTGGAATCCCATACTCCCTCCGTTATGGTGCTGGTACCGTCAGCCAGGCACAAAAGCACTGCTGTAAGAGGATGAAGGTCCGTAGGAAATCCGGGATAGGGAAGAGTTTTAATGCTGACCTTGTTTATTTGTCCATTGTATTTTACCCTTATCCAGTCCTCACCCTGTATCACTTCTATACCCATTTCCATCAGCTTCGCACTAAGAGATTCCATGTGTTTGGGTATGACATTCCTGACCGTAACATCACCTTTGGTCGCCGCAGCAGCTATCATAAATGTTCCTGCTTCAATCTGGTCGGGTATTATCGAATAGGTTGCCCTTCCCCGAAGCACAGGAACGCCTGTTATTTTTATCACATCTGTGCCGGCACCCCTTATTTTGGCTCCCATAGCATTGAGAAAATTAGCCACGTCAACCACATGAGGTTCTTTGGCCGCATTTTCAATGATGGTCACCCCTTCGGCCTTTACCGCTGCCAGCATCAGGTTTATTGTAGCACCGACACTTACCACATCAAGGTATATTCTACTACCCTTCAACCTGTCGGCTGATACCTTTATTATGCCATGCTCTACTTTTACCTTTGCACCTAGAGCTTCAAAACCTTTAAAGTGCTGATCCATGGGCCTGAATCCAAAATCGCAGCCTCCCGGAAAAACAACCTCAGCTTTCTTGAACCTGCCCAGAAGCGCTCCCAGAAGATAATAGGATGCCCTTAAGTTTTTAACCCTGTCGCATGTTGCTGTATAAGAGTTAACACCGGAAGTATCTATAATCATCGCATTTTCGTTATTGCTCTCATATTTTATGGTAGCCCCTAAATATGTAAGGATATATTTTAAAGAAATCACATCGCTTATATTGGGAATATTTTCAATCCTGCAAGGACCATCCACCAATAAAGAGGCAGGAATAATCGCAACAGCTGCATTTTTCGCCCCGCTTATACACACTTCACCATATAGAGGTTTGCCACCGTTTATTGCATACCTTTCCAACTAAATACACCAACTTTCTCGACTATTGCAGCTACATTTCTTACATCTTCATATTATAGCATTATATAAAATATTGTGCCACTATATTAAAAATGACAGAAAAGACAAGCTCTGTGCCCTGAAAAGCATTGTCAATCGGAAAACATCCCTTCAATATCGATTTTTTCCGCATTAACGGCATTAAAATATAGCGGCTTTTGCCCGTCAATGCCTATACGCCATACGAGGGCTTCCGATGCCTGAACGCTGCTCTGATGGAATGAGCCGACAAACCCAGCGTCAATGCTGGTAATAACAGTATTATCTCCTCCATCAAAATGCTTAAGCAAAATCTGGTAGGCCGGAACAATTTTCTTTGCCGCCGCTATCCCAAGTGGCTTTATAAATTTACACCTAAAGCCTGTTATTCCTTTCTCGGTAATGGTAACTTCCGCTTCATTATAGAAAATAAGAAATCCTTTATATTTTTGCTTATAGTATAAAGTAATGCTACCATCCGAATTGTATTTCTCTGCAAAATACTGATTGGCCGGTATATCAAGATCTTTTATAAAGCTTTCCGCATACTTTCTGATTTTTCTTATATCGTAAATATCAACATTATCCGAAGGATTTTTATCGTTGTATATTATTACATTTCCAGACTGAAATTTTAAGCTCCTGTCTCCCGATGTATATTCAAATCCATCCCCTAATTCACCCTCCGCTGATATCTTAACTCCCAAAAGCTTTTCACCGATTTTCTTACGGTCAAAGTCACCTGTCTCAAAATTAAGCATACCGGAATGGATGTTGCCGGGTATATCGCAATTTAAGATATAGCCTCTGTCTTTAAGAATTTTCTCCGTATTGGTTATATTTAATGCAGTCTCATCATTGCTGTAGATTTTAATAAGATTTATCAGCAAGAATATATTCATTGCAGCAAAAATGATGATCAATATAGTTTTAGCCTTTGACCAGTTCATAGGAGCTCTCCTTATTTTCCCCTCATGGGAATGGTATAGATCCTGTCCGGCGTTGTAATAATCCATACAGGCGCAAGTACCTGGCTTTCTGTGCTGTACTCTACTTTGTAAGCACTTTTTATATCGTTAATAATAATACCGGAAACACTTCCAAATTCGGAATAGCCATGCACCTGGTACGCATCATTTATAAGGTCGGTGAACATTATATTGTATAGTTTTGACTCAATTCCTTTCTCAAACTTCCGTAAAATTCCATAGCCTTTAAGAACATTTTTGCTATTGGCTTCAATTACAAAGGCATTATTAAGATTGGCTTCATCCGCATGTTGTGGCTTATAGTCGACTACAACAGGAATCCCGGATACCGTATAATCGAAATAAAATCTGTAATAGGCATGCGTTTCTTCAATTTTAGTCAAACTAAGGCCTACATCGGGATTAGAAGAGATAGGCTCCATCTGCTCCAAAAACATCGCCGCCTTCAAAAAAGCGTCGCCCACGCTTCCCTTGTCGGAAGCAGCAGCACCGGAAAGAAACCTATAGTCCAGAAGGCCGTCGTTAAATATTCTGTATATATTGTTAAGAGTTTTAAATTCTATAGTATTATCGCTATCCCACGAGCGATCGTATCCATATTTTTCACTACCTAATACTGCATCCGCTATTTTATCCACATCACTGGAATCATAAATATCCCCTGTCTTAAATATCTCAGGAAGATTGCATACAATACTGTTATATCGCTTATATCCCTGGCCTTTTATCACACCGAGGACATCTTTGCCTATGGAATCAATATTATACTTTTCCTTGAGCAGAGTATACTGAATCAAATTCTCATCTTTTTCATAACGGCTGAACAGGGCTCCATAACTGTTCCTGTTCATCATCCCTTCAGGAAATTGTATTATGTACTTGTATATAGAGGATTCATCCCTGAGATAGACAGTATTAAGATTATAATTTAAGTTTTCCTCCGGCAGGATAATCATTTTATACACTCCGGATATGGCGCCGGATGCGACCCCCGACTCATCAAGAAACCAGGCAAGAAGGTGCTTGCTTATATTTGAGCTGAACTCAAATATGACAGATCTTGCTGCCATCAACCTTCCCCATTCGTCCGCATCCAGGCGTTGGACAGGTTTCGAAAGCATTGCGCTCTCCAGATAAAACCGAGCTTCCTGCCATAATTCATCATAGTCGCTGCTTTGCCGGTCGACAATCCACCTGGGATTGTCATACCCTGCAGAAAGGATAATTTTGCTGGGGAGAAAGTACTTGTCTCTAATAACTCTTTCATAGTCTTCCAACGAGTTACTGGTGGACATACCCAAAGAAAACACCGAAAAAACATCGGTAGGAAATCCATAGTTCTGATAGTTCCATAGAATTCCTACCTGCATCAAGCTGGTTATTATTAAAGTGATTAATATCCAGATTTTTAAACGTTCTTTCCACACAAGGCCCATTTTTAACCTCGTATCAATCGTTAGGTGAGAGCATCTGATTTATGGTATTGAGGATACCATCTTTTATCTCTTTTATTTTATCCGCAACACTCTTTTTGTTAACAACTTTGATGGTCAAATCACTTATCTGAATTTCATCGGGGTTATTTTTAGAATAAGCTACTATTCTTATGCAATTTTTCCCTTCTTTAAGAATAACCTCTTTTGCAAAGTAAACTCCGATATTTTCCCACTTGCTCTCCCCGTTTACATCCTTGAATTCTACATACTTGGAATCTTTGTCATTCAGGATAAGAAACAGAACAGTTACATTTTCCTTATTGGCATAGCCGCATATTTCATAAGATTTACTATACGGTATTTCCTTGCCTTCAGGCCTAGTTATCGTTAAAACCGTTTGTTCAGTAGCAGGTGTATCAGGATCATAAATGTCTACCTTATCTGCGCCGTAAGCAACTGTGTTAAAAAAAAGTGAAACAGCAATTACAATGACGAAAACTCCCCATAGCTTCTTCAACATGCTCCAAACACCTCAAAAGTGATTTAAAAATGTTACTATATTTTGCCCATTTTCATGGTTTAATTATACAATATTTATATTACAAAACAATTACACAGCATTTAAGAATAAGTTACACCTTTGAACGCTTAAAATGTATAGGCTGCAATGCCTATATCGGCAGCTTGACCGTTATTTCAGTACCCTTGCCCAGCTCACTTTCTGCCGTTATCGTACCCCCATGAGCCTCCACAATTTCCTTGGCAATGGAAAGTCCCAGTCCTGTTCCGCCCATCTCCCGGGATCGTGCCTTATCCACACGGTAAAACCTTTCAAATATCCTGGAAAGATCCTTACGGGGTATGCCTATTCCTGTGTCAGCAACCTTAAGGGTGACATCATTAAATATCCTGCTTACATATACCGTTATCTTTCCACCTTCAGGAGTATATTTAATAGCATTGGTAAGTATGTTCAATACCACCTGCTCAATCCTGTCACGATCGCCCTTTATCTCAGGAATATCACCCATTATATAGCTTTCTATCTTTTGATTCTTATTTTCTGCCTCTATCTGAAGCTTGACAATGGAATTCCTGACCAGCTCGGTAAAGGAAAATTGCTGCATATTCCATTGCATCTGATGGTTATCCAGCCTGGAAAGCTGCAAAAGGTCTTTCACCAGCCTGGTCATCCTGTCAGCTTCCGAGTTTATTACAGTAAGAAATTTTACAGCTGTTTCACTATCTTTATATGCACCGTCAAGGAGCGTCTCTGCATAGCTTTTAATGGATGTCAGCGGAGTTCTCATTTCATGGGAGACATTTGCAACAAACTCCTTGCGCATATTGTCCAGCTTCTGCATTTCCGTGACATCCTGAAGCACCGCTATTACTCCTTCAGCTTTTTTGTTATCGTCAGTAAATGTAGCAAAATAAATTCTTATATACTTATCGTTTATAAATACACTTTTTTCCTCAGCTGTTGAAATCTGCAGATAAATTATATCCTCGAGGGAAATATTTAACCCGTACTTATCCGAAAACTCATTAAAATTCATGCTTAGCTCGTTTTCTCCCAGTATAACCTTTGCCGCCGGATTTATATGGATTATCTCCCCCTTTATATTAAAGGCGATAATTCCATCGGTCATATTTTTTAAGATGGTCTCAATCTTGCTTTTTTCGCTCGATATCTCTATAAGGGTGTTTTTAAGTTCACTGGACATATAATTGAAGGTTTTGGTTAAATCGCCTATCTCATCATCGGATCTCACCTCAAGAACCCTGCCAAATTCTCCTTCGGCTATCGCCCTGGCCTTTTGCATTATGTCCGCAATGGGTATTGTTATTGTTTTTGAAAGGATATATCCAATGATCAAAGAGGCAATAACCGCTATAAACGCAACATTTAATATGATATTGTTGAATTCTTCAATAATTCCCGCCCAATCATCACTGTAATACCTGAAATATATTATAAAATCTCCCTTTAATAAAGCATAATCAAAAAAAGCTTCACCATCGGAGCGCATCATATTTCTTCTGTTCCCAGGGTTCCCGGCCAATGCCGATACAAAGTTGGACGAATTCAATACCTCCAGCTCAAACTTGTCCTGATTCATTTCAAATCTTTTATCTGTGGACATCATGGTGTTTGTTGACTTATCATAAATAGTGTAGGTTTTGTTTTTGCTGTATATGTTAAAAAGATAGACATTTTTGTTTCCCTCAAGGCTGAGGTCATACATAATGTCATGAAGGCTGCTGCCAGGCTTGATGTTCCACGCCTGGCTACCCCTTTCTATATCCTCTTTGAACGCCTCATAATAACTTGTTTCTACCTGGAATTTTAGCAGGAGGCTTATAGGTATGATAACGCAAATATCCATTGCTATGAAAATAAACACAAGCCTCCACTGCAGGCTTTTAAAAAAACGCATAAATACCTCTACCGCTTCCAATTTTAGCTTATTTTGTTGAAATAATAGCCTACTCCTCTTCTTGTCATTATGTATTCCGGATTGCTGGGGTTCTTCTCAATTTTTTCCCTAAGCCTCCGTATAGTGACATCTACCGTTCTAACATCGCCGTAATATTCATAACCCCAGACCTTTTCAAGAAGGCTTTCTCTTGTAAACACCTGATCTTGCTGTAAAGCGAGAAATCTCACAAGCTCAAATTCCCTTAAGGTAAGTTCAATAACCTTTCCATCCCGTTCTACAACATAACGGTCCATATCGATGACGAGGTCCCCGCATTTGATAACATTTCCCGCTGTTTTTACCTGCTCGTCGGTCGTCACCCTGCGTAAGTTTGCCTTTACCCTGGCCATGAGTTCTCTTACGCTGAAAGGTTTTGTTATATAGTCATCAGCACCGAGCTCAAGGCCCAACACCTTATCAACTTCCTCTTCTTTTGCCGTAAGCATCAACACCGGTGTGGAAAAGGACTCTCTGATCTTCCTGCATACCGTAAAACCATCCATTTTAGGAAGCATTACATCCAGCAAAATCAAATCCGGTTTTTCTGTGATAACCATATTCAAAGCCTGTTCTCCATCATAGGCTTCAACTATATCAAATCCTTCTCTTTTCAGATTAAACTTCAGAATGTCTACAATATTTTTCTCATCATCAACAATAAGAATTTTCTTGCCCACAAAATACACTCCTTGCAACTAAATGGGAACTATCCATATTAAATAGTAATCGCATTTTAATTATACACTAATATTCGTAATTTGAACAACCAATATGCAGTTTGCATTATATGCCAAAACTATGTAAATATCTACAAAATAATTTAATTTTTATAAGTTCTGTGTTATAATAACTGTAACATAATAGGTTTACAAAGGATAAAAGCTTAATCTCTATCCGATCACATCTGAAATGGGAGGTATTAAGCATGTCTAAAAAACAAGTAGGTAACTTAATCGCAAAAATGCATGTCAAACTTAATGTACTGCTGGAAGAAAGTGATTACAACTTTATGGATGAAAGAGTTCAAGAATACAGCCGCAAGCTTGATCGAGCGATTGTTCAATATTTAAAGCCTATAAATCAAACTCCAAGTCGAAAATAGAAGCTGTCTCCGCCAGGCACAGCCTAATGCTTATAAGCGCTCAATAATGCATAACAAAAGGCACAAGGCTACCTGGCTTATAATATAATATAATATAATATATAAAAAAAGAAGGCTGCAATCCTTTGCAAAGATGCAACCTTGCTTTTATATGTTTAATATCTGTTCTGCAGTGAGTTTGGATTAGGCTGGGCAAAATCCGTCAATTTATTCGTAGAATCTGCAAAAAATTTCACATCAATCTCCCTGCTCGTCTGATCACCGGCTATCGTAAGGGTTATTCTGGCCGGTTGTGAGGTAGTTCCATCATCATATCTCGATGCAATGACAGGAGTTTTTACACCGTCAACAAGAACTATGAACTGACCCAACTCACTCGCACCTGAGACTAAAGGTTTACCGGTTCCATTAGTGGTTTTTATGTTCTCACTCAAGGTCAGCACCACATCGGTATTACCTCCTACCAATGTTGCCTTGACACCGGTTATTCGTGGAGCAAAGCCATCGCTGACCCCAGTTACAGTCCACTGCAGGTTCTGTCCATATATATTGGAGGTAAGGGGTGAAACCACAGTTCTAAAGAGGAGGGGATATCCCTGATACAGCCCATCCGTACTCATTTCACCGCTCACATAAAGCACGATTTTCATTCCGTCTTGCCTGCATTCTGCATTTATAATTTCCAGCTTTATGTCCCCTGCCGTAATATTAAAATCTGATATGTTCAAGCTTTCAGGATTTACCGGACTGTTCAGCGTCAAAGTAATGGCGTTTTTATCAGTAACCTGAACCGACAATATTTTTGGCGCAGTATCAACAGTTCCAAAAGGTGCAGTTTTAACCGTAACATCTATGGCATTCCCTGCCAAATCCGTGACGTTCTCCACCTGCAGAGCTTTTATTGTTGACATTTTAAAACTGTCAGGAAACGTAATCTGCACGGTTTGCCCATCGGAAAGCAGCGAAACCGTTGTTCCTGCAGGAAGCATTACTGAGCCAATATTCTCTATATATCTGTAATTGGTTCTGGTAATAGCCGTAGCTTCATTTAGTTTTTCATTGAAGCTTACAAAAAGCTTTTGTCCGCTGATCTTTACATCCACCACCTTCGGAGCTGTCTGATCTTCCACAACTATGCTCACTATCTTCTGCGTAAGCTTATTCCCCAGAGGGGTATAATCCGATACATTATCAATTTGCAGAGTATAGGCACCTGCTTCTAATGATGTGTTTCCGGAACACTGAAGCACTATTCTGGTCTGGTCGAAACCATCAGCCATGTACCAGCTGGGAGTCTCCAGAGCGACAATCTCTCCCTTTGCATTCTTTAAAGTATATGTGCCTACAGGAGTCACCGGTTCGGAATACTGAATTATAATGCGGTTTTGATTTTCAACTGTATATCCAAGAAATTCCGGTGGTTCAGTATCTATTTTAGGTGTTACTTTCAACTTGAGGGTAGCTTTTACATAGCTGTAATCTGTGACATCGGTAAAAGTCACCTCAGTGCCACCAGCCGGCAGCGGAAATGAAGGACTGAACATAATTTTGTAAGTCCTGAGGTCGTCTGAAGGAGTCACAGATACAACCGTAGACTTGCTTGCAGTTGATATCTTGTTACTATATATATTCTCTACAGGCTCGCTAAACCTAACCACCAGTTCGGTCTGTGTAGCGCTGACCAGTTCCACCGTAGGCGGTGTTGTATCCTTTATAACTTCAAATTCATGGGCTTCCGGCACAAGCTTGTTTCCGGCGTAGTCCACAATATTTGCGCTGGCTTTTAAGCTATAGACTCCTGTTTTTAACCTTGAATAAACAAGAATATCCACCACTCTTCCCTTTTCAGTAACACTTCCTCCCATGTAACTCGAGAAAGCCTCATTATCCAGGGTGTAATTGGCAATATTCCCAGCGTTTATTACCGGTTCGTTGAAGGTTATTCTTATAAGCTTATTGCCTATAGCTTCTACCTTTTCTATAGCAGGCGGTGTAAGATCGACCACGCTGCCTATTGTTTTAGTCACATCGTTTTCCAGACCTAAACCGGACTTGACTGTTACATCCACACTATCCTGCTGTTCAATGCACGCATCCAGCAGTAAATAAACCGTTTTTCCATCACTTGACAGGGTTATACCCGCAATCTTCATCTCCCTGCCCTTTGCCTTCACGATATAGTTGCTTTTATTTAAAGCTCTAATGCTGTCAACAGCTTTATTAAAGTTTACTGTAATCTCCTTGAGGTTTGAAGTGCCGACGGTGAAATCCAGAACCCTTGGCACAACATTTACCAAAATAGTTGTATTTATACCTAAACCATCAATATACCCCACTACGGTGCGCGATCCTTCTATGGTTGTATCAACATAATCCCAAATGACATTCCGTTCTTCTTCCTTGCCGCTTTCGTATACAACGGTCACCTTTGAAGGGAGTGCCGGAGTTCCTCCATACTCCACTTCCACAGGATCAGGCTGCTTCACCGTTCGAACAGGATCGTTTTTCCAAAGGCCGGCAGCCTGGGCTCTTGCCGCAAAGTCCGCATTGCTTTCCACAAGCTTTGCAAGCAGAGTCTCACTTTCATTGCCTCCGCAAACAGGAGTGTATAACGCTTCAACTATACATGAAGCCAAATCGTCATTGGTCACCCTGAGCCACCCTGCAATGCGCCCCATACCAACAGATTTGGCAAATTCGATGGTTTCTGACCACGTAAAATCGCCTTCCCCTGTGGGATCATATTTATATCCCAATACTTCCAGCAAAACTTTATACAGCATTTGAGGAGTTGCCATATCTTCTATTCCGAAAGTTCCGTCAGGATTTCCCTGCCACCCCAGGTCAGGGTTGTCTTTAAGGTAGGATAGGATATTAATGCCACCCTTCCATGTCAGCTTTTCGGCATCCTTAAAATTGCTTATTCCATAATCATAGTTTTCAGCAGTTTCATACCTGCCCAGCAATTTTAACATTACAATAGCTGCCTGAATTTTAGTTGTAGCCTTTGCAAGATATTTAGCATTAAAACCACCCTCGTCACCTTTAAGGATTCCAAGGTCATAGCAGATTTGCGCCTCTTTGCTTATTGTTCCTTCAGCCAGCACAGGCGTTATGGATGAAACCAAAACGGCAATCGTAAGGAAAACTGCCAGCAATTTCTTAGTACCTCTCAATTTTCACACCCCTCTTTATCTTTTGATATCAGTAAACATTACCAACTGATAAAATTATATAACAAATCGGTAGTAACTACCAGAGCATAAAAAAAGATATAATAAGATTGTAATCTTACTATATCTTTCTGGTAAATTTAAACTAATTTTGTATAGCTTGTTTTCTTGATACGCATTCGTATTATGTGTCTATATTATTATTATCCAATTACCCAAAACTCAATGATTATCTTTATCTATAGGTTGCTTCGGTATTATAACTGCTGTACACTACTAATATGTACTTCATTGCACACCGGATGTGTTATCGCAACTTTTCGCGTTTTTAACCTGCAAACCACTTTCCTTCCAGTATTCCATAAACAGAACAAAAAACACACTTATCATGAGGCCAAGTATGGCTGCTATAGCTGTATTCATCATCTTTCTTGGTGATACAGGCTCAAGAGGCATACGATCCCTGGTGAGAACCTGGAGATTGAGCATTTCATTTATATCCGTTTCTTTTATATTATCAAATTCCTTTTTAACAGTCTGGTACGCGTCCAAAGTCTGAGTGGACAAAAGGTAATCATTATATATTCTTTGATATTCCTCCTGCTTACCCACAGGCAGCTTATCCTTTTCTCCCAGCTCAACGCCAAAGCCATTGAGGCTTTCCTTCAATGAATACATTTTTTGAATTTCTCTGTCAATCCCCTGATTAAGGAAATCCTCTGAAACATTTAGCTGTTTATTTACTTCATCAATAACGCATTCAGGTAAATAAGCAATGAGAGCATCCTTTATACCTATAGCAGTATCTGCATCATTGTACTTAACAGAAACAGAAATAATATTTGTTTGATCATTACCTGATATACTAATATTCTCCGTATAATCATATTTTTCCAAATCAACATCAAACTCTTTTAAAACCTTTGTTATGTAGTCGGTGCTTTTCATATAAGCGACCATTTTACTGATGCTGATTTGCGGATATCTTACCTGTCTTAAAACCGACCCGAGCATCTTGTTTTCCAGCTCTTTTGTTGAATCCAAGCTTTCCACATCACCACTGAAAATTATCGTTGAGTTTGGATTAATTCCCGATGCCAAACTTATGGGTGTAACCATAAAAGTTGACTTTGCTTCATAAACGGGATCTAAGACAAAAAAGCTAAGTACTGCACCGGCAAGCATACATGCAACTGTAGTTATTACTATTATCCATTTTTTCTTCAAAAGTATCTCAATCAGTTCTCTAAGGCTGATTTCTTCCATTGTATAAACCTCCATTATGAATTTGGCAAGACTAATAATTGAGAGCTGCTAGGTTAATAACTAAGGTAAATCTCAAGGCTCTCAAATCTGGGGAAACCACCCATTAATTAATAAACTAGGTACCTTTCAGTTTATATTTAAATACTCAAGATTCAAAGATTTTACTTGCTAAAAGCTGCAAAAATTTCCCCTATTATTGCCATGTATTATTATAATTCAGTAAAGATGTTATGGCAAGCCAAATAGATTTTTCTATCATAAAATAACATTCATGGCCTCACCAACTCCCGGATCTTCCTGCTCCTGCAGTAATAATTATAAAGGTAGTCCCTCCTATGCCTAATATGCCACTACATCTCGGTGCATAGCAATCTTAATCTCTGTAAATTTTTATATCTCCAATAATTACTTTTTCAGGAAACCACAGACGGAGCACATTATTACCTGGCTCAAAATCCGATGGTACAGTTATGTTAGCTAAAAACTTGCTTCCTGACTTTTCAAGTATACCGTTCTCCTGACTCACCCCTGTCAGGTTATATTCTATTTTTTCAATAGTTTCCGGATTCGTTATCTCTACAACAATCGTATAGCTCTTTTCTGCTTCAAGATTTAGCTTTCTGCTTGTAATATAACCATATCCGTTCTTAGTACTGTCAACTACCATCATACCATCTTCAATATATACTTTTGTAGCAGTTGGGTCACCTATTACCCATTGGTCCGGCAAACCATCAGAGTTGATATCCAGTTCGGGATAGTTGATAAATATAAATCTATCTATCACACTGTTAATTACTGACCCATTGATATTGCTATCCTGCTTGTAGTCCATTGTAGCACTGATATGTTTATATTCCTCAATTTTTTCAAATATATTGAGGTCTGAAAAAATAAAGGGATCAAGATTTTTGTTATTGGCTTCCTTTGCCTCCACAAGTATTTTTTGCACACCATTCATATATTTATAAGCATTTTCTAAAGCATCATTATTGATAAAATAGTTAATAACGCTGGAGTATGCATCAATTCTTGTCTCCCATACACTTGGGTCCAAAGGTTTAAGCTTGGTAGCAAAATCAAAATGCTCCAAACCCTTTTCAATGTTTCCTATAGCAAGGTAGAGTGATCCTATATTGGCATGGGAACGTACATCAAATTTGCTCTTTTTTTCGGCTTCCGTTAAGAGCTTATATGCTTCTTTTAATTCCTTCTGTGTAACATTGCCTTTGTTAATAATTACATTTGCCCACTCAATTTTGTATTCCACATTAAAAGGATTTAGCAATGATGCGGATTTGATGCTTTTTAATGCCGTCACCTGGTCATTTTCATATCTGGCAATTATAGAATCTTTAGCATAGCCTTTTGCTGTTAAAAAGAGAACCGGCAAAAGCAAAATCAAAGCAGTTAGGATCGTCCCGATAACCGGTGAAAATGAAACTTTCTTAATATTTTCGAGTTTTTCTGCTAAAGTAACTAACCCTCTATACAGCTTGTTTTTCAACGAATCAAGTTTCGTTTTAGATGAATCTGTATTTATATACCTAGAATTATATATGCCTAAAAGTGCCCAGGCAAGCATAAAAACAGCAGCTAGCGAAAAATCAAAATCTATAAAAGAATGCATAAATAATGCACATATTGAAGTAAATGCAGCTGATTGCAGTACCTTATCCCCGGTATTCTCTCCTGTATACTTAAGTTCAAGAGTGTACATAAACACAATGGATAATATTAGAACCAAAAGGGCAAGCAACCCAACAATACCCGTCTCCACACCAAGCTGAAGAAAATAATTGTGAGCCTGGGTAGAGAAATATAAGTATGACTGATACATAAAGTATAGAAGAGACCAGGCACCTCCGCCAGCTCCCAGAATAGGGCGGTCCTTTATTATTTCCCATCCGTCTTTATAATACACAAGTCTTTGTATACCGCTTTTTGTGGCCCAAATGTCATCAAGCCTGGAAGCCAACGATTCAGGAATATATTTATATTTCAAAGGTACTTTTTTTACAATCTTACCCGAGCTGGCATCCTGAATAACTGCGTCAGAAAATACTGCTTTTGTATCCTGATGATAATTTATGAAGTTTAATCTAATAATTTTACTATCCTCTGGAACTTTGAAACTAATCTCTTCACTATTAATACCATTTGTAGCTTGTCCAGATAAAGACCCTAAATAAGTCGCCCTGTCAAAAAGAATATCATTAACGCTTAAGCTTTGAACATTAACATAATATGCATAGGGCTTTTCATCTTTCATTGAAGCTTCTACATTAAAAGTCAGTTTGTATTGATGCCCAGGCTTTAAGACGACACTCCTTCTTACCGACTTCAAATTATTCGATCCAGCATCCATATTGGACAGCTCCACAGGAAGAGTTGTGTTTAGGGCATAAATCAAACCGGATACAGCAGTTATAATAAGTATCGAAACCAATACCGCATAAACCTTCCAGCTTAACTTCTCAAGGAATTTCACAATATAATACATACCAATTGTAAGAACAGAAGACACTAGCACACCTAGCAAAATATACTTCCAAAAACTGTAATAGTTACCTTTTCCAATTGCTACGACTTCGAGAAGCTTGAAAGACAAGGCAGCCCCGATAAGCGAATATATTATTGAGTAAAATAGTCCTTTTAATCTGTCTCCTTTCGGCAAAGTCATTATAAAAATTAATCCAGCGACAGGAAACATCAAATATGCACCACGACTGGAAGTGAGAAAAAACGTAACAAACAGTACAAAACCCGCACAACCACCAATAGCCCTTGTCCAAAAGTGCCTTGATGTTATGATTAGTCCCACAGTTATAAAGAATACCGCCATGTTATAAGATGCAAGGGCATTAGGGTATTGAAACGTAGAAGATATCCTGTTACCTGCAGTCAACATAAAGAACATCTCTTTTAGCCCAAGTGCCTGTGTTAACCCTATTTTGCTTGAAAGGCTGTTTAAAACACCTACAAATTTTCCTCCGGCAAGTGCGTCCAATCCGATAATCGAAACACTGCAAGCAGTAGCGGCCATAGTCCATAATAAAACAGCTTTTGACCTATAAGTAATGGCAATCTCCGATACCATATGAAAAATTGCAAAATACATACAGTATTTTAACCACTCTGAGATGGCTAGATATTTATCTATAGCCGGGAATAAGGACAGGAAGTATACAAACACGAATCCTAACGCAGCATAATCAATAGGTGTAGTCAAAATTCGCCTGTTCTTTAATAAATATTTATATATCCAAAATAGTAAGTATACGGATAACACAAAAATCTCTGTAAATAGCTGCTCTGTATCAAAGAACAATCCCCTTAAAAAAGGAGGATAAAATAAAATTAATGAAAGACATAATATTATAATAGTTTTTAATTTTGCAGCAATACTAATGCGGTCTATTTTACCATATGCTTTGCTAAAAGCGTTTTTATTTTTTATGTTATTACTTTTGCTTTCCCTTTTTCTTTGTGACATGCCAGGATGCCGCTCCTTTACCCTAAAATGAATAGTGAACATAAGTAAAGTTTAATAAATGAATGTTCATATGTCAATTATATAAGTGTGACAATTTTGCTTAAGTATAGTATATGTCTTTTATTCTCTGTTCCTTTTATGATGTTTTAGCAAGCCTATGTTGATCCACTCAACATCCTGATTTACTGTGTGCTGAAGAATTCGCTTACGAGCTTCCTGACAAATACATAAACTGGATTTACTCCAAAAGTATAGCCTAGGTTTGCAAACCCAAACAAAAAGAAAGAGGGGATTTCTCCCCTCCTTCCACTAATCTGTAAATATTATTTTACATACACTTTAACTGACTTATACAGGCCATCCATGAATACAGTGAGAGTGAATGACTTACCAGGATCTACAGTACCTGTTGAAACAGTCAAATCTCCACTATCATTAACGCTTAATGTCAGACCTGTTTCGTTGTTTGTTATAGCGAACTTAGCATCTGTAGTTTTGGTATGTCCATACTGGTCTTTTGCCTCAACTTTGAGACCATCGATTCCAGTAAAGAGGTTACCGCTAGCTAATGTTACTTCAACTGCATTAGTAACTTCGTCGCCACCTTTCTTAATTACCAAGCTTGAAGCCTTAGGTGCAGCTGAGCTATAAACAACATCTTTGGTCAATGTGTAGGTATTGGATCCTGCTTCAACCCAAACAGTGATAGTAGCATTTATATCCTTACCATCTGTGTCTACATCAGTGGTTGCTGTAAATTCACCATTTGTTTCTATCGGCAAGCCATTGTTTGCAGTAACCAGTTTAATCATATCCTGTGGTACGGCAACCTTCTTACCATCAACTAAGCCATGAATCTTAACTGTCTGTGTATAAGTGCCTGTTGTATCTCCTGTGTAGAACTTGTTAAGATCATCTATACCAAATGCAGTGATCTTTTCTTTATCTACAACAGTTACAGCTACTTCCATTTCATCCAATACGGTAGAATCTTTCATTAACTTAACTACATATACGTCAGTTCCGACTTTGTCTTCGCCCTGAGCATATACGTAACCAGATACATAGGTTGTATAAGCTGGTGTGTCTTTTGGAGTTACGATGTAAGAGTAACCGGTTGGCATAGTATCTTCAAAAGTATCACCGTATTGATCCAGCAATTCTACCTTAGAATAGAACTCAGTCTTCATAGTATCTACATCAGCCAACATTGTTACAAAGTCAGACTTCATACCTTTGATCGATGTTGGAACAGGTGCATCTACTGCAACTAACGTCAAGCTCTGGAATTTAGCAGTTGCTGTTGTTACGGTAACAATTATATTCTTGCTACCTGGATCAGGTGTTATCTCAACTGTAGTAACACCAGTAATGTAGTTTGTTTTAACTGCTAACTTGGCTCCTGTTACAGACAGCTTAGTATTTCCATTAAGCTTCAGTTCAGTTGTACTTGAAATTGTTTCACCGTCTTTAGCAGTGAAAGTGATGTCTTTCAATGCAACTTCATTTCCATAAGTGTCTATTACTGTTATTGGCAATACAGCTGCTTTACCAATCTTCAATTCAGTTTCAGGAGCTGACAGAACAACTGTATCTATCTTAGCATCTTCCAATACTGTAATAGTTGTGTTTCCAGTTTTACCTGTTCCTGATGCCACTACTGTGAGGACTACAGTACCAGCTTTTGCTGAAGATGTAGTTGCCTGCAATTCAATAACAGTAGTTCCATTATCAAGATCCTTAAATCCTTTTGGATTTATTATCTCAGTATTGGAGGAAATAATGTCTACTCCAGCCAGTTCAGCTTTTTTTAGAACATTTCCATACTGATCTTTAATTTCAACAGGTATATAGTATTTTGACAGATTGCTATTTAAATTGCTTACGTTAATCGGTTTTGCTGCCAGATCCTTATCATCAGTCTTCAGCTCACCAACAGTTACAGAGCTAACTTGTGCTGCCTGAGCGACTGTCAAGGTCTCTGTTTTAGTGGTATTAGTTGTGGAATCAACAAGCGTTACTACTATTTTTTCACCAACGGTATAAGAACCTGAAGTAACAGTCAATGTAAGTACTCCTGATGCAACGCTACCTGTTCCTTTAGAAGCAAATACAGCTGGGTTGAAACCAGGTACTTCCTCACCATACTGGTTCTTACCTACTACTCCTACTTTTACTGACTTGCTAGCATAAACATCAGAAATAACAGCAATGTCACTCCTGAATTCTATAGTTGTCAGCTTTGCAGCTTCAACTTTTGTTGTTAAAACTATAGCTTCCTCAGTCAAGCCAGCAATTTCTACTGTATAATCTCCATCTGCGAGATTAACATTGAATTCAATTACAGCAGAAGTCTTATCTTCAGAGAAAGTTATAGATTTAACTGAAGGCTTAACTGCGCCTCTCTTAACTGTAAACACAGCTTTTGAGCTGTCTACAGGCTGGTTGAAAGTAACTGTCAATTTCTTTGCACCAGTAGCAGCTACTGTTGCAGTGAGTTCACCAGGCTCTTCTTCAACAACTATCAAGCCGAGCTCAATAGCCTTTTCCTTTATAGCCTCGTTGATTTCAGCGAGGTACACTAAGAGAACATCCTCTTCTGTGCCACCTTTAACCGGAGTATAAAGGGCTTCATAGATGATGCCTATCATGTCTTCGTTAGTTACGCCTTCACCATCTACATACTCGCCAGCCATACCGAACTCTACAGCTTTTTCCAGAACTTCGCTCCATTTGAAGTCTACGTTCTGCTCATAGCCCAAGAGCTCCAGCATAACCTTGTAAAGCTGTGCAGGCTCTATAACTGCATAAGCATCAAATGTTCCATCCGGATTACCAACCCAACCCAACTCAGGGTGAGCTTTCAAGTAAGCCAGAATTCTTCTTCCAGCTGCCCATGTAACTTCATCGGCGTCTGCAAAATTTTCTTCACCGTCGAAGTCTATGGCTTCTTCGTACAATCCAAGCGCCTTGAGCAGTATTACTGCTGCCTGGATTTTTGTTGTGTCAGCTGCCAGATACTCATCATCCACTCCGTTGCCAGCGCCTTCAACTATTCCAAGGCCGGTAACAACTTCGATAGGAGAGAGTTCAGCATCTGCTGCGAATGCAGGAATCATAGATGTAGCCATAACTGCTACTACTACGAGAACTGCTAAAAACCTCTTGAGATTCCTCATGCTCTCAAATCCTCCTTGTATTTTTTTGGAAGCAGGAAAAAATATGTAGGGTAACTTGGTTACGCCTGCTTCCAGACTTCTGTAACCTTACCCCTTGGTACTACTTACTCAAGATTAGCGATAATCGCCTATCTTGAATTCAAACACATTATATCATCGGCAGTTTTGCTCGTCAACATATAGATTTTAAGTGTAAAGAAATTGTAATAGATTTGAAATAAGAGAAATTTCTTTAAGCATAAGCTGTAATAATCTTACCACAGCCTTCTTCCGTTTCCAAGATTAATATTTGCGAAGGAATGATATGGAAATAAAAATGGAAATGAGCAAAATTAAAGCCGGTATTTCACCGGCTTTAGTTCGTTAACTTAATATCTACCTGCTGCCCAAGCTCCTTTCTGCCATCTCTATAGCCTTTTTCACTATATTTCCGCAGTTTCTGGAGCTCACAGCACCCCAACCTTCGGTTGCCACTGTGTCATAGACTCCAAGTTCCTTGGCTATTTCAGTCTTCAATTTTTCAGACATCATGCTTCTCTGCCTACTCACAGTACATTCCTCCTTTTTGCAGGCATAGCCTGCTTTAAGTGTCCTGCATGTTTTTGCAGCAGGGATATTAACGACACTATTATTATTAGCATCTTTTTTAGTTTTATCGTATGAATTATTTTCAAATTAATCACATCTTAATATTACCAATAATGCGTTATGTTAATATACTGATATTGAATATTGAAATAAACAACAGACAGGTGATGTAGTTATGCCTTTTCCAGCAAGAGAATTATTCGCAAGGTTGATCAGATGCGAAGCCGAAGGGGAAGGAGAAGCAGGTATGAAGGCCGTGGCTACTGTTGTCATGAACAGGGTCCATGTGGCTGACGGTGAATACTTAAGAGTTTGTCAGGGAGACCTCCGCAAGGTTATTACCCAGCCTTACCAGTTTACTTGCATGATGCCCACTGTTTACGGCGAGGCAAATCCCCAGACAGTATGGGCAACACCTCCGGAGGAGATCCACTATCAGATTGCTGACTGGGCTCTCTCAGGAAACAAGCTTCAGGGCGTTGATGACTGTCTCTGGTATTATAACCCATACAGCCCGGTATGTGAACGAGTATTTCCGCGTAACGGTTCCGGAAGCCTCTACAACAGAATAAGACAGCATTGCTTTTACACCCCTACGGCACTTTATTATCAAACATGATGAAGGAGGATGGTAATAGTTATGTATAGTTACGATGATATGCCGCCATGTCCGGCAAACGTAAAATTCAGCCCGATGCCGTCACGTCAGAACGGAGCACAAATGCCACAGTATCAGTTCCAACCGGGCGGACTCACACCCGGAGGCATTCCTATGGCTTTGCCCACCGGTGCACCCACAGGACCTCAATTTGCGCCACCTGCAACCACAGGCGTACCCACTATAGCAGCTGACAGTGAGTTTGTCCCCCAATCGGTGCAAAGCACAATGTATCTGGCCGGATTTTTACGGACTCAGATAGGAAGAAGGGTAAGAGTTGAATTTCTTATCGGTACAAACACAATCACAGACAGAACAGGAGTTTTGGTAGGCGTTGGAGCAAGCTATATATTGCTTCGTGAAGAAGGCGAAGACAATGTAATTGTTTGCGATTTATATTCCATCAAGTTTGTAAATATATACTTCTAATATGTTGCAGGCAATAGACCAAGATACAAAACAACTCCATAGCCTATTGCCTGCAGTTTTGATATTTCTTTACTTTATTTCTGCATTTTTTCCGGTTTGGCCGGTTTTGATATTTCTGCTAAAGCTTCACCGGCTTCCATATCAAATCTCTGATCAGCAGCCAAATCCCCAAGGGATACCATACCTACAATCTGGTTGTTCTCAACCACAGGAAGCCTTCTTACCTGGTACTGGGACATAATTTTTGACGCTTCATCGACTTCCATGGATGGATTAGCCATCTTTATCTGTGTAGTCATTATTTCACTTACAGGGGTATTCTGTGGGTTTTTGCCGAGAGCTATATTGCGCACCACTATATCCCTGTCTGTTACAATACCTACAACACCATTCTGATCACATACAGGTATTGACCCTACATTATGCTTCTGCATCAGCTGTGCTGCTTCGGTCAATGTTGAACTGGGACTTATATATGCAACATTTTTAGTCATGATATCTTGTACTTTCAAAAAATCATCTCCCTTCGGAATTATTTTTCCCCGCTGAAATGAAAATAATCTTGTGAATTAAATGCAGCAATTGTTGAAATACTCATTGTATGTAATAATTTTAATTATAGAAGTGCAAATCATCGTTCATCAGGGATTGATGCAAAATGCTAAGAAAATTTAGATTTTGGGCTATATTATCAGCAGTATGCATATTGCTGGCATTTATAATGCTCTTTGCGAATTTTTGGAATCTCATTAAATATGAATTGTCTAAAAAAAGTGAATTGTCTTTAAGCTTAAGCCTTGTTAATCCCGGTATAGGCATATTGACAGCAGACCCGGAAAACAAACTGATTTTAAAGGCAGAAGTGCGAGATTCGTCTGGTATGCCCGTCCAATATGCCCGTATTTTGCTGACATCCGATAATGACTTTGGAAGCTTATATCCCGAAGATGTAAGGACAAATACTTTCGGAGAGGCTATTGTAACATACTCTCCCCCGGAATATGACAGCAAGAATTTTTCAGATGGATATGCGGAAGCCATCATAAGAGCTTCCATTGACGATACTGATATATCGGAGGCAGTAAAGGTGAAAATTACTCGTACGCCTGTAGTTATGATACATGGCTACCAATCCAACGGTGATATATTTGAAAATCTGATGGGTTATCTTAACTCCAAAGGTTATGAATGCATCCCTTTTAATTATGACTCCATAAAAGGAATCGCTCACGGTTCCGGGGAACTTAAGGATTTTTTACAGCAGCAAAAACTTGTGTATCTTTCGAAAGGCATCCAGGTCGGAAGATTTGATCTTATCGCCCACAGCATGGGAGGGCTTGTTGCTCGTTATTACACATGCAGCAGGGAATACATTAAAAACCACGATATAAAAAAAATAATATTCATTTCAGTTCCTCATAAAGGTTCTCCTATTGCTTCCCTGGGTGCCGAATATTTTGAAGGACAAGGGATTTTGGATCTAATACCTGACAATCCATTATTCACACACATCCTTCCGTCCATGATCAACAAAGGCTTAAACAATACAATACAGACTGGAAACATCATAGCTCAGTACGATGAGGTAGTGGGCATTACCAATGCATCCCTTGATGAGTGGGGCATCAAAACAGAGCTGTTTAACTTGGGTAAAAGCAACATAACAGTGGATGACATCTTAAATGGTACCTTAGTTCAAGCGCCTATCCACAAAGGCATTTTGAGCAACAAGAAGGTATTTGAGAAAATACTGTTCATGCTGGAAAATAAGCTTCCCTACCCCAAGCTGATACGAGGCTCCTAGCTGCCAGTGTTCAATTAGTCTGTCCTATCGCTATAAATCTCATAACTCTAACTCTATTATTAATAATATAGCTATCATAATAATACAGATAGTAACCGATTGTCCTGCTTTATTTTACTCATTATACGCCAGCTCTCTTTCATAATTCACAACCTATAAACCGGTGATACTATTATGCAGGAATCAAATAAGACTTTTATACCGGGAGTCAGCGAAAGCATTCTCGAATATTTGTGTAAAAAGTGGAAAAAATAATAGGATATCCACAAGACTGTGGATATCCTTGTTTATTAATCACATCCCTCTAAGCTGCTATTTTAGCTGGTTGTAGAATTATTAACATTATAAACATGCTTATTTCACAAAAATCTGTGGATAACGTGATTTTTTATCCACAGGTTATATTATCCTCATGCTGATGTCAAGAGCTTTAACAGAATGGGTTATTGCACCTACAGAAATTATGTCCACCCCTGTAAGGGCAATATTATATACCGTATCAATATTCACATTTCCGGAAGCTTCCACCAGCGCTCTTCCGTTTATCAATTCCACGGCCTGTTTCATCATGTCAAGGCTCATATTATCCAGCATTATAATATCAACCCCAGCCTCCAGTGCCTCCTGCACTTGTTCAAGGGTTTCCGTCTCCACTTCAATTTTTATGGTGTGAGGTATCCGGTTTCTTATTATTTCTACAGCTTTTTTAATGCCACCGGCAGCCTTTATATGATTGTCTTTTATCAGAACTCCGTCGGAAAGGCAAAATCTATGGTTTTGTCCGCCGCCAGCCCTTACCGCATACTTTTCTAAAAACCTCATGCCCGGCGTTGTTTTTCTCGTATCAACGATCTTAGCCGGCAGATCTTTTATCTTCTCACACAATTCATTGGTTTTGGTTGCCACTCCGGATAATCTCTGAATCAGATTAAGGGCAGTTCTTTCACCTTTTAGCAATGCCCTGGTGTTTCCCCTTATTTCTGCTATTACGTCCCCCCGATCTACCAAGGTTCCGTCATCAACTCTTTTTAAAAACACAACCTTTTCATCCAATATTTCAAAAACCCTCTTTGCTACATCCAGCCCTGCAATGATGCCTCTTTCCTTGGCGATAAGCCTTGCTTCGGAGGTTGAATTGATATCTATCAGATTATCGGTAGTGATATCCCCCATAGGCATATCCTCTTTTAGAGAGTTTATTATAAGGTCATCTATGTAAAATTTATCTATGTGCATCAGCAACACCCCTCTAAGAAATTTCTTTAATTATTATATCCGTCATAAATGTTTGCTTATATTTCTAATTTTTTTATTATATTTCTTTTCCAGTTTACATCATCCGTTTTGTTGAAATCCGTCCTATAGTGGGCTCCCCTGCTCTCTTCCCGTTCCAGGGCCGACTCTATAATAAGCGTAGCCAAAAGTACGATATTCTGCATTTCGTAATCCCTTAAGGTGCTATTTTTCATATTCTTAATGAGGTCAAAATAATTTCCTACCTCCTGTTTTGCCAGCAGAAGGCCTTCCCTGTTCCTAACTATGCCTACATGCTCCGTCATGATCTTCTGTATATGCCGGATCACCTCATCGGCATTCACTGTAGCTTCTGAACGGTTGGCTGAATACTTTATGGAGATGTCAAATTTCCGTTTGCCGCTATCTTTCAGAATCTTGCTTACTTCCTGGCCGATCTTCCTGCCAAAAACCAGCCCTTCCAGCAGGGAGTTGCTGGCCAGCCTGTTTGCTCCGTGTATCCCTGTGCATGCAGTTTCGCCACAGGCATAAAAACCTTCAATTCCTGTCCTTCCAAAGGCATCAGTACGGATTCCCCCCATGCAGTAGTGTTCAGCCGGAGCCACAGGTATATAGTCCTTTGCCATATCTATTCCATAGCTAAGACATGTCTTATATATGTTGGGAAACCGGTTTTCCAAATACTCCTTATCTTTAAAGGTGATATCCAGAAATACATTGGTAGCTCCTGTCTTCTTCATTTCTTGAAAAATTGCCCTTGATACCACATCTCTGGGTGCAAGCTCACATAATTCATGATACTCGGGCATAAACCTCTTTCCGTGTATGTTCCTCAGGATAGCTCCCTCTCCCCGCACAGCTTCGGATATGAGAAAGCTCTTATTTAAAGGATGGTACAGCACAGTGGGATGGAATTGTATGAACTCCAGATCCATCAACCGGGCACCGGCCCTGTATGCAAGACAGATTCCATCACCGGTGGCAACCTCCGGATTGGTAGTTCTGGAATATAGCTGACCAAAACCACCAGTCGCACATATCACCACATTTGATAAATAAAGCTTTTTTGAAGCAGTATCTTCATCATAGGCAAGTATACCCTTGCATTTGTTATCCTCAGTGATGAGGTCTATAGCAAAAGTTCTCTCTTTTATTTTGATATTGTTTCTTGTTCTTACAACCGATATGAGCTTGTCACATACCTCTTTCCCCGTAGTGTCCCCAGCATGGATGATGCGGTTTTTGCTGTGGGCGGCTTCCCTGCCAAAGGCCAGCTCTCCCTGCTTTTTTCTGTCGAAGTTTACACCGTACTCCAGCAATTTTTCAATATTATCAGCAGCTTCATTAACAAGCACCCATACGCTCTCTTCATCGCACAATCCGGCACCGGCATAAAGGGTATCCTTGAAATGTAGCTCGGGAGAATCCTCCTTGTCCAGGGATACCGCTATTCCTCCCTGCGCAAGCACGGAATTGCTTATCTCTATCGTTTCCTTGGTAAGTATGGCTATATCATATTCCTCAGGTATTTCAAGGGCCGTGTAAACACCGGCAATACCGCTGCCTATTACCAACACATCATGATATTCTTTTTCTATCTCGTCAGAATTAAAATCAGCTATATATCTATTCAAAAGAAGACCTTCCTTCATATATTCTGCCAAATATTATCTACCCAAGCTCCAGCATTCTGTCCAGCGCCCTTCTTGCTTTGGCACTGATCTGTGGATCGACATTGATCTCATATTTCATTTCATTTAATGCATTATATACGCTTTCCAAGGATGTTTTTTTCATATTGGGGCAAATCAAGCCTGGAGACAGTAAATAAAATGTCTTGCCCGGATTATCCTTTTTCAGCTTATACAAGACTCCCATCTCCGTACCTATGATAAATTTCTGATGAGGGGAGCTGTTGGCATAATCTATTATCTGCTTAGTGCTTCCGACAAAATCAGCCATTTCAACTACTTCAGGCCGACACTCCGGATGAACCAGCACCAAGGCATCGGGATGCATTTCCCTGATTTTAATGACCTCATCCTTTTTGATCCTATGGTGGGTAGCACAGAAACCTTTCCACAGGATGAAGTTCTTCTCCTGAAGCTTAGCTGCTATATAGCTTCCCAAATTCTGGTCGGGAACGAAAAGTATGTCTTTTTCCTTTAGCGACCCCACAACCTTCAAAGCATTTGATGATGTGCAGCATACATCACATTCGGCTTTTACCTCAGCCGAAGAGTTAATATAGCAGACGACAGCCGCATCCTTATATTTTTCCTTTTCCCTTCGCAAAGCATCTGCCGTAACCATATCGGCCATAGGACATCCTGCATCCTTTTCAGGAAGAAGAACCGTTTTTTCCGGTGATAAGATCTTTGCACTTTCAGCCATGAAGTGCACTCCGCAAAACACAATAACATCCGCATTGCCGGATGCACAGTACTTGCTTAAAGCAAAGGAATCTCCAACGATATCGGCAACTTCCTGTACATCATCTACCTGATAGTTATGTGCAACTATTACCGCATTCCTTTCCTTTTTTAATGCTTGAATTTTTTCAATTAACTCCCTTTTATCCATTTTTCCATATACCTTTCCGACAATTTTACTTTATTGCTATATCACTAGTATGAATCTTATGCTTTAAATTATTAGAAAGCGTGACTCCCAATAGCAGCTGACATTATAAACCTCCGTCAAGCAAGCCCTGTTTGTACGGTATTTTAGATCCGTTGTTGACAGGCAACTAATCATCAGCAAATTTATTTTGAGATATCTTATTTACATCTTAAATTAATCTCAGCAATTTTTCTTTGATATAAGTCACATATATTTGTAAAGATGCAGCCACACTGAAAATTACCACTTTGCTCTTTTTTGGTAAGCCATGTTAACATTTTCACGAGTGGCTGATATCCTTCTATATGCTTTATAATTTTAATACTATGATGCTGTTTTGTAAAGAAATTGTTAGGAAAGAGTAAATTCTCCGAACAGTGTTTTTTAGAACGGTGATTTTAACGGGAAAATACTTTTATATTATCCATGCCTTTGCTGATTTTGCTAAAAAGCCGATATCCTATCGGACTTATGGCAAACAGCTCCTGAAGAACTCCAAAAGATGCAGCTATAATGTATTGCTGGTATTTTCCGATTTCCAGATGCAAGGTTAAAAAAGCCAGCAATAACCAAACTACCATATAAATAATGGAAGACCGTTTAAACTTCTTGATTTCTTCCGGTTTCGTTATAGGTCTGTTGGGAGTATCTGATGGCGCCCATTTTATAAGAACCGGGATGCTGATTGCAAAAACCACGGCTATCAGAACGATCAGGCTCCACTCTGTCCAATATGGATATGTATATCTCGCTATTAACGCTGCCGAGATAAATAAAGTCATGGAAAGTACTATGCATTTTGAATAAGTGTCCATGTGATATCCGCCCGCTGCCTTCCTTAGAAGCCCAAATGCAGCAGCTACAATGAGGGCAGGTATTAATGCCCCGAACAGGAAAGAGATCGATACGAGGAAAAACCCTTTAACTATAGCGCCGATCACAACCTGAAAACCATAATAGTATATTCTTCTCTTTTCATGATTTTCGTTAAGCTGTGTGGAGAGATATTTTGCGCAGGCATAGGAGCATGATTGTATGAATCTCATTTGATCATTCCCTCCCTGGGTTCAATTTTTATCCACAAAAATTTTCTTAATTTGTAAGATTATTAACTAGTATTATACACTATTCTGTTATATTTGGGTATAAAAAAGTTGTCTTTGCCATATCGTCATAAAGTAAAGATAAATGCCAAGCTTAAACTCCCATTTTATAGCATCCTGCATGTTGGAATTAAAAAGAATCAGTCGGATTAATGGCTATGTTTCAGCCGAAAACTGAGTCAATGGACACTTACTCAAGTAGCAATCAGGGCAAAAAGAAATGTTACAAAAATTATTTCACAAATACAACAAAACCCTGAGGTGAATAACCTCAGGGTTCTGATATAAATCTGGCAGCGACCTACTTTCCCAGGACGTCTCCGTCCAAGTATCATCGGCACTGAGAAGCTTAACTGCCGTGTTCGGAATGGGTACGGGTGTTTCCTTCTCGTTATTGCCACCAGATATCTAAAATTGTGATATGCTTCGTATTGCTGCGTCAGCCTTCCTGCCTCCGGTACTCATTTATCTTTCATAAATTCCGTTCCTCAGCAGTCGGCTTCCTTGCACTACTTGCATCTAACAATTTTATAAACTTTGTGCAATTTCTTGCACTCTCAAAACTATATAATGTAAGCTTTCTTCGAAGACTTGTCTTCACTTTCAGACTATTAAAAGACCTTCTTTTCTTGGTCAAGCCCTCGACCTATTAGTACCGGTCAGCTTCGTACATTACTGCACTTCCACATCCGGCCTATCTACCATGTAGTCTTCATGGGGTCTTACTTCTTTCGAATGGGATATCTCATCTTGGGGTGGGTTTCACGCTTAGATGCCTTCAGCGTTTATCCCTGCCGAACTTGGCTACCCAGCTCTGCACTTGGCAATGCAACTGGTGCACCAGAGGTTCGTCCATCCCGGTCCTCTCGTACTAAGGACAGATCCCCTCAAATATCCTGCGCCCGCGACAGATAGGGACCGAACTGTCTCACGACGTTCTGAACCCAGCTCGCGTACCGCTTTAATTGGCGAACAGCCAAACCCTTGGAACCTGCTACAGCTCCAGGATGCGATGAGCCGACATCGAGGTGCCAAACCTCCCCGTCGATGTGGACTCTTGGGGGAGATAAGCCTGTTATCCCCAGGGTAGCTTTTATCCGTTGAGCGATGGCAATTCCACTTTCATACCACCGGATCACTAAGCCCTACTTTCGTACCTGCTCGAGGTGTCTCTCTCACAGTCAGGCTACCTTATGCCTTTGCACTCGTTGCGCGGTTTCCAACCGCGCTGAGGTAACCTTTGGACGCCTCCGTTACCTTTTGGGAGGCGACCGCCCCAGTCAAACTGCCCACCTGACAGTGTCCCAAGTCCAGCTTATGGACTCTGGTTAGAGTTCCAGTACTCTTAGAGTGGTATTCCAACGTCGGCTCCATAGCGGCTGGCGCCGCTACTTCTCTGCCTCCCACCTATCCTATACAAAGAATACCGAAACCCAGTATCAGGCTACAGTAAAGCTCCATGGGGTCTTTCCGTCTAGTCGCGGGTAACTTGCATCTTCACAAGTACTACAATTTCACCGGGTGCGTTGTCGAGACAGTGCCCAAATCATTACGCCATTCGTGCGGGTCAGAACTTACCTGACAAGGAATTTCGCTACCTTAGGACCGTTATAGTTACGGCCGCCGTTTACTGGGGCTTAAGTTCATGCCTTCGCTTGCGCTAAGCATTCCCCGTAACCTTCCAGCACCGGGCAGGCGTCAGCCCCTATACGTCATCTTTCGATTTAGCAGAGACCTGTGTTTTTGATAAACAGTTGCTTGGGCCTTTTCACTGCGGCCTGTATTCCTACAGGCACCCCTTCTCGCGAACTTACGGGGTCAATTTGCCGAGTTCCTTAACAACGCTTCTCCCGCTCGTCTTAGGATTCTCTCCTCACCTACCTGTGTCGGTTTGCGGTACGGGTACCTTCTCTCTCGATAGTGGCTTTTCTCGTCAGTGTGGAATCGGCTACTTCGGTACTCTATTTTCCCTCCCCATCAGGCCTTCGAAACGTCCGGCGGATTTGCCTACCGGACTATCTACCTCCCTTGGACGAGCTTTTCCAGTTACTCGCTTAGCCTATCCTCCTGCGTCCCCACCTCTCTCAAACAAGAGACGGTAGTACAGGAATTTCAACCTGTTGTCCATCGCCTACGCCTTTCGGCCTCGGCTTAGGTCCCGACTTACCCTGGGCGGACGAGCCTTCCCCAGGAAACCTTAGGTTTTCGACGGTAAAGATTCTCACTTTACTCTCGCTACTTATTCCGGCATTCTCACTACTGTTTCGTCCACACGTCCTCACGATCGTGCTTCGGCCTACGACAGTAAGCTCCCCTACCACCCATTTCTGAGTCCATAGCTTCGGTACACAGTTTAGCCCCGGTAATTTTCGGCGCAGGCTCACTCGACTAGTGAGCTATTACGCACTCTTTGAATGAATGGCTGCTTCTAAGCCAACATCCTAGTTGTCTTAGCAAACCCACATCCTTTTCCACTTAACTGTGATTTTGGGACCTTAGCTGATGGTCTGGGCTGTTTCCCTTTTGACTACGAAACTTATCTCCCGTAGTCTGACTCCCTAACATCGTCTATACGGCATTCTGAGTTTGATAGGGTTCGGTAACCTGGTAAGGCCCCTAGCCCATTCAGTGCTTTACCTCCGCTAGACTTTCATTAGAGGCTAGCCCTAAAGCTATTTCGGGGAGAACCAGCTATCTCCGAGTTCGATTGGAATTTCTCCGCTATCCACAGCTCATCCCAGACCTTTTCAACGGTCACGTGGTTCGGTCCTCCACGGGATTTTACTCCCGCTTCAACCTGTCCATGGATAGGTCACCCGGTTTCGGGTCTATGGCATGTGACTTTGTCGCCCTGTTAAGACTCGGTTTCCCTTCGGCTCCGTACCTCTAGTACTTAACCTTGCCACATACTATAACTCGCCGGACCGTTCTACAAAAAGTACGCTGTCGAGCCTTAACGCTCTCCAACTGCTTGTAAACATAGGGTTTCAGGTTCTCTTTCACTCCCCTCCCGGGGTTCTTTTCACCTTTCCCTCACGGTACTGCTCCACTATCGGTCACCAGTTAGTATTTAGCCTTGGAAGGTGGTCCTCCCTGCTTCCCACCAGGTTTCACGTGCCTTGTGGTACTCTGGATCCCGGCCTGTCTTCATATCTTTCGCATACGGGACTTTTACCCTCTATGGTCTGCACGTTCCAGTGCCTCATTCTGCTAGATACTCCGAATCATTCCGCCGGTCCTCAACCCCGGGCTACATTGCTGTACCCCGGTTTGGGCTAATCCGCTTTCGCTCGCCACTACTTACGGAATCACTTTTGTTTTCTTTTCCTGTAGGTACTTAGATGTTTCAGTTCCCTACGTCTCCCCCATGTATGCTATGTATTCACATACATGTACCTGGGCATTTACCCCAGGTGGGTTCCCCCATTCGGACATCTGCGGGTCAATGGCTATTTGCGCCTCTCCGCAGCTTTTCGCAGCTTATCACGTCCTTCATCGGCTTCTGGTGCCAAGGCATTCACCCTATGCTCTTAATAGCTTGACCTTCTTAGATACGATCTCTCGATATCTTTCGGTTCTCTTCAAGTGATTGTCTTTTAACCATCTTGTGAAGACTTCCTAAGAGTCACGCATACCTTTCGATACTTGTTACCCTTATTTTTTCTTGTCTTCTCATCTTCTGAAAACTGCTATAACCTTCGCATTACTGCTCGGTTCTAACAATTTTCAACTTACATTATATAGTTTTCAAAGTGCAAGTTCTTCGGCTGACTTCTGACTTTTTAAGTCTTCATCAACCGGGATTTATTATTATACATGGTTGGCATATCAATGTCAACCAGTACTTTTTTCCTTCTCTCCTAACTCTTATTGAGCTATTCAAGAAAGTGGTGGGCTCAAATGGAATCGAACCATCGACCTCACGCTTATCAGGCGTGCGCTCTAACCATCTGAGCTATGAGCCCATATTATTATATCCAATTTTCTCTGACGGCTTATTAACCATCAGGGACTTCTTATTATACATGATTGACGCTTAAATGTCAACCAGTACTTTTTCTTTTTTCAAAACCTCATTGGGCTTTGAAAACTAAACAGTGTAGACAAGGAACTCTTTAACCGGTAACATTTCTGTTATCCGGTATCGACCAGAAGATTCGTCCTCACCTGATGCTATCCATCAGATTCGGACCGTTCTCCTTAGAAAGGAGGTGATCCAGCCGCACCTTCCGATACGGCTACCTTGTTACGACTTCACCCCAATCATCGGCCCCACCTTCGGCAGCGCCCTCCTTGCGGTTAAGCTACTGACTTCGGGTGTTGCTGACTCTCATGGTGTGACGGGCGGTGTGTACAAGGCCCGGGAACGTATTCACGGCAGTATGCTGACCTGCCATTACTAGCAATTCCGACTTCATGTGGGCGGGTTGCAGCCCACAATCCGAACTGGGACTACTTTTGGGGATTTGCTCCGCCTTACGGCTTCGCTTCCCTTTGTTGTAGCCATTGTAGTACGTGTGTAGCCCAGGACATAAGGGGCATGATGATTTGACGTCGTCCCCACCTTCCTCCGATTTGTCACCGGCAGTCTCGTTAGAGTGGTCACCTTTACGTGTTACCAACTAACAACAAGGGTTGCGCTCGTTGCGGGACTTAACCCAACATCTCACGACACGAGCTGACGACAACCATGCACCACCTGTACAGAGGCTCCGAAGAGCTATGCCATCTCTGACATATCCCTCTGTATGTCAAGCCCTGGTAAGGTTCTTCGCGTTGCTTCGAATTAAACCACATACTCCACTGCTTGTGCGGGCCCCCGTCAATTCCTTTGAGTTTCAACCTTGCGGCCGTACTCCCCAGGTGGGATACTTATTGTGTTTACTCCGGCACAGAAGGGGTCGATACCTCCTACACCTAGTATCCATCGTTTACGGCGTGGACTACCAGGGTATCTAATCCTGTTCGCTCCCCACGCTTTCGCGCCTCAGCGTCAGTTACTGTCCAGAAAGCCGCCTTCGCCACTGGTGTTCCTCCTAATATCTACGCATTTCACCGCTACACTAGGAATTCCGCTTTCCTCTCCAGCACTCAAGAAACATAGTTTCAGATGCAGCCCCACGGTTGAGCCATGGTATTTCACATCTGACTTACATCCCCGCCTACGCGCCCTTTACACCCAGTAATTCCGGACAACGCTCGCCACCTACGTATTACCGCGGCTGCTGGCACGTAGTTAGCCGTGGCTTGTTTTTGAGGTACCGTCACTTCCTTCGTCCCTCATCAAAGAAGTTTACAATCCGAAGACCTTCATCCTTCACGCGGCGTTGCTGCGTCAGAGTTTCCTCCATTGCGCAATATTCCCCACTGCTGCCTCCCGTAGGAGTCTGGGCCGTGTCTCAGTCCCAATGTGGCCGATCAACCTCTCAGTTCGGCTACCGATCGTCGCCTTGGTGGTCCGTTACACCGCCAACTAGCTAATCGGACGCGGGCCCATCTTGCACCGGATTTCTCCTTTGATCACAGGAAGATGCCTCCCCGTGATGTTATGCGGTATTAGCACAAGTTTCCCTGTGTTATCCCCCTGTGCAAGGCAGGTTGCCCACGCGTTACTCACCCGTCCGCCGCTAAGTAGAGTCCAACACTCAGCACTCAAGTATGGCGTCTCTTATCAATACTATTTTGACTTGCTTTAGTCATAGCATTGTGTTAGGCACTTAATTTAGCGTGATGCACAAAACTTTCTTTTAAATATGTCTATCAACAAGGTAGTTTGTGCATGACGCTGGCTTAACTTTTGCCAACGCTCGAATACTCAGTGTTGAACTCTACTCCGCTCGACTTGCATGTGTTAGGCACGCCGCCAGCGTTCGTCCTGAGCCAGGATCAAACTCTCAAATAAAAGATTTCTTTTATTCAAAAGCCTTTTGGCTCTGTTTACTTACTAGCTTTTATAAGCACGTAACTCAAATTCATTTTCGAGTTCCCTTTGTCTTTACACTGTTTACTTTTCAAAGTCCAATTTTTTTGCCGCCTCACCGAAGCGGCTTGATTATTATATCATGCTGTCTTACTGGTGTCAACAACTTTTTGAAAGTTTATTCTTCCAAATTCATGTTGTTTTTTTGATCAGCGACAGCTTTATTAATATATCATCAATATCCAACTTCATCAACCTGATTTTTCTCTTTTTATTTTTCATTGAGCAAAAATACATTCATCTTTCTGATATATACTTTGCTGTTTTGACATATATTAAGTAATGCTTGATTTTTATATCATATTTCTATGCAAATACCTAAAGATAATTTATGGATTTACGAGGTGAGTTTATGGAGCAAAAGCGTGAAAACAGAAGCCTTTCAGAAAGGCTATATAATGTAAATGTCCTTCCCGACGGCAATCTTAAAAGTGTTGAAGAAATTGCTGTTGTTTTAAAAAGGCTGGAGCACCCGTCGGATTACATGGAGCCGATGGATGAGAATCAGTATGGTATAGATGCAACCGATGAAAATTCTAATAGCGATGGAAGTACCTAGCAGACTTGCATCCCTTGGGGATCGGCAGAGTAATGGAATCTGCTGTCGATATGGTCACTGACTGAATCTTATGTCAATTTATCTTGTGACTGACTTGCGGCCAAAGAGAAAGAAAACTATTGACTTTTTAGACATATCCGATTAATTTAAAATGCTTTATTAATATCCTACCTTGTCAAAAAATATAAAGGAGAGCTCCCTGTGAACTCTCCTTTATATTTTTCAAGATTTATCAGTTTTAAATATCCTATTCTTCATTATCATCTTCAGAATCGGTTTCCGGAACTATTTTGGCTATACAAGCCACGTTGTTTCCTTCACCAACCCTCATCAGTGTTACCCCCTGGGTTGCCCTTCCCAGAACACTTATATCATCCACATTCATTCTAATTATTGTGCCGTCTTGACTTATTAGCATTATGTCATCGTTGTCATCCACAAGCTTCATGCCGACCACTTTGCCGGTTTTTTCAGTCACCCTGTATGTCAATATTCCTTTGCCGCCCCTCGACTGAACCTTATATTCTTCCAGCTCCGTCCTCTTTCCGAAGCCTTTTTCGGTAACAACCAGCAAATAGGGGTCGTTGCAGCAAACCTCCATACCGATAACACTATCGTCGTCCTCAAGCTTTACGCCAATCACACCCTGAGCCACTCTGCCTACCGGGCGGACATCATTCTCATTGAATCTTATGGACATACCGTTTCTTGTGACGAGTATTATATCCTTATCCCCATCTGTCAGCTTTACATCTATAAGCTCATCATTTTCTCTCAGGGCAACGCCGGTAAGTCCTCCTTTTCTTATATTGTCATATTCCATCAATTTGGTCTTCTTTATCAGACCATGCTTGGTGGCCATTATCAGGTAGCTGTCCTCTTTATATTCGGCAACAGGAATCACTGTCGTTACCTTTTCATCGGCGTCCAGCTGGAGCAGGTTCACTATTGCAGTTCCCTTTGCCTGGCGGCTGCCTTCAGGTATTTCGTAAGCCTTAAGCCTGTGCACTTTCCCCTTGTTGGTAAAGAACAGCAGGAAATGATGGGTTGATGCCGTAAACAGGTTTTCAACAAAATCCTCTTCCCTGGTGCTAAGCCCAATGATTCCCTTTCCGCCTCTTTTTTGACTTTTATAAGTGTCGGCCGGCATTCTTTTGATATACCCGAAGTGCGTCAGGGTTATCGCGCTTTCTTCCTCCTGAATAAGATCTTCAATATCTATTTCATCCTCATCGGCAATTATCTTGGTTCTTCTTTCATCGGCATACTTTTCCTTTATGACCGTGAGTTCATCTTTTATTATTTTCAGAACCATAGATTCGTTTGCCAGAACATCCTTGAAGTACTTAATCCTCTCCAGAAGCTCTCTGTACTCATTTTCGATTTTTTCCCTTTCTAATCCTGTAAGCCTTCCCAGCCTCATGTCAACAATAGCCTGGGATTGCTTTTCGCTTAACCCGAAACTATCCATAAGCCCCTGTTTTGCGTCGGCTTCGGTTTTTGAATTTCTGATTATCTTTATCACCTCATCCAGGTGATCCAAAGCTATTTTCAACCCTTCTAAAATGTGGGCTCTGGCTTCCGCTTTGTCCAGGTCAAACTTAGTTCTTCTTATTATTACATCTTCCTGATGTTTTATATAATAATCAATTGCCTGTCTGAGATTGACTATTCTTGGCTCATATTTTTTATCTTCCGTCTCAACAATAGCCAGCATATTTACGCTGAAAGTATCCTGCATCTGAGTATTTTTATAAAGCAGGTTAAGCACTACATTGGCATTTGCATCCTTCTTCAGATCTATGACAATTCTTACGGGTTCTTCCCTGCCCGATTCATCCCTCAGGTCTGCAATTCCTTCAATTCTTTTTTCTTTTACCAGCTCTGCGATTTTTTCTATCAATCTCGCCTTGTTTACCTGATAGGGCAATTCCGTGACAATGATCCTCTGTTTCGTGCTGGATACCTGCTCTATCACGGTTTCCGCCCTCAGCGTAATTCTTCCCTTTCCGGTCCTATAGGCTTCCCTTATACCCTGCCTGCCTACGATAATACCGGCTGTTGGAAAATCCGGACCCTTTATGGTCTTCATTAATTCATCCAAGCTTATATCCGGATTGTCTATAATTTTGATTATACCATCTATAACTTCTCCAAGATTGTGCGGAGGTATATTTGTAGCCATACCTACAGCAATACCGGATGATCCATTCACTAAAAGGTTTGGAAATCTTGAAGGGAGAACCACAGGCTCCATTTCATGCTCATCAAAATTTGGTTTGAAATCAACGGTGTCTTTGTTTATGTCCGTCAGCATCTCCATGGCCATTTTAGATAATCTGGCTTCAGTATACCTCATAGCTGCCGCAGGGTCGCCGTCCCTCGAACCGAAATTTCCGTGCCCGTCTATAAGTATATGCCGCAATGAAAAATCCTGAGCCATGCGAACCAAACTGTCATATACCGCAGCATCACCATGGGGGTGAAATTTACCCAGAACTTCACCAACAGTTGTCGCACACTTTCTATATGCTTTATCCGGAGTGAAACCCAGCTCATACATCGCATATAAAATTCTTCTGTGAACCGGTTTTAGTCCATCCCTTATGTCAGGTAAAGCTCTTTCGATTATAACGCTCATGGCATACTGCATAAAGGACTTTTTCATTTCCGATTCAATATTTACAGGTATTATCTTTTGCTCCCTAATTTCATTTGTATTATCTGCCATTAAAAGAACTCCTTTTCTAAACTACTTTCGGTCATTTTTTTGGTACATGCTGACACATTATATATTTTAATAAAGTTTTTTGAACCTGTCCACTGATTTTACCATATAATACCATAAAGGCCGCTATATGTATGCAAATGCTGTCTTATTTATTTTATCCAATTTTAGCTACTGCAACACTAAAAGTTGATGCTGTCGGTTAAAGGCCAAGCCCTCCCTATATATCATGCTTTGCTGCTGATTTTGATAAGTCCGGCTTTTGCTAAATAATAAATAGTAACGCAAATGGTAAAACTATTTTGATTAAATATAAATTATAACACAAATTTGAGGGAGCATATTTTTAATGCATAAAAAATGGGCTGAAATTCCGCCCATTTAATACTTTCCAATATACCATCTTTTAATGCCCTCACTGTAAGTCTTTCTAATTCACACCCTTTTTTGGTATTCTCACTATGAATTCTATATACTCTCCCCTATCAAGCTGGGCAGCCTTTGCGTTAACCCCTGATTTCTTCATGAGGTCAATCGCCTGCCTTACCGTATTTACAAAAATCCTTATATCTTTAATAGCTTTTGTCCTTTTCTTTTCTTCCACCTTCTCCTTTTCGCTCCGGGTATACTTTTCTATTGCCCGCTCCACCAATTGCTCTGTCTTTTTCACATTCAATCCCTTTTCACAAACATGCTTTAATACTTTAAGCTGCAGCTGTTCATCATGAAGTTTCAGCAAAGCTCTTGCATGGCGTTCGGTAAGGTTGTTGTCAGCAAGGATTTTCTTAACCAAGGGTGGAAGTTTTAAAAGTCTTACTTTATTAGCTATAGTAGACTGGCTCTTCCCTATTTTCTGTGCCAGTTCTTCCTGAGTAAGATTGTGCTCGTTTAATAAATTGCTGTATCCTTCTGCTTCCTCCATATAACTTAAATTTTCCCTCTGGAGGTTTTCGATCAAAGCCATTATTGCGGAGTTGTTATCATTGACATTTACAATAATGGCAGGTATCTCTTCCAGACCGGCCATAGTAGCAGCCCTTAGCCTTCTCTCCCCAGCAACCAGCTCATAAGTGCTGCTTGAAATCTGTCTTACATTGATGGGCTGAAGAACGCCATATTCCTTAATTGATTCACAAAGCTCCTCAAGAGATGCCTTATTAAATTGCTTTCTTGGTTGGTAGGGATTAGGTCTGATGTTTTCGATTTTTATGTACGTGATGTTTTTTAAGTCTTCTTTCTTCTCATTCTTTGAAACATGCAGTTTACTTTCCAACATTTCGGCACCTTCCTTTGTAAACGCCTCAGGCAAGATACAGGCTGTTTGCGTTATACTACGGCTGCCTTATGGCTGTTATAATTTTTTTGGCATTGCACTCCTTAATAATGGCTTTAGCTAGTAAATTTCACTGATGACTTTTCCACTCCTCATATATAAACCAGGACTGGATGTCATCATCATTGCCCGTATCTATTTCCGTAGTCAATATTTATATTCACCATTATTTCCACATTTCCTTTTTTTTACAATAAAAAGTTTTCGCCGAAATGTTTTATTTTTCCTTATTAATTTGATTATATCAGAGGTTCTTTTGCAGGTTTTCCGGCTTTTCTCGGATATTTTGCAGGGGTTTGTCGTAACTTTTTTATTAAAATTATATTTCTTTTCATATCACTCCAAGGAAGAGTTATTTCCTTAACATCCACTATTTCTCCTCCCAATATTTCCAGAGCTCTTTTGGAACTGCTGATTTCTTCAGTATTGCTCCCTTTCATTGCGATAAAAAGCCCTCCCACCTTGGTAAAAGGCAGGCAGTATTCGAGGAGAACAGGGAGGCTTGCAACAGCTCTGGCTGTGGAAACATCGAACTTTTCTCTGAACTCCGCTTTGACTCCATATTCTTCAGCTCTGCCGTGCATAGCTTCTATGTCCGTAAGCCCTAATCCCTTGACCACTTCTTTTAAAAATTTCACCCTTTTTTCCAGGGAATCCAACAGGGTCACCTTTATTTCAGGAGCGGCTATTTTCACAGGTATACCTGGAAAACCCGCACCAGTGCCTACATCAACCAAACTCAGGCTGCTTTCTCCCTTAATAAGCCCGCGTATATAAGGCATGATGCTCAGTGAATCAATAAAGTGCTTTAGTATGATGTCCTTATCTTCTTCTATCGCAGTAAGGTTAATTTTCTCATTCCATTCAAGAAGTATTTCCTTGTACTTACCAAAGCTTTTTATCTTTTCTTCATCAAGATGGACTGAATATTCTTCCGCCCCTTTTACAAGAAGCTGTTCCAACTCCCTTTCCATGCTTCCTCCTGTCAAGTTTATATTTTACGTTAATTATTTTTTCTACCGATTATTCCTTTACTTTCGCACCGGCACCAACGGTGCAGCCATTTATGATAGCATAGTATGACCATCAACAAAAACTATCATATCAAAATTTTACTGCAAATTATTATTTAGCAACGATTATAGCTCTTTAACACAGAACTTTGCTATCGAAAATGCTAATACAACCCACTCATATTTGCATAATGCAGCCAATAATGAAAGCAATATTCTTATTTTGTGTTAATGAGTTAACACATTAATAAAGTTATCCCCATTTTGCGTGGAATATTATAAAATTATCCACCAAATCGCAGTGCTGGCTTATGAATATGTGGAAAACCTGCTATGGATTCTTTCTCCCGTGCTTTGACTGCTCAAGGTATATCAGCAGCACGTTGATGTCTGCAGGAGACACTCCGGTTATTCTTGAAGCTTGGCCGACTGAATCCGGCCTTATTTTGTCCAGCTTTTGGCGGGCTTCAATCCTTATTCCCTCTATAGCCATATAGTCAATATCCTTTGGAAGTCTCCTGTTTTCCAGCTTTTTAAACTGCTCCACCTGCTGCATCTGTCTTTTTATATATCCCTCGTATTTAACGGATATCTCCACCTGCTCCCGGACAGCCCTACTCAATGCGGGCCGACCCTCATCAATTTCAGCAAGATCATCATAGGAGAGCTCCGGCCTTCTGAGAAGTTCAGCAAGCTTCACACCGCTCTTTATGGGAGTGCTTTTCCGGCTTTCCAAAAACCTGTTCACATTTTCACGGGGTGCTATAACAGTCTTCTCAACCCTCTCGATCTCTTCGGCTATCTGATTTCTCTTCTCTTCAAACCTCCTGTATCTTTCATCGCTTATGAGTCCGATGGCATATCCTATTGGTGTCAGCCTCAAATCCGCATTATCCTGCCTCAGCAGCAGCCTGTATTCGGCTCTTGAAGTCATCATCCTGTAGGGTTCCTTTGTGCCTTTCGTTACGAGATCGTCAATGAGTACTCCGATATATGCCTGGGATCTGTCCAGGATGAGCGGTTCCTTTCCTTTGATTTTCAGCGCTGCGTTTATCCCGGCCATAAGCCCCTGGGCTGCCGCCTCCTCATATCCCGAACTTCCGTTTATCTGTCCGGCGGAAAAAAGCCCGTCGATGTTTTTAAACTCCAGAGAAAGCTTTAGCTGTGTAGCATCTATGCAATCATATTCTATCGCATAGGCGCTTCTCATAACAGAGACATTTTCCAGGCCGGGTATCGATCTCATCAATTTAATCTGAACATCCTCAGGCAAACTCGTAGATACTCCCTGAAGGTACATTTCCTCGGTATCCAAGCCCATAGGCTCAACAAACACCTGGTGTCTTTCCTTATCGGCAAAACGCACCACCTTATCCTCTATTGAAGGACAATACCTGGGGCCTACCCCCTTTATATCACCGGAATACAAGGGAGAACGGTGAAGATTTTCCCTTATTATTCTATGGGTTTCTTCCGTTGTGTAGGTCAGCCAGCAGGAAACCTGTTCTTTTTCTATTTCGTCGGTTTCAAAAGAGAAAGGAACTATCCTCTCATCCCCCGGCTGCTCCTCCATCTTTGAAAAGTCAATGCTTCTCCTGTTGATTCTTGCCGGAGTACCGGTTTTAAATCTTAAAAGCTCTATACCCAGTTCTTTCATGCTGTCGGACAGCTTGTTGGCCGGGAAAAGTCCATCCGGTCCCCCACTGTAGCTGACATCACCTATTATTATTCTGCCTTTCAGGAATGTCCCGGTAGCAAGTATTACGGCTTTGCAATTATATACTGCTCCTGTATGGGTCTTTACCCCTGTAATTTTCCGTTTATCTTCCGTTGTAAGAAGCTCCACTATCTCACCCTGCTTTACATCCAGATTTTCCTGCTTTTCCAGGGTGTGCTTCATCTCCATCTGATATCTTCTTCTGTCGGCCTGAGCCCTCAGGGAAAATACGGCCGGTCCCTTGGCAGAATTCAAAATCTTTGATTGTATAAACGTTTTGTCGGTGTTTTTGCCCATCTCTCCGCCCAGAGCGTCAATCTCCCGTACCAGATGACCTTTTGCAGTTCCACCGATACTCGGGTTGCAGGGCATATTGGCAATACTGTCCAGATTTATTGCAAATACCGCAGTTTTACATCCCATCCTTGCAGAGGCAAGAGCAGCTTCGCAACCGGCATGTCCGCCCCCAACAACAATCACATCATATTCACCTGCAAAATACTCCATTCTTTTTCCTCCCTGACTGATTCCCTGCTTCTTACAATAACTGATATTACTTTCCTAAACAGAAGTTCTTGAAAATTTCGTGTATTACATCATCGCTCACCGATTCGCCGGTAATCTGACCTATGAATTCCGCTGCATTTTTTATGTCAATAGCGATCAGATCCAGCGGCATACCGTTTTCATACGAGCCGCGGGCTTCATCTATGCTTTGTATAGCCTTTGCTATTAAATCCTTGTGCCTTATATTGGTAATGATAACTTCACTGTTTAGGCTTATTCCACCTTTCATAAAAAGGTCCGTGATCTCCTTTTCCAGATCATCGATTCCCTTTTCGTTCTTGACAGATGTTCTGATAACCCTAAAACCGGCAAGCTTGTCCGCGATAGCGTCAACTTCCTGTTTGTCGGCGAGATCCACTTTGTTTATCAATACGATGGTTTTCTTGCCTTTTACCTTTTCAAGAATCTCCATGTCCTCTTCACTTATTCCGACTCCGGCATCTATCATCACTATAACCAGATCGGAGTTTTCAATAGCGTTTTGCGCCCTTTCAACCCCTATTTTTTCTACCACATCATCCGTTTCCCTAATGCCGGCGGTATCTATCATCTTCACCGGTATTCCGTTGATATTCACATACTCTTCAATTATGTCCCTGGTGGTTCCCGGTATGTCTGTAACTATAGCTCTGCTTTTTCCTGAAAGCTCATTCAGCAGAGAGGATTTTCCAACATTGGGCCTTCCGACTATTACGGCGCTTATTCCCTCCCTCAGGATTCTGCCCTTTTCAAAGCTGTTCATAATACCTTCCAGGAGATCCCTTATTTGTCCTGCTTCATCATAAACCTTACGGCCGGTTATCTCTTCAACATCATACTCCGGGTAATCAAAATTTACCTCCATATGAGCCAGAAGTTCAATCAGGTGATCCCTCACCTTTTTTAACTGGCGGGACAGCTTTCCCTCCAGCTGATCCATCGCAGCCCGGGAGCTTTGGAGCGTTTTTGAGTTGATTATATCGATCACGGCTTCAGCCTGTGACAGGTCGATCCTGCCGTTTAAGAATGCCCTCTTTGTGAATTCACCGGGCTCCGCAAGCCTTGCCCCTTCCCTTATAACCAGCTCCAAAACCCTTTTTAAGACCACCAATCCCCCATGGCAGTTGATTTCTACCACATCTTCCCGGGTAAAGGTATTGGGCTTGTTCATTTTGGAAACCAAAACCTCGTCTATTGTTTCAGAACTGCTGGGATCAATTATTTTACCGTAACTAATAGTATGGGATTTTAATTCATCAAAAGCCTTTTTTCCTGAAAATATCCTTCCGGCAATTTCAAAAGCCCGGCTGCCGCTGATCCTGATAATGCCAATACCCCCGGTTCCCTGGGGCGTCGATATGGCAGCTATTGTATCGTCATTGTACATATTTCCTACCTCAATCTAACATAATATCAGATGATGCTTTTTATATGTTATCCATTCTTTCCTTCATTGCATTCTTATAATACACTAGTATAAAATATAAAAAGGTTCAAGAAAATATTTTATCCTGAACCAGAAATTTTTATTATTCCATATATTCTTATGTCTGTCCTCGCACAGCCTGTCTTCCGGCTTTAAGCTATTTGGGTGCGATGACAACCTTTCTGTTGGGTTCCTCTCCTACGCTGTATGTCTCAACGCTTTTATGGTTCTGCAGCGTAGAGTGGATGATTCTCCTCTCATAAGGGTTCATAGGCTCTAAAGTCACGCTCTTTTTATATTTCACAACCCTGTCTGCTAACCTGTTTGCAAGCTTTATGAGGGTCTCCTCCCTCTTTTGCCTGTAGTTTTCCACATCAATGATAACCCTTTTATATTTTCCGCCATTTTTATTTGCCACAAGGCTGGTAAGGTATTGAAGAGAATCCAGAGTCTCTCCTCTCCTACCGATTATAATTCCTATATCTTTACCTTTTATCTTTATAGAAAGGGTGTCGTCTTCTTCCGTAAGTTCCATTTCAGGGGCAATGCCCATTTTGCTGAAAATATCCTCCAGGAAATCCTGAGCCTTTTTTGCAGGTGTATCCAACAAGGTAACTCTTACCCTGGCCAGTTTGGTCCCTATTATTCCAAAAATACCTTTATTGCCCTCATCAATAACTTCAACTTCAACTTCGTTCTCATCGGCATTCAGCTCTTCAAGGGCTGCAGAAATAGCTTCCTGCACTGTCTTTGCAGATTTTTCAATTGTATAAGACATCTATTAATTCGCAACCTCCTTCTTCTTTATTACATGCTTATTAATATATAACTGCTGCAATATCTGTATTACAGAACCCGCTATCCAGTACAGGCCTAATCCTGCAGGAAACTGGAATGAAAACATTAAAGTCATGAGTGGTCCTATAATCATCATTGTATTGCTCATCTGGCTGGAGCTGTTGCTTTGCGAATTAGTACTGGTTGCAGACATCGAAAGCTTTGACGAAAAGTAGGTCAATGCAGAAGCAAGTATTGGGATCAGTAATAAAGCAGCATATTGCGGTTTATCCATTATTGTCCTGATGTCGTATGTGGGTACCAGACCCAGATTAAGCCCAAGAAAATCCATATTAAGAAGTTTGTCGTGTATGACAATGCTCAGCTCATCATATCCCCTTATTCTGCTTGCTTCAGGTATAGCTTCCAATAATGCTTTAACTTCGCTACCCCGGCCCAACATGTAAGTAAGAGGCCTTGAAATTACACCCCACAAGGCAAACAATATGGGCATCTGTATGAGAAGCGGCAAACATCCTCCAGCGGGGTTGACATTGTTCTCCTGGTACAACTTCATCATTTCTGCATTTAGCTTTTCTTTATCGTTCTTGTATCTCTTTTGTATTTCCTGAAGCTGCGGTTGTATTTCCTGAAGTTTGGCATTAGAACGGTATTGCTTGACTGTAAGGGGAAGCATAAGAAGCCTTACGATAATGGTGAATATTATTATCGCAAGTCCATAGTTATGAAACCCCACAGTGTTGTATATAAAATACATAAACTGACCTAATGGCCTGGATATAAAATCAAACATTGGTTTTTACCTCTCATTTCCTTGTGTATCTTAAAAACCTTAACATCAGTGGAGCAAAGCTATTTTACAGGATCATATCCACCCGGATGAAATGGATGGCATTTCAATAACCTTTTTATGGACATAAGAATTCCTTTAGCTGCTCCGTACTTGTTAACCGCGTCTATCGCATACTGGGAGCACGTGGGATAAAAACGGCAACTCGGCCTTTTTAACGGAGATATCCATCTCCTATAGAATTTTATTGCTAAAATCACTGATTTCTTGAACAATTCCACTTCTCCCGGTCAAAAACACCCAGCTTTTTAAAAAGAAACTTCATTTCCTTGCTTATATCCGAATAATCAGGGACTAACCCTGTGTTTCTCGCAACAAAAACATAATCGCAACTATCGTTCAAAAAAGGCTCATACACTCTGTAATTTTCCCTGATAAGCCGTTTTACCCTGTTTCTCCTGACGCTTTTCCCGAATTTTTTACCGACTGTAATCCCTAACCTTCTAACATTCAAATTGTTATCCATCACATATAGTACTATGAACTTTCCTACATAGAATCTGCCTTTTTTATATATTCTCAAAAACTCATAATTCTTCTTAATCGGGATAGTCTTATACATGCTGTGGAGCAATTCCTCCGTCATCTGCAATATTGCCTCTTTTTCCCCAAATACATTTTGCTATAACATTCCCATCAAATAAAAGTATAGCAGAAAATCCTTACAGCAAATATTAAATTAAAGAAAAAGACCACACTTGTGCGGTCTTATGCTGAAAGCACTTTTCTTCCCTTCAATCTGCGTCTGGCAAGAACCTTTCTGCCATTGGCAGTCTTCATTCTCTTCCTGAAACCATGTTCCTTTTTTCTTTGTCTATTTTTAGGCTGGTATGTCCTTAACACTCTCCAACACCCCCGTTTCTCTCTCAAAAGGTAGCCTATTAATATGATAAACCTTATTCAAGTTAATCAACATTAAAATACGGCAGCCCAAAGGACGCCAAAACAATTATATATTATATAACAAAAGCATGTCAAGAATCTAAAAAAGTATTTTTTGTGGATAATATTCAATGCAGAGATACTTTTTTGTGGATAACATGCTCACATTCATATTGAATATTGTGTAAAAGTCTGATATATTTATAATGCTTGTTGATAACTCCGCAAAAATTGTTTATTTCTTGTTAATAACTAACAGAGTTATGCACAGCCTTGTTTATAACTTTTTACTTTAAATTTTGTAACCAAAAATTATATCATTTTCCACTGTAGTATATGAATAGACGATAAATATTATGCAGTCTTTCTTTTTATGCTTAAATACAATAATATTTGTCAATAATTACCTACATGGATGAATAGATTATCTACGTTCTTTTGGAGGCTTTTTTATGAATGCGAACCTTACAGAATTATGGCAGAAAACACTAAACCTGTTGAAAAATGAATTAACAGAGATCAGCTACAATACCTGGATTAAAACCATTGAACCCGTGTCAATGAACGGCAACAACATAGTTCTTGGAGTTCCGGCCGAGTTCAACAAGGGCATTCTTGAATCAAGGTATTCAACGCTCATAATGAACGCCTTGAAACAAGTTACTTCAAAGGAATTTACCATTACATTTACGATTCCGTCCCAGGAGGACGATAAAAATAAAAAGTACGAAAAGCAAACAGAGGTTGTAAACAACGACGAGTCGGTTATTTCCATACTTAACCCGAAATATACCTTTGACACGTTTGTCATAGGCAATTCCAACCGTCTGGCTCATGCTGCCTCGGTTGCAGTCGCTGAATCGCCAGCTAAGGCCTATAACCCTCTTTTTATCTATGGTGGTGTCGGTCTTGGAAAAACCCACCTCATGCATGCTATAGGCCATTATGTTCTCAGCCAGAATCCGTCGACGAGGGTTTTGTATGTTTCCTCAGAAAAATTTACAAACGAGCTGATTAACGCTATAAAAGATGACCGGAATGAAGAATTCAGAACTAAATACCGCAATATAGACATCCTGTTGATAGACGATATACAGTTCATAGGTGGTAAAGAACGTACCCAGGAAGAATTTTTCCACACGTTTAATTCACTATATGAAGCAGGAAAGCAAATTATTGTTTCCAGCGATAAACCTCCAAAAGACATACCGACTCTCGAAGAAAGATTGAGATCCAGATTTGAATGGGGACTCATAGCTGATATACAGCCCCCGGATCTGGAAACTAGGATAGCTATTTTGAGAAAAAAGGCTCAGATGGAAAGCCTTGACGTACCCAATGATGTAATGGTTTTTATAGCCGATAAAATCGCCTCCAACATCCGTGAACTGGAAGGGGCTCTAAATAGAGTTGTGGCCTACTCATCCCTCACTGAAAGTGAGATCAATGTTGAACTGGCAACGGAAGCTCTAAAAGACATACTTTCAGCTGCCAGGACAAAAGTTATCAACAGTGCCACAATACAGGAGGCAGTTGCCCGTTACTTTGACATAAAGCCGGAGGAATTCAAATCAAAAAAGAGGAACAGGGATATTGCATATCCACGCCAGATAGCAATGTACTTATGCAGAGAGCTCACCGACATGTCCCTTCCCAAAATAGGCGATGAGTTCGGCGGAAGAGACCACACTACGGTAATCCACGCATGCGACAAGATTGCGGAAGATATTGAAACAAACCCGGAGACAAGAAGAGTTCTGGAGGAACTTAAGAAAACCATCACCGGTGGATAAAAATTAAAAAAACTAAAAAATATCAACATAAATTGTGCATATGAGGATAACTTTTTGTGGACAAACTTAAAAATTTTTCAGCAGTGGATTAGTTGTGGATACCATTTCTATTTTCATCAACAAAATATTAACAGGGCCAAATGTTGAAAGCATGCTCTAAATTAAAGTTATACACAAAACTAACAACACTTATTACTATTATTACTGAATTTTATATATTACTATAAATAAAATATCCGGGAGGCCTGAAGATGAGGGTTGTATGTTCGAAAGAAAATCTACTGGAAGGTATAAGTATAGTACAAAAAGCCGTTTCATCAAAAACGACATTACCGATACTCGAAGGAATACTTTTAGAAGCAACGGATAAATTCAAGCTTACAGGAAACGACCTGGAGATAGGAATAGAATGCCTGGTGGAATCCGATATACAAAGGACAGGTTCAATCGTACTTAACTCAAGGATGTTCGGCGACATAGTAAGACGTCTGCCGGATTCAGAAGTGCTGATAGATGTAAAGGAAAATAACCTCGTTATTATAGAATGTGAAAACTCACACTTTGAATTGAAGGGAATAAACGCATCAGGATTTCCCGCCATACCTGAAATAAGCAAGGAAAACACCTTCAAGATAAGTCAGAAGCTGCTCAAAGACATGATCAAGCAAACTTTGTTTGCCGTAAGCATGGACGAAAACAGGCCGATCCTCACCGGTTCCCTCATAGAGTGCAAGGACAACGTGCTTTCCTTTGTATCCATCGACGGTTACAGGATGGCCTTGAGAAGTGCCGCTTCCAACGGCGAAAATCTTGACTTCAACGTTGTAGTACCCGGCAAGACCCTGGGGGAAATAGGAAAAATCCTGCAGCCGGTAGAAGATGAGCTGACGATATACAATTCACAAAACCAAATAATGTTCGACATGGGCAACTGCAGGGTGGTTTCAAGATTATTGGAAGGCGAATATTTGAATTACAGGAATTTAATTCCAAAAGATTATGAAACCAAGATCATCGTAAATACAAAAGATTTGTTATCCAGCGTTGAAAGGGCATCCTTAATAACGATGGATGAAAAGAAGTACTCCGTCAAATTCAAAATAGACGACGAGAAGATGATTATTTCTTTAAACACTGATATAGGCGCCGTAAGGGAAGAATTAAATATAGAAATGACGGGAGAAAGCATGAGCATCAGCTTCAATCCAAGATATTTTATAGATGCTCTCAAAGTTATAGAAGAAGATACTATAGAAATGAGATTTACTTCCAATATAGGTCCGTGCATAATAGCACCGGTTGACAGCAATGCTTTTAGTTATATGATACTTCCTGTAAGAACAAGGAATGATTAAGTAAAATTAAGGTGATAGAGTGAAATTAGTAAAAATAGAAACCGAATATATAAGACTGGATCAGTTTTTAAAATGGGCCGGTATTGCCGACACCGGCTCCCACGCAAAAATTTTGATTGCAGAGCAAAATGTGAAAGTAAACGGACAGGTTGAAACACAGCGTGGAAAAAAACTGCGCAAGGGAGATACAGTAGAAATAAACGGCAACGTGTTACAAGTAGATTAGACTGTTACAATAAGAAAAAAGAGGTTTAATTAAAGAGAAGGCCGAGTGTTGCGAAGGTAATTTTTAAATAGCATGGTATAATAGCATACTATGCACAAAGATATGAGCTTTGATTGAAATTATATAAGGCAACGGAGATAAATTCATTTATATTAAGTCCCATTCCTTATGGATCAAAGAATGTACCTTCCGGCAAAGGCTTTCTTCTCATTGCCGGATTGTGATTTTTGCATGTTTATGATAGATGAAAGCAGTATTTTTGTTTGATATTCGGAGGCTGGAATTTGTATATAAAGAGATTGAAATTAAGAAATTTTAGAAATTACGACCATCTGGATATAAGCTTTGGGAAAAACTTTAATATATTATCCGGCAACAACGGGCAGGGAAAGACAAATATACTGGAAGCCATATTCATGTGCGCGGCTGCCCGTTCCCACCGCACGTCCAAGGATCAGGACATGGTGATGCTGGGAAGAGAAAGCTTTTTGATAAGCCTCGATTTTGAAAGGGAACAGATAGATAAAAATATTGAAATAAGCTTCAGCAAAACAGAGAAAAAGAAAGTGAGGATAAACGGGATACCTCTAAAAAAAATCGGCGGTTTAATGGGAAACCTGAACGCGGTAGCTTTTTCTCCGGAGGATCTGTTGATCATAAAGGAAGGGCCATCTGAAAGAAGAAGGTTTGTTGATATAACGATAAGTCAGCTTAAACCTTCTTACTTTTATGATCTTCAGCAATATAACAGAACTCTTACTCAGAGGAATATGCTGCTGAAAGAGATTCAAAACAAAAGGAATTTGATAGATACTTTAGAAATATGGAATAATAATCTTGCAACTATTGGTTCCAGAATAATCAAAACAAGATACGAGTTTGTGAAAAGACTAGGAAAATATGCGGAGGAAAATCACAGCAGGATCACTGACGGAGCAGAAAAGCTGGCCATAAGATATGCTCCGTCGGTGCAAATTGATGAAAACAGCAGTATTGAAGATATCATGCTCATGTTTGTCAGACTGCTGGAAAAATCGATGGAAAGGGAGCTTCAAAAAGCTTCAACCCTGTACGGGCCACAAAGGGACGATTATGAAATATTTTTAAATGGTGGGAGCATCAAATTATATGGTTCACAAGGACAGCAGAGAAGCGCCGTTTTATCGATGAAACTTTCTGAAATTGATTTGATACTGGAGGAAACCGGGGAATACCCCGTATTGCTGCTGGACGACGTTATGTCGGAACTGGACGGGAAGAGACAATTATATCTTTTAAAAAACCTTGACGGAATACAAACATTTATAACATGCACGGATAGTGGATTTTTCAAGGACTTGCCGGGAAGCAGCGCCAGTTACTACAGCATTGTCAGCGGTACTGCAAAAAAGGAATAGTTTGGCTCGAGTAAAATTACTGTAGGGAATCAATTGGAATAAATATCCAAAAAATTGAAAAGAAGATGACATCCTGTTAAGATATAAGTCGCCAAATCAAAATACTCAACGAAAGGATGCATCTTCTATGTACAATAGTATACAACATTTTATTGGTTTTGGTGTAAAAAAGATTGAAGAAAAGGTAAAAAAATTTGTTGAAAAGCCTACGGACCTAGCTGACCTTGTTTTGGGATTGCATGAAGAACTTCTTGAATTAGGTAGAAACATTGTTACAGAAGTTCTTGAAGATATGGATGATTATCTGCGGGAATCGGCTTCTCGCAAGCAGAACTGGGAAATTGTAAGAAAGGATAGAACAGGACTTTTAACAAGCTTTGGACCCATCAGTTATGAACGAACATATTTTAAGCCTAAGAAAGGCGGAAAAAGGCAATATCTTGTGGATAGAATAGTTGGTATCAATCCTCATGACCGAGTAAGTGCTGATGTTGTCATAAATGCTGTGGAAGAGGCTGCGGAGAGCAGTTATAGAAAAGGTGGAGAAAAAGCTGCATACATGGATGAGGTAAGCAAACAGGCTGTAATGAATAAAGTACATGAACTTGAAGTTGTTCAGCCATCGGTGGAAAAGAGAAAGGATGAGACACCAAAGATTCTGTATATTGAGGCTGATGAAGACCATGTAGCGCAGCAAGGGAAAAAGAGACATAAGACAGAAGATGAATGGGGAGCAAGTAGCACACTAATGCCTAAGCTTGTATACGTTCATGAGGGAATTGACCATGAAAAAAGCACGAAGAAGAGAAAAGTATTGAAGAATCCCCGTTATTTTGGAGGAATCAGAGATAGTGAAGAACTGTGGCTAGAGGTTTCCCAATACATAGATGATACTTATGATGTGGATAAGATTGAAACTGTATATATATCTGGAGATGGAGCAGCTTGGATAAAACAGGGATTAAACTGGATTGGTAAAAGCAAGTTTGTATTGGATAAGTATCATTTGAGCAAATACGTAAAAGTAGCAACGGCACACTTGGAAGACGAAGATATCGAACAGGAATTAGATGATGCCTTGAAAGAAGCTGATAAGGCGGGGCTTAAGAAGGCATTTGCTAAAATTCTTGAAAAGACAGAATCGGAGACAAAGAGGAAAGCGGTTAACGATGCAAAAAGATATATATTGAATAACTGGGCAGGAATAGAGATAAAGGTAGATAACTATGAAATTGTAGGATGCAGTGCTGAAGGGCATGTAAGCCATATTCTATCCGATAGGTTAAGCAGCAGGCCAATGGGTTGGTCAAAAAATGGTGCGGACAAGATGGCCCAACTCAGAATTTTCAAGAAAAACGGAGGAAAAGTATACGACTTGGTAATGGCTCAAAAGAAGAAAGAACAACGGGAGCAGGCACAGCAGCTACAAGATGAATTAATTCGTGAATTGAGAACAAATAGGAATAGATATGATGGTGTTTGGGACAGTAATCTAACAATAATCAGTAAAGGCCATAAAACACTGCTTTATAGAGCGCTAAGAGCCTTTGTAGGGTAACAATGAACGAAGGGAACGGCGAAGCGAACCCTTTACAATAAGAGGGACCCATATGGTATAATGGGCTAAAGTGGCAGCCAAAAGCTCCAGAGACATTCCCCTGTTACAAGGGGTGCCGCCCTGGCTGACAAACCATATGGGAGATGCTTGTTGTCAAGGGCGTGACCGGAGTGGACTTATTTTAGGAAGTCGTCTTATCTTCAATTCCCTACAGTAAATTGACTCAATCATAGTTTGTTAATTATTTGCACAAAAAATTCAATTAGGATAAAATGTATATAATATGTTTTTGTTTTACTGGATTAATTATGGCGGAAAAAGGTTGAGTAGCCTTTAAGCTGGGGAGGATAGTGTATATGTTTTTGCATATAGGAGGAGATGTGGTTATACCGATAAAAGATATAATAGCCATATTGGATATTGAAACCACCACTATATCAAAAGACACGAAGGAATTTTTAAAAATTGCCGAGGAAGAAGGATTTATAGAGAGTATTTCCGATGATTTGCCGAAATCATTTATAATAACGGAATCAGATAAAAAGAGCAAGATATACCTTTCGCCAATTTCGTCCGTAACTCTGCACAAACGTACTAATTTTGTCAGCGATATTTCCGGTATATGACGATAAAAGTCTATATTTTTTACGGATTATGAAATTTACCGATATAGTCTTGTGCAGTTAATCTTGAGAAAATATATGGGTTGATGGAATCATTATAAAACTGTATATGTATGGAGGAATGTATGGCAGAAAATATAAATGCAAATGTTGAATATAATGAAAGTGATATACAGGTGTTAGAAGGCCTGGAAGCGGTCAGGAAAAGGCCTGGAATGTATATAGGAAGCACATCTTCAAAAGGATTGCACCACCTGGTATACGAAATTGTTGCAAACAGTATGGATGAAGCCATGGCAGGTCGCTGTGACAGCATTGAAATTGTTGTAAGAAAGGACAATTCCATTGTTGTCAAGGATAATGGAGGCGGAATACCGGTGGGTATACATCCTAAGATGGGCATACCCACAGTTGAGGTAGTGCATACAGTTCTTCATGCCGGAGGTAAGTTCGGAGGCGGAGCCTATAGTGTTTCCGGCGGACTCCATGGAGTTGGAGCTTCAGTAGTAAATGCTCTTTCAGAATACCTGGAAGTTGAAGTAAGCAGGGATGGCCATATATATAGACAGAGATATGAAAGAGGCGTTACGGTAACTCCCCTGGAAATAATAGGAGATACGGATCAAACAGGTACAAAGACGACATTCAAGCCTGATCCGGAAATTTTCGAAGATGTTGTCTTTGACTTTGATATTATGCTGTCCATGTACAGGGAAATGGCTTTTTTAAACAAAGGCATAAAAATAACTTTGATTGACGAGCGTCCGGAAGAAAAAATAGTAAAGAACCTGTGCTATGAAGGCGGTATAGTTTCTTTCGTTCAATATTTAAACAGGAACAAGGAAGTTTTGCATGAAAATGTGATTTATATTGAAGGCGGAAAAGATGACTCAAGTGTGGAAATCGCCATGCAGTACAACGATGGATACACTGAAAACATATACAGCTACGCAAATGATATAGCGACAACAGAAGGCGGAACGCATATGACCGGATTTAAATCCGCCATAACCAAAGTAATAAATGATTACGGAAGAAAGTACAATTTCATAAAGGAAAATGACAAGAACCTGGCAGGAGAAGACGTAAGGGAAGGCCTCACAGCGATAATAAGCGTAAAGCTTACAAATCCTCAGTACGAAGGACAAACAAAGACAAAACTTGGAAACAGTGAAATCCGAAACCTGGTGGAAAATGTGGTAACGGAGAAGCTGGAGAGTTTCCTGGAGGAAAATCCTTCAGTAGCCAGAATAATTCTTGAGAAATGCCTTACCGCTTCGAGGGCAAGGGAAGCAGCAAGAAAAGCGAGGGAATTGACAAGGCGTAAAAGTGTCTTGGAATCCGCTTCTTTACCTGGAAAATTAGCCGACTGCTCCGAAAAAGATCCTTCTATTTGCGAAATTTTTATAGTGGAGGGTGATTCGGCCGGCGGTTCCGCAAAACAGGGAAGAGACAGAAGAATTCAGGCTATACTGCCCCTGTGGGGTAAGATGATGAATGTAGAAAAGTCAAGAATGGATAAAGTTTACAAAAATGAAAAGCTTACACCGGTTATTATGGCCTTGGGTACAAGCATAGGAGACGATTTTGATATATCAAAACTTAGATATAATAAGGTCATAATAATGGCCGATGCGGATGTGGACGGCTCCCACATAAGAACGCTGCTTTTGACCTTCTTCTTCCGCTATATGAGACCCTTGGTGGAAAAAGGGCACATTTATATTGCGCAGCCGCCTCTTTTCAAGATAGCAAAGGGAAAAGAAGAGCTTTATGCCTTTGATGAAAAAGAGGTAAGCAAAATTATCCAGGAAAAGGGCTGGAAAAAGGAAGACGTTAATATTCAGAGGTTCAAAGGTCTGGGTGAAATGAATCCGGAGCAGCTTTGGGAAACAACAATGAACCCTGCAACGAGAATGATGAAAAAAGTAGAGATGGAAGATGCGGTAGCGGCGGATGAGATATTCACCATATTGATGGGAGATAAGGTGGATCCGAGAAAAGAGTTTATACACAATTACGCAAGAACAGTTACTGATCTTGATGTTTAGTTTTGATTACATTCCATAAAAATAAAATTAAAAATTACATGCATTGCAATGAAAAAAGATATGAAAAGCTGTTCATATCTTTTTTTGTTGGGGTAGAAAAGTGTGCAGTAAATGAACATCCGGGTTATAGATAAGTGAAATTCTAATGTATACAAAATGCATTATAACTAATTAGAATCCGTTTAGATTCCAGGTTAGAATAACAAGTATAAATAATCAAATTAATTATAATCATATTATGAGCAATATATTTATAAAAGGACTTGGTGACTAATTTATGGCAGTAAATAATGGATTATCGAAGCAAACCATGTTATATGGAAAAGTTAAGTGAAAAATCATATGAAAAATTGTATAAAAAACTGATACAAAAAAATAGTAAGAAAAAGTGATATAAAAAGGTGATAAAGAAAAGGGGCATTGAAGATGGAAGATGTCGAAACTAAAATAAGTTGATTATGAAACAGTCATCCACCGATGGTACCCAATGTGATAGAAGGATAAAAACTCTATTAAGTAGCAAAGGAAGCAAGTTTCCTACCCATAACAAAAATGTTTCACGTGAAACATTTTTATTGATGCATGATTTAAAGATTTATTATAGACAATAAATAAAAACATTAAGAATAATAACATTGCAAGCTGATTTTATTTTCTAGGGGTGTTTATATCAATATGCTGAGGACACAAAAAAAAATAGCTAAATAATTCAAAAGCATGGCTTAATGATATCTTCTTCACAATTTACCACCTTTTAAAAAAGCGATAACTCCTACAATTGCATTCCGTATAAGCAAATACTTCACACCTTTGATAAACAAAATTAACAACGTAGAGGAGGTACATGAGTAGAAAATGAATATGAAATGAGTTATTCTGAATAGAGAAGATCCACATAATTAGTTAATAGGATTTTTTATAGGTATTTGAGAAAAAATTACATCATTTCGTTGAAATTATGAAATAAGTTGAAACCAACCTTATACCATATGGTACTTTAATAAATATGTGCTTATTTTTCTCCGAAGCATTAGTTTATAAAAAGATGTAGATGAGCTAATCCGCTGATGAAGGGTACATATCTACACCCATATAGAAATAAAACCATGAAAAAATATTTAAACCTCCTTATTATAATTTGCATAGTTCCAGGCAGGTTAAAAGAGTACTTTTAGTCCTTTAGGCATGCGTTTTGCTGTCATCGACGTCTCTTTTGCCATAAAACTTAATGTTTTTTTGCTATTGTATCTATACTGTTACAAAATATATTTTTATTTTTAATGTTGTAGCTTTGTGTTATAATTAACTTGCAGTATAAAAACAAAAGACAACCGGAGTATATGCTATATACTGCTGTAAGAATTAAGGAGTGAGGTTTTTGGGGAAGATTATAGCAATAGCGAACCAAAAAGGTGGGGTTGGAAAGACAACGACATCAGTGAATTTAAGTTCATGTCTGGCATTTAAAGGGAAAAAGGTCCTTTTAATAGATGTAGATCCCCAAGGAAATTCCACCAGCGGCTTGGGAATAGATAAAAAAAATATTAGCAAGTCTATATATGATGTCCTCATTAATGATGTGGAAATTCAGGATATTGTATTGGATACAGTAGTCGAAAATTTGAAGATATGTCCTTCAAATATACAGCTTGCCGGAGCAGAGGTGGAACTCGTACCGATGATATCCCGGGAGACGAGGATAAAAGAAGCAATATCCGGTATAAAGTCTAACTATGACTATATTATTATTGACTGCCCACCGTCTTTGGGACTGCTGACTTTAAACTCTTTGACAGCAGCAGATACAATTTTGGTTCCTATTCAGTGCGAATATTACGCTCTTGAAGGATTAAGCCAGCTGATGAATACTGTAAAACTGGTTCAGAAGCATCTTAATCCTAATTTAGAAGTGGAAGGTGTAGTCCTGACAATGTTTGATGCTCGGACAAACTTGTCCATCCAGGTTGTGGAGGAGGTTAAAAAGTACTTTAAAAATAAAGTATACAGGACCGTCATTCCTCGCAATGTACGATTGAGTGAAGCTCCAAGTTTTGGACTGCCGATAATTTTGTATGATCCAAAGTCGAAGGGAGCGGAATGTTACATGGAACTGGCAGAGGAAGTTATCCAATATTCTATGGAAGGGAAGAGGATGTAATGGCAAAGCGAGCATTGGGTAAAGGACTGGATGCTTTAATATCAAATGAAAAAACTGAGGACTCAGGAATAAAGGAATTAAAGATAAATGAAATCGAACCGAATATAAACCAGCCGAGAAAAAGGTTTGATGATGAGAAGCTGCAGCAGCTGGCAGAATCAATAAAACAGCATGGGATTGTACAGCCTATAATTGTTTCAAATGAAGACAATACATACAGAATCGTGGCAGGGGAGAGAAGATGGCGAGCTGCCAGGTTGGCTGGTATTACTACTGTTCCTGTAATAATTAAGAATGTTTCCAAAAGGGAAGAAATGGAGCTGGCTCTCATAGAGAATCTTCAAAGGGAGGATTTGAACCCCATTGAAGAGGCAGAGGCTTATGAGAAATTGATCCGGGAACACGGAATTACTCAGGAGGAGCTGTCAGGTATTATTGGCAAGAGCAGACCGGCTATTACGAATTCTCTCAGACTGCTTTCCCTGGATGAGAAAGTAAAGGGTTATTTGATAAATGAAGAAATAAGCAGCGGGCATGCACGAGCCCTCCTTGCCATCGAGGATAAGGAGTTGCAAAAAAAGGCTGCTGATGAAGTAATATCTATGAAACTGAGCGTAAGAGAAACGGAGAAGCTGGTAAAAAAATATCTTGATAGTAAAAAGCAAAAGGTCAGAAGCAAAAGCAAGAGCGCAGAACATATAGAAATTGAGGAAAGATTAAAGGAAATTTTCGGAACAAAGGTCAAGTTGGTCACAAACAATAAAAAGGGAAAGATAATGATCGAATACTATTCCAATGATGAATTGGAAAGGATAATGGAATTATTTTACAACATCCCAAAAATATCGGGCCTCTAAAATTGATTTTAACGGCCTTAAAAAGTGTTGGCAATATAAACATATTACCGGAACATAAAAGCCATTAATGGCTAATATAGACAGGAATAAACCAATTAAGTATTTTTCATAATATTTTAATATTTATTATTAAGCTGCCCCAATGTTTCACGTGAAACATTTTGTTTTTTATTAAATTGACACTATAAAATATACTTATTTTGAGGAAGGGAAAAAATTAATGGAAAGCTTGTTATCATATTTTTCTGCAGAAGTTTTGCTTGTTTTTGCAGTAAATTTATTATTAATAGTCCTTTTATTGATATTGAATATTTCAAACAGAAAAAAGATCAAAAAACTATACGACAAATATAGCAGGTTTACCAACGACTTTGGTGATGTAAATATTGAGCAGCTTCTTGAAAAATGTATAGACGAGCTGAAGGTTGTTTCGGGTAAATCAAAAAGCATAGAAAATCATATCAATAATGTGGAACGCAATCTTATTCAATGCGTACAAAAAGTAGGCGTTGTGCGTTACAATGCCTTTGAAGATGTGGGCAGTGACCTTAGCTTTTCCGTTGCTTTGCTAAATGGCAACAATGATGGTATTGTCCTGAGCAGCATCTATTCCAGGGATAATTCTATAGTATATGCAAAACCAATTACAGCAGGAAAATCAAAGTACACCCTATCTGCAGAAGAACTGCAGGCATTGGAAATTGCCAGAAAAAATTGAAATTTGATTATTAAATAGATTGATACTGCAGCATTACAATGGAAAACAATGGCTTAAGGGCTTTACTACTTTTTTGCAGTTCAGTTATTCGGTTAAAGGAGCAAACGTGGCAGGTAAGCTTATGAGTTTATTTGCCTTGATTCTGATGAAACAGTCCTTTCGGCAATTGTTTTCCACTTGATTACCATAATAAAACGCAAAATAAGAAAGAAGGAGTTTTAGTATGTCAGATGGCAGTAATAAAAATTTCAAGATATGGGTTTATGCCATAGTGCTATTTTCATTTGCCTTTATAGTGCTGCTTCTGACCGCATACAGCCAAATAAAGCTTAACAATAGCATTGCTCAATACAAAAGTCAATTGAGCGATATGGAAAGCCAATATGACAATGACAAAATAAATCTGAATGCAACCATAGAACTCAATGAAGAATTGAGTAAAAAGGTCGATGAATTAAAAGAGGAACTGGAGGCATCCGAAAAAAAGATCAAGGAATATGAGGAAAAGCTGAAACAGCAGGAAGAAAACAGCAATAAGGATCATCTATCCTATGAAGCGTTGATTAAGGCGCAGATGGAATATGAAAAAGGAAATTATACATCCAGCGCTATGATATTACATAAGGAATGTAATCCGGATGATTTGGAAAGTAGTGGGCTGGAAAAGTACAACCAATTGAAATCTGAGGTATATAAAAAGGCTTCCCATCAGTTCTATGCTGAGGGGTATACATTATATAAAAATAAGGATTATAAAGAAGCCATCAACAAGTTTAAGATGTCCCTTGAACTTGTGGGGAATGAGTATTATTCCGATGATTGCTATTATTTTATAGCTTATTCATATTATTATAACGGTGATAATGAACAAGCAAAAAAATTTGCAGAGAGTTTGCTGGAAAAATATCCTGATAGCACCTATAAGAAAGCTACTGAGGACTTTTTGATTCTTTTAAAATGAAATAATGGTTAAATAATTTAAGGAATGTCATATTAATATGATGATGAATCAGAGAGGTTTATTAGGATTTATAAGTGCTGGCAATGGAATGTTGCCAGCATAAATCTCAGTAATGCCGCTTATATTTATGGTGCATAAAAATTTTGTGTACTAGAATTTTGGTATTAAAATCAATAAGGTTTGCTTGTTACTTATACTTTTAATTTAAAACTCTGCATTTTAAATTGTTACGTGTATTTATACGCTACTTTCTCTTTCTATGTAGCTATACTTATAGAATAATAACCAGATTTTTGTCTCTACTGCTGAATTTCTCATAAAAAATAACGAAAAGCAGGGTGATGGAACGATGTACAGGATCTTGATCGCTGATGACGAACCTCGGCATCGCAGAGGTTTGGTGGAAAGGATCAAGAAATTAAGGCCAGATTATGAGGTTTTTGAAGCAAAAGACGGATTGGCAGCTATTGAAGTAGTTAAAAAGCACTCTATTGATATAGCTATTACAGATATCAAAATGCCAATAAAGGATGGTTTATTCTTTCTGGAGGAAGTTTCTAAGAATTTTCCTAACATGAAAGTAATCATGCTCAGCGGTTATGCCAATTTTGAATATGCCCAAAAAGCTCTTACGTTAGGTGCCTTTGATTATGTTCTAAAGCCTCTGAATGATGTTCGGATAGAGCAAATGCTCCAAAAAGCAGAGAAAAAAATAGAAGAAGAAAAAAGAGAAATTCAGGAAAAAGAAAAAAACTTGATGCGGTTAAATAATACTTTCCCAGTTTATATTGAACATCAGTTAAATCAATGGGTCAAAAATGGACTTGCTCCAATAGAGGATCAAGAAGTTTTAGAGCTGTTCCATAAAAAATCAAAAGGATTGGTGTTGGTTGCAGGGATAGGCAATTTCATTCAAAGCACTAAAGAATGCACCTATGAGGACATCCATGAGTTGAAGGTTAATATGAAATACTGGATGAAGGCTGCATTAGATCCATTTTCCCATTCATTATCCTTTTTTGATGAAAGCAATATGGAACATATGATCACTATTGTGACGGAAAAAAAAGATAAGGTTCTTTCGGACAACCTTTCGGAAGGCATATACTCTTTCGTAAAGGATATGAAAATCAGCTATGGATTTGATGTTGTTATAGGAGTGGGAAATAAATATGAAGATATTGCTGAAAATATAAAGGAAGCATATCAAACCGCTCTTACGGCGCTTAATTATAAATTTTTTTATGAAAGCAACTGGATGATTGCATATTCGGAGTTGAAAAATAGCAGGTCCGGTCAGGTCTTCAGCAGATATGCCGAGGAAATAGAGCTGGAAGGAGCAATCCGCAGGATGGATGCGGCACAGGCATATGAGGTTTCCCAGCGCCTTCTCGTCAGGATGACTGAAGGACAATTTCCTCTTCCTTCTCAGTTTAAGGAAATGGTGACCATAATTTTTTTAAACACTGCTAAAGCTGTCTTGAACATGCTTCCGGAAGCTGATTTTTTAAGATTGGTGAGCAGCATTAAGACAAATTTTGAATCGGCACAAAAATACAGTGAGTTGAAAAAACAGATTTTCAAAACCATTGATATGTTCATTGAAGCAATAAATGATTATGGAAATAATAAATATAAGAAGATCATGCAAACCTGTATGGAGCATATTAATGAGCATTATACTGAAGATATTTCACTGGAAGCTTTGTCAGAAAAGTTTGGATTTAATGTTAACTACTTCAGCGGGCTGTTCAAAAAATACACCAATATGACCTTTTCTGAGTATCTTCTCAATGTGCGAATGAGGCATGCTCAAGAGCTTCTTAAAAAGAATACTTTTCGTATTTATGAAATTTCAGAGAAGATAGGATACAAGGATGCAAAATATTTTATCCGCGTATTCAAAAAGACTTTCGGAATGACCCCGGACGAGTTCAGAAGATTGCATAGCCATAACATAACAAAGAATACCGATGATGAATGAAATGAACTTTGAAAATACCTTTTAAATTCTTAAATCAAAGCCACTGGAAACAAAAGATATAGTAAGGCAGGGGGGTCATATTTGTGATAAAGCCAATAGGAAGCTGGAGTTTTAGGACAAAGCTCCTAATATCAAATATCTTGCTTATTGTAATACCCGTTATCTTTATCAGTGCACAAAACTATAATTCCAGCCTTAAAGTTGTATCGGATATGGCAGCAAAAAATGCATACCAAATCATTAAAAACAAGAATGAGATACTAGACTCCAAGCTCATAAAAGTTCAGGAAAGCAGCTTGGCTCTTATGCAGGACAAAGAGCTATTTGAACTTTTCAATAACGTCGAGGAGCATAAAAAAAATATCCTTTCTATGGATCGAAAGATCGGCAGGATTATCAACAATTATTTTGCCTTTACCGATTATGTATATGCTGTCCAGATGGCCACATCTTACTATATCTTTGGAAGCAATTTCAATATGTTGGTTGGCAGTGAATTTGTAAAGTCAGATCTTTACAAGAGAGTGGTAAATGAAGGAGGAAAGATGTTTTGGGTTCCTACATATGACTTTGTATATATGTTTGAGCATAAAAATATGGGAACCGCCAATTTTGACGTTCGTAATGTATTTTCCGCCGCAAGATTATTCAACATTTTTTGTTTTGATAATGGCGTGTTTTCGATTTTAAACCCCACTGTGGAACGGCCTGTTCTTATTATACATTTTAAGGAAGATATTATCCGGGATGTTTTCCAGGACAGCATCCCCATCAAGGATACGGTCTTCTACATGATTGACGCTTCAGGTAATGTTGTTTCCCATATAGATCAAGCCCTTGTGGGCAAACAGATGCAACCGGAATGGTTATCGCAGGCCCTGAAAAACAAAACAGGCAGCATTGTGGTTGGGTCGGAAGGGAATAAGAAAATAGTTTGTTACGATACTTCCGGTATTACCGGATGGATTGCTGTTGCTGAAATTCCCATGAAAGAACTCACCAGAAGCATCGTGCCTTCAATGATATATTCCATTTTATCTGTCTCCGCCTTTTTTATTGGCCTTGCATTGCTGCTTGCCTTTGTGATTTCCCAAATGATTACAAAGCCTATCGAACGCTTGACAGCAGGTATGAAAAGGATCGGAAACGGCAACTTTGATATGTACATACCTGTGGAGAGAAAAGATGAACTGGGATATTTAACCGCTAAATTCAATGATATGAACCATCAGATCAAAACTCTGATTGAAGAAAATTATGCTGTGAAACTAAGGGAAAAGGAAACAGAGATAATGGCGCTCAACCTCCAGATGAACCCCCATTTCCTGTACAATACTCTCAATATCATCAATTGGATGGCGATTGAAGATGGAAATAAAAACATCAGCGATATGCTGATCAATCTCTGTGATATGCTGGTATATACAGTCAGGAACAAACAGGATATTGTTAACTTTGAAGACGATCTAAAATGGCTTCAGTGTTATCTTTTCATCATGTCCGTCCGGTATGAAAACAAATTTAAGGTAGAGTTTGATATTGAACCGGAAATATACTTAACCAAGGTACCAAAGCTGTTCTTGCAGCCCTTCGTTGAAAATGCCATAATTCATGGCTTTGAAAGAATGGAGTCGGAAGGATTGATCCGAATTCGTGGATATATCGATAATTGCACACGGCACTTCCAGATTGAGGATAATGGCAAAGGTATGGATACAGCTGTACTGATGGACAAAAGAGATGAAAACAACACTTCTATAGGAATAAGCAATGTGGATAGGAGAATCAAACTATTGTTCGGTCAGGAATATGGCGTAAAGATTGCATCTGATCCAGGACATGGAACACTGGTGAATATTATTCTCCCATTGTGATATTAATCCACTTTTATGAAAAATTTAGAATTTCAGAGCATCTCTTTTTTCAGTATTATATGAAATATCTTAAGGTGGTGTTGTGTTGACAAAAACTCATTAAGGAGGAAGTCAAATGAGCAAATTCTTTAGAATTGTGGCACTTCTCTTAGTGGTATGTGCAATGTTGGCTCTTGCTTTTACCGGTTACGAAGGTAAAGTATCTATAAATGAAGAAAATACGGATGTAGCATCAAAGGAAAGTTCAACTGACGATGATGGTAAGGTGGGATCAACTCCGGATGGGAAGGAGCCGGTAGAAATTGTTTATACCTGTTGGGGAAATGCTGCTGAAAAGAAGTCAACGGAGGAGGTTCTAAAAAAATTTCAGGAGAAATATCCATGGATTAAAGTAAAACCCATCATTATTCCTAATGGCCAGTATGACAGAAAAATAACCACAATGGTAGCAGCCGGTGAACAGCTTGATTTATCCCAGTTGGAATCGGCATCAATTGCTTATCCTCTTGCTGAACAGGGTAAACTTATGAATCTCAAAGAAGTAGCAGTTAATGATACCGAAATGCCCTTGTCGTCTTTTGTGCCCACAGGATTATATTATTTGGATAAAGATACTATTATAGGTGTAGGTACAGGAATGGAAGTGTTCAATATCTTCTATAATAAAGATTTATTTGCTGAAGCCGGTGTTGAAACACCTCCAACAGATCCTGAAAAAGCCTGGACATGGGATCAGTTTGTTGAAACAGCAAAAAAGCTGACCATTGACAAGGAAGGCAGAAATGCTCTGAATCCCGAATTTGATGAAAAAAGTATTGTGCAATATGGCTTGAATATTCCTAAATGGTGGGGAGTATGGGGTAATTTTATTTATTCCAATGGCGGTGATTACATAACGGAAGATGGGCAGTTCGGACTCAGCAAGCCTGAAGCCACGGAAGCTTTGCAAAAGATTGCGGATCTAATTCATGTACACCATGTCTCACCGGCACCTACTGCAGAAAAAGGCCTTCCGGGGACGGATATTGCCCTACAGACGAAAAAGATTGCAATGGCTGTTGACGGCCAGTGGGTGCACCTTGCTCTTGATTCTGCAAAGACCAACTTCGGAAGTGGTGTGCTGCCAAAATTGAAGGAGCTCAAAACGCAGGCGGTTACAGGTATGCTTTCAATTTTCAAGGGTTCTGCCAGTCCCGAAGCCTGCTGGCAGTTAATCAAATATCTGAATGATCCCGCACAGGATTTGACGTTGTATAGAAACGGCAATCTGATGCCGGTAGCTATTCCATGGCTGACAGAACAGGACAAGCTGGATCAGTGGACAAAAGGACTTACATCGCGCCCAGATGGCTATGTGGAAGGCATTGTTGGCATGCTGCTTAATTACAGCGTTCCTACACCTACCGGTACAGTAAAGAACTTCAGCAGAATCATAGACGTGGTAAACGCTGCGCTGGACAAGGTATGGTTGGGCCAGCAGTCCGCGGCTGATGCTATGAAGGAAGCTGAAGCCAAGGTAAAACCATTAATTCAGAGCAGACGTGAACGTGGAAATGTGAATGGGGATAATTAAGCACATGTTGCTGGGTTAATTGGAACTCTTGTCTATGAAGAAGTTTGAATTGCATTAGTCGGAAACAACAGAAGATTGAATTGCTGGTTCATCTGTTGTACTAAGAAGATATAGAAATAGAATATTTGTTTTGCTGAGTACATTATAGGCATATCAAAAGATAGAAAAAAATACCGGCGTATAATTGTTGACAAATATTCTTTTTCATTGTACAATATATTTCGTCGCATAATTAATACGGAGAGATGGTCGAGTTGGTTTAAGGCACCGGTCTTGAAAACCGGCGTAGGTGTGAGCCTACCGTGAGTTCGAATCTCACTCTCTCCGCCACATACTTAATAATTTAATTAATACGGAGAAGTACCCAAGTAGGCCGAAGGGGACGGTTTGCTAAATCGTTAGGCGTCGTAAGGCGTGCCAGGGTTCGAATCCCTGCTTCTCCGCCAAATTTATCAAAAAAGCCTGATTTTTATCAGGCTTTTTTGCATTTCAGAAGAAATCGTATATATTTGAGTTTATGGATAGTTTGACTATAACTTAAACAAAACCTTTGAATTTCAGGTGATTTTAAGGGTTTATGTTATTTATGAAAGAGCAGTATCAATTCTCATCGCTAAATTGATAGGGAAACTGTTTTATTTATGTTTATAATAAAATAGGAAAATGAATAGAAAATTAAAATAGAAAATTAAAATAGAAAATTAAAATAGAAAAACACAAGGCATTGGGATGCCATCATATTTTTCATAGGTCCTGTTGCAAAACCTTACGGACTTATCTCCTTTAAAGCTTGGTCATGTAAAGTATTTTTAAGGAATACCTTTTAAACTTATGCTGCTCAATCTGCATATCAAGAAGAATTATGTGCAAAAAAGGCTTCAAATAAGTGGTATAATTATCATATCAGAGGTTATTCATTAATTCCATTATTCTATTAGCAGATTGCATAATGAACTTTACATAGTTTATTATTGGGGTTGTATTTATGTATAAGATTATGATTATTGAAGACGATGACGCTATTGCAAAAGCCATGAAAGATCATCTGTGCAAATGGGATTACGATGTTTTCAATGTAAGCGATTTTAAGAATATTACGGAACAGGTTATACGTTATAATCCGCATCTGGTGCTGTTGGATATCATGCTTCCGTTTTTTAATGGCTTTTACTGGTGCAGTGAAATACGCAAGATATCCAAAGTGCCTATCATGTTTATATCATCGGCCAGCGACAATATGAATATTGTGATGGCCATGAATATGGGCGGGGACGACTTTATTACAAAACCTTTTGATTTGAATGTACTAACGGCGAAGGTGGGAGCTCTGATTCGGCGTACCTATTCGTTTCATGGCCAGGTAAACATAATTGAGCATAAAGGGGTTGTACTGAACCTCAGTGATACATCAATGACTTATCAGAACAAAAAGATCGATTTGACCAAAAACGAGTATAAAATCATGCAGATCCTCATGGAGAATATAGGGAAAGCAGTTTTTCGGGAAGAAATAATGCAGCGCCTTTGGGAAAGCGATGATTTCATTGATGACAACACTTTGACGGTGAATATTACCAGGCTGCGTAGGAAGCTGGACGAGGCCGGACTGGAAGATTTTATAAAGACAAAAAAGGGCATCGGTTATATTATAGAATAGATTATGAGGCTATTTACCAGAGAGATTTTTGCCTGAGAATTAAGGTAAACACATCCCTTGTAGTAACTTAAGAGGTAGTTATGAAGGAATTTTTTGGTGTTTTAAAATCATACGCAAAACGAAATATTCCGGGTATAGTTATATTTCTGATATGTGTCGGAATATTTTTATTGATACTTTATCTATATTCTTTGCCGACGGCAGCGGTAGGCTATGCAGCGCTTTTGTCAGGAAGCTTTATTTTTATTACAAAGGCTGTAGGCTTTATGCTTTACTATAAAAAACATGCCGCTCTTACAAAGCTGAAGCACGGAATCACCCTTTCCGATTTTATGTTTCCTGCAGCAAAGGATTTGATTGAAAAAGACTATCAGGAAATTATCAAAATAATTGACAGAGATCGGATGGATGTTATAAATGAAAAGGATGATGCCTATAACGAAATGGTGGAATATTACACCATATGGGCTCACCAGATAAAAACACCCATCGCAGCCATGAGGTTGATTTTGCAGTCGGAATATTCCGATACGAATAATGAGCTTTTGGATCAGCTTTTCAGAATTGAGCAGTATGTGGAGATGGTGCTTCAATACCTGCGCCTTGAGAATATGAGCGGTGATCTTATGATTAAAAGGTATTCCCTGGATGATATCGTAAGACAGGCCATCAGGAAATATTCCAAATCATTTATCCGCAAGAAGATCAAGCTTAATTACCGAAGCATTAATTGCAGCGTGCTGACCGATGAAAAATGGCTGGTTTTTGTTGTGGAGCAGATATTGTCCAATGCCTTGAAGTATACCAATGCAGGAGAAATCTCCATTTATATGGATGAGGTATTACCCCTTACACTGGTTATTGAGGATACGGGCATAGGAATTGAGGAGGAAGATCTGCCTCGGGTGTTTGAGAAAGGTTATACCGGCTATAACGGAAGAATGGACAAAAGATCTACCGGAATAGGATTGTACCTGTGCAAGCGAATTTTGAACAAGCTATCCCATACTATTACAATCGAATCGGAAGTCGGCAGGGGTACCAAAGTAAAAATAGGACTGGATACGGTGAATATCGCTGCAGACTGATGAAACCTGCCTCTTTGAAGCTTATTGGCATGGTGTTTGGAGAAGTATGAATAATTCTCGGTCTCAGGCAATATTGCAGGTTTCTTAAGCCTTTCTGTAAAGCAGTATATATTCTGATAAAGAAACTCATTTCTAACCTGTCATCGATATGAAATAATGCAATTTAATATTACAAAAATGTAAGAATGAAAGGGAAAATGTAAGCCAAAGTTAAGGCAGGGCATTTTCTTTCTTTGCTATAATGGGGAATGTCAAGTACATTTTTAATTCATTGTAAAGGCTTTACCCCCTATGGGGTAAGCATATCTATACCGGCATTATGATGCTATGCCGGCAGTAGTATTGGTGAACATAAAATAAAAGTTTTATATGAAATCAGGAGGAGATTATGCCACTTTTAGAGGTTAGAAACTTAAAGAAAATCTACACCACGAGGTTCGGAGGAAACCCTGTCCAGGCGCTTACCAATGTGTCTTTGACGGTGGATAAAGGTGAATATGTTGCCATCATGGGAGAGTCCGGGTCGGGCAAGACAACTTTGCTTAATATCCTTGCCGCCTTGGATAAACCAACCAGTGGAGAAGTGCTGCTAAACGGCAAGAATATAATATCCATCAAAGAGAAGGAAATATCGGCTTTCAGAAGGGATAACCTGGGCTTTGTGTTTCAGGATTTTAACCTTTTGGACACCTTTTCCATCAAGGATAACATCTTTTTGCCCCTGGTTTTGGCAGGAAAGTCCTATGATGAAATGAATGAAAGGCTTAAACCCATTGCTAAAAAGCTTGGAATCAGCGATATTCTTTCCAAGTATCCTTATGAGGTTTCCGGAGGACAGAAGCAAAGGACGGCCGTAGCCAGGGCTATAATTACAAATCCCCATCTTATTCTGGCCGATGAGCCTACAGGAGCACTGGATTCGAGGGCTACCGACGGTTTGTTGAAGCTGTTTAATGAAATTAATGATGAAGGTCAGACAATTCTTATGGTAACCCACAGCATAAAAGCTGCAAGCCATGCAAAAAGGGTTTTGTTTATTAAAGACGGGGAAGTATTTCATCAGATATATAAAGCTTCCATGTCCAACGAAGAAATGTATCAGAAGATTTCTGATACGCTGACAATGATTGCGACAGGCGGTGCCAGAAATGAGTAAATTATTTTATCCAAAACTTGCTACAATTAATATAAAAAATAACACTAGAACCTACATGCCTTATATATTGACATCTATCGGTATAATAGCTATGTTTTACAACATGTGCTATTTAGCAGTGGCAAGAGATATAGGCGATAATATAAAAGACAGTATGAGCCTGAGGATAATGTTACGCCTTGGTTCGATAGTAATAGGTATTTTTTCAGTCATATTTTTGTTCTATATCAACAGTTTCTTGATTAAAAGGAGAAAAAAAGAGTTCGGACTTTTCAATATTCTTGGTATGGAAAAAAAGCATGTGGCAAGGATCATGTTTTTTGAAACCCTTTTTTCCGCTCTCATAAGCATTACAGCCGGAATACTGACAGGAATACTTTTAAGCAAGCTTATGATCTTGCTGCTGCTTAAAATAATAGCCGTTGACGTAGGCTTTGGGTTTGAAGTGCCCTTGTCAGCTATTATTTCTACCTTGCTCCTGTTCGGTGGTATCTTTGCCCTAAACCTCATCTACAACATATGCCAGGTACATCTGGCAAAACCTGTGGAATTATTAAAAGGAGGCAATGTAGGGGAAAAGGTGCCAAAGACAAGATGGTTGATGGCGATCCTTGGTACCATATGCCTTGGAATAGGATATTATATTGCTCTGACGACGGAAACCCCGTTGGCTGCTCTAAACTTATTCTTTATCGCTGTAGTCCTGGTGATAATAGGAACATACTTGATGTTTATTGCAGGTAGCATAGCAATTTTGAAGATGCTGCGCAAAAATAAGAAGTATTATTACAAGCCAAGCCATTTCATATCGGTATCGGGGATGATATACCGCATGAAGCAAAATGCGGCAGGGCTTGCCAGCATATGCATTCTATCGACTATGGTTATCGTAATGCTTTCTACCACTATTTCCTTGTATGTGGGAATTGAGGATGTTCTGCGCACCCGTTATCCAAGAAATATCATTATTGACGCTGATAATATAACGGATGAAAAAGTGCAGAAGCTGGACCAGGCCGTTGAAGAGCAGTTATCCAGGTTTGGTGCCGAGAAGAAGGATATTGTCCGATACCGCTCTATGAGCTTTGCAGCAATCCAGGATGGTGCAGTTTTTTCAGTCCGCAGCCAAGATTCTTATGCATATGATAATATTTCCATAGTTGTATTTATTACCGCCGATGAATACAATAAAATTGCAAACAAGGACATATCTCTTTCCGAAGGTGAGGCATTATTATGTTCCTATCGCGGAAATATTCCGGGAAATTCCGTGAGGTTCGGTAATTTTGAATTATCCATCAAGGAGCGGTTGTCCTCCGATGACACTAAGGATATTACTAAAGGGATGCTTTCTGCCATGGCAGCGAACAGCTATTTCTTTATAGTTAAGGACGTTGATGCCATAAAGCAGGTATATAAAGGTTTTCATGGAGAAAATACCGATGTTCCGGAGCTATCCTATTATTATGCTTTTGATGTGAGTGGCAGCAGGGATGTACAGATAAAACTTGTAGGAGAAATTAGAAAAGCAATGAAGGAAATAGGAGCAGAAGGCTATGTCGAAGGCCCGGAAGCCGAAAGAGAAGGCTTCTACAGTCTGTATGGAGGTCTGTTCTATCTTGGATTGTTCCTGGGAATCCTGTTCATAATGGCGACAGTTTTGATTATCTACTACAAGCAGGTTTCTGAAGGTTATGACGATAAGGAGCGCTTTGGAATCATGCAGAAGGTGGGGATGAGCCGTGAAGAAGTCTGGAAAGCCATCCGTAGCCAGGTGCTGAGTGTTTTCTTCCTTCCATTGTTGGCGGCAGTTATTCATATAGCTTTTGCTTTCAAGGTGATAACTAAATTGCTTTATATATTTAATCTTACCAATATACCGCTGTTTGCATTGTGTACAGTCATAACCATCCTGGTGTTTGCCGTTTTCTATACTATCGTGTATGCAATGACTGCAAAGACCTACTATAAAATTGTAAGCTAGTGGTGATACCTCTTTGGTATCATCACTAGAGCATCCGCTTATGAATGTGTAGCGTAACTGCTCATGAGTGCATAGAGCAACCCCTGACGAGTGCATAACACAACTGCAAAAAGCGCATAGAGCAACCACTCTTGGAGTGCATAGCATAACTGCTCAAAGAGGTATAGAGCAACCTCTCACGAGTGCATAGCACAACTGTTCATAGATGCGTAGAGCAATCACTCATGAGTGCGTAGCATGGCTGTTCATGAGTGTACAGAGCAACTGCTCATGAGTATATAGCACAACCACTCATGCTTGTAAGAGCAACCAATAATGAAAATAGATTCATATTTCATGTCAATTGACCATGAAAATAATATTCTTATTTTCATGGTAATGAGCTTATTTATAAAGTGTGGTTATCTGCATAAAAATGTGGATAAAAAAATAAAATTTTCATGATTGGTGTGGAAAAGATTTTAACCCCTGCAAGACTACTATTTCTATTTAATCATGGAAAGAAAAATATCAAAGTGGGAGCGTGATACGAAATAGGTCCTAAATAGTTTAATTCAACTTATGATCTGATTTAGGCATAAAAAGATTTTAAATGACCAAATAGAGCCAAGGGGAAATATAAGGACAAGCAGGATTCTTCAAAAGATCCTGTACTGATGCCATTTATGGCATCATTTTTTTATTGCTCTTTTTTTCATAAGGGATCTAGCTGAAAGAATATCTTTTTTGCTGGTTTTGCACAAAGCAAGGTAACATGATCCGGCCGGAAGCAAAAACACCTGAAAAAGGGAGAGGGCTATGACATAATTCGTTGGTTCAGGTATGCTTTCGGGAATGATTTTCAATATAAGTCCCATTAATCCGTTGCCCAAGGACCGGCCGATGCCGCTGACCAGATTTGCTATGCTGAAAGCTGTTGCCCTGTGCTCGGGTAAGTTGACATCGGTGATAAGAGCAAGCCAATTGGGTGAATTGGCCGATTGGACTGCACTGGCGGCCAGAGCCAATATAAGCATTAGAATCATCTGCGGGTTGGTAATTAAATCAACAAAAAGGCCTGAAAGAATCGATATAGGGTGACCGCTATCCGGCATGGACAGTTTTTTTATAGGTATTATAATCATGGACACATATAAAGGAAAGGCGGCAAAAATTAATAAGGAGGTCAAAAAAGCACGGCCTCTTAGACTGCGCTTTTGTGCCCTGTCTCCCAGGTAACCGAAATATGCCGACATTGAACCTCCTGCCTGAAGCAGTGAGTAGAGATAACCTGAAGCGATGATCGCAGTAGAGCTGCTGTAGCCTAAAGCGGTAATTTTAGAAATATATAGGGTTGGCAGCCATATGAGGGTACCGGCAGAGATATTCACGAAAAAACCCTGCCATATAAGCCACATATTGCTTTTTTTATTTACAATATCATGTATTTGGCTTAGCTCAATGGTGTAGTCATACCCATAACCTTTAGAGGTCAGGGCTTTTAATTCCGGCTCTGCAGCCCCTTTTTCGGGTTCTTTTATAAAGAAATACAAAATGATCAACACGCTTCCCAGCGCTGCCAGGACTATGAAGGGTACCCTCCATCCATAGGATGCGGAAATCAAGGATGCCATCATCCCGCCGGAGGTTATTCCGAATCCCTGGGCACCTCCCCAAAAGCTCATCAGCATACCCCTGTACTGCTTTGGTATAGAATCGGTAAGTATGCTGAAACCGATGGATCCTACACATCCAAGGCCTATGCCTGTTAGAACCTGAAACATGGCAAGCTGGATATAATTTTTGCTGTATGCCGTCAGAAAAACAGAAACTGCCCATATGAGAGAACCGGTAATTATGAGTTTTTTTCTTTTTCCCTTGTCGGCGAGGTATGCCCATACCACCGATGAAGCTGAAGTCACAAATAAATTTATGGATGATACCAGGCCAAGACTTGATATATGGGCATTCAAATCTTCGGCTATGGAAGAGAAAAGCGGAGGAAAAAGACCTATTACAGCATTATTCAAAGCTGATAAAATCATAAAGACGGATATGGTATATATCATTTTAAATTTTTGCTCATTCTGTATCATAGAGTCTACCTTTCAGTTGTAATTTATCAAATCAGATTGCTAATATTATCTCATATAAATATTAACAGTGTATTTATGATATGAAAATAAACTATTTATAATTATTAACTTTTAGACCGAAGGAAATTCTAAAATGTCAGTAATAGCACAAGCGTCGGAAGGCGCAGGATAAAAAGAAATATGTATGTAAGGAATTGCACATAAAAAAGATACTCAAAAGCGAGTATCTTCATACATAAGCAATAACAAACTGGCTCAATGGTTTTGAAATAATCAAAAATTACTCCATTATTAGTCGTCTATATAAGTTTCTACTTGAAATTTACCGTCAAAGTATTGTAAATGATAACGGAAGCTTCCCCACGGGTTACCTGCTTATTTGCCGGAATATTGACATCCTTGGTCATTCCGAGATTTCCGGAAAGGTTTATAATCCTGTCCGGCCATTTTCCTTCTTTAGGCTCTTCATACCCCAAAGCCCTTACCAGTACGGTCAAAACCTCCGGATATGTTATATAATTGTTGGGGGCTATGGTACCATCCGGGTTTCCGGCTATGAGGCCATGCTTATATGCTATTTTTATATTGTTATATGCCCAGTGGGACTTGTCGATATCTTTGAAGGGCAGTTCCCCACCACTTACGTCGGAATTTTCAAGGCCCAGGATTCTCACCACCATGGTGAAAAACTCAGAGCGTTTAATTTTGTCTCCGAGGCCGAGGCTTCCGTCAGGATATCCCTTGAGAATCCCCAGGGAATGCAAAGCTTTGGCACGATCGTTTTGTATATCCACATCAGAGGAAGCGGACACATATGTAAACATCAGTGAAAAAATCAACATAAAAGAAATAAGCACTTTTGACAAATATCTGTACTTCATCACCATTTCTCCCAGATTTAATAGTGTAAACCGAATAGCCATCATATTCAATTAATATTATATAATGAAATCCCGTCTAAGTATATTAAATATTGTTTACGATGTGCCATACATATGTATAGGTTTGCCGATACGCCTTTTCATGCCTAAAAGTAGTCCGGTGACAGGAAAAGTTTGTTTTCCTGCTGCGCAGCTTTCAAAGAATGCTGAAATTCAAGGACTGGCAATATTTCCAAAACAAATCAATGAATAATCATATTTAATTTAACCAAAGCTAACTTTGATACATCAAAATCAATCATGTAAAAAATTACTAATCTTGAAGGAGGGGCTTTGATGGCAAGGACAGTTGTTGCACTTTTTCCCGATTACAAAAAAGCTGAGGATGCGGCATGGCAAATCAAGGAAAGAGGGCTTAGAACCGATGACATATCCATAGTTGCGAAGGACAGCAATAATACAGGTTCAAACTTGGACAGTGGCATGAAAACCGGGGCTACCATGGGTACCCAGACCACCAATGATAACATATCCGATGGTGTTGTCACCGGAGGTATTTTAGGCGGAGTTGCGGGAATACTGCTGGGAGCAGGAAGCTTGATGATTCCGGGCTTAGGTATTGTGGCCGCAGCTGGACCTATAGCAGGTCTTATTTCAGGAGCTGTAACGGGAGGAATAGTCGGAGGACTTATGGATCTCGGAATTCCTGAAGAAAGAAGCAGGCAGTATGAAAGCGACATAAAGGCAGGCCGGGTTTTGTTCAGCATGAGAACCGACGATGACAAGGTTGATCAAATAAGCTCCATTCTGAAGACAAATGGAGCCTCAAAGGTAGACACATATTGATGGAAAACTGTATTAATGGTTTATTTGACATTTTGCTAAATACAGCATAATTTATATTGCTTTTATCTACCGATTCATTCTTGGTTAACAGAGAGGGTATATGGTGCTTCATTTTCACCATATACCCTTTCGTCCTTTCACCAATCTATTGCACCTTTGGAACACAGTTTATATAAGACAGACTCTTAACGCAGCTGCACAGGCATACAGCTTTAACTGCTTGATACAGCTTTCACCTATATAAAACACCTTATAAGACAGATGCCGGTTTCACGATTTAGCCTGGATTTTGAGAACTATCCTCGTTAGTATTCTGTATGTTTTGAGTATCCTGAATTGGTTCCACATTCTGCTCCGGCTTTTGCACATTTTCCTCATCCGGATGCTGCTGATTTTCTGGGCCTGAACCTGTATTAGGGGACTCAGGCTTGGTGGTTGAATCCGGTTCCGCTGATGCAGGCTGTTCATCAACTTTTTTTGTACCCCTTAAAATCTCTTCTGTCAAAGGCTGGTATGTGCTGGTGGTGATTTTCCTTCTTTCTTTAACCACACCGTTTTCCTTTATTATTTTGTAAGTATCTACAACATAACCGTTATATCCAGTCTGTATAACCTTTGTTTCACCTTCCGGAAGGTTGGGGTCATCGGTATAATTTGTAGTATACGGTATGGTTTTAATTATTTCCGACTGCATCTCCACGGTTTTGTTCGGCGTTTCATTAGTTCCTATTATAGAAAAATATAGCTTATTATCTTGAGTCATCCAGCTTTTTATCATAATAGGCCAGTTTGTTGAATTTTTGAACCTGAAATCGGTCTGACCGTAATAAACGGTAGAATCCAGGCCGTAAGGAACATAGGATACAACAAACATGTGATTTCTGCGCTCCACAACCTCGAGGTCGGCATAAAGGACAGCGTTATACAAAGTTGAGGAAACCTGGCATATACCTCCTCCAATATCGGGTATAACCTTTCCGTTTTTGAATACCATTGCATCCTTATATCCGGCTTCGATGGTTCTTTTTCCCACCGTCTCATTAAAAGAGAAAACTTCGCCGGGAGCCAGTATTTTTCCGTTGATCTTTGAAGAAGCAAGACGCAAATTCTCAGTCCTGTTTCTATTGGTCACCGTATCATTTTTGTAGCTTGAATAAGCGGTATAAAGGGTGTCCTTAAACAAGTTTTTCCTAATATCTTCTGCTGTAAGTTTCGGCGCAACAAGTTCGATAGGTATAATCTTTTCGGTGTTTTCCTTGTTTGCCAATTCATCGGCTATATTGATAAGGTCGGATTTTTTGACGCTTCTGCCCACAACCTCCGGAACAATAATGACGTTGTTGTTCTCAACCTTTACATAGGCATCCTGGGCTTCTCTGGTTATTTTGCTGTAATAATCATCCACATCAATTTTGGCAGGCATGGTTATATCAATTGGTATATTGATATTTCCGCCTTTCAGCATATAGATATGATTTTCAATTTCTTTCAGCAGCAAATCTTTATCAATGTTTTCCCCATGGTGTCCTGAGCGTACGACAACCATGTCGTCCCGGATAAGCAAATCTGCTTCCTTAACGGGTATGAGGGTTTTTTCGTACAGGGACTCAATTACTTCGTCTACTTTTTGCTTATCATATTCATAAGCTACTTTGATGACAGGATTATCTTTTCTTGCCATCAGAATATCACGGAATCTTTCAAATATATTTCCTGTCCTGCCGATGCTGAAGGCTTCATTTATAGTGCCTTCTACGTCAATTTTCATATCCAGATCCGAAAACTTCAAAATTTCACTTTGATCTCCGGCATGGATGGTTATTTCCAGATCCTTGATTTTATCCCGGTATTCTGAATGCAATAGTTGTGCAACCTGCTGTCTTGTAAGACCGCCTACATGCACATCATTAATATATACACCGCTGTATACCCTGTCGTTTCTTAAAATCAAATAAGCCAATTGGGCTGTTATGGCTATGGAAAGCATAATTACAACAACCAAAGCTATTACTATTGCTTTTCTTGATACAGCTTTTTTAGTTTGTTTCTGAACCTCACTCTGCATTCTTAGCACTCCAAAATTGAATAATTTTAAATAATAGGAAAATAATGTAATATACTCTCTTAACCCCTACATAAATAGACGGAATTAGGGCCATTTATGTTCCCATTATGTAACACCCTTTATTATCGCAATTTTTTGAAAAAAACTCAATACGATAATTTATATATGTGCGTGAAGCTTTATATTAAATATATATTAAATCTTTATTTTGCTATAGAAAAACTTCTTAAAAAGATATAAGATTTACCTAACAGATTTATACCAGGAAGGACTCAAATATGAACCGTTTTAATGATAAGGAATTTATAGAATTATGCCAAAGACTGAATGCTGAACCTCACATTGAAGAAGTGACCATAAACTATGAAAACAAAGGTTTTTTTAATAAAATAAAAAAGTCGGTGGAGAAAGACCGCCGGGGAGAGGTTGTTTTTTGTGTCCGACGCCCAAATGGCAAGATTATTGTCGTTACCTGTAATGAATACCCGGATGGAGTATTCAGGATTCCTACCGGAGGGATAGGGCATGAGGAGGACATAATTCAGGCGGTATACAGGGAGACGGAAGAGGAACTGGGACTGAAGGTAGATATAGAAAGCTTTGCCGGAGTGCTTAAAATAAAATTCGAAAATTCCGGGGAAACCGTCATGTTCTATTCCTATTTGTTTATCCTCAGGGAAAAAGGAGGAAAGCTCCTTGCGGATGCTATTGACGATGAAATAAGTGAAATAAAGGAAGTGGACGTGGACGGCCTTCGACAGGTTGGAGAAGCACTGCTGAATATTAAAGGGAAATGGTCCGATTGGGGAAGATTCCGTTATGAAACCACCATGGCAATATACAGGTATCTGACCAATGCAGGATGGCAGCAGTGATAAGCTTTGGCAGCTGATTGGACTTCAATGGAAAGAACCAAAGAGAGAAAAGGATTCGGTACCGTGCATATACATTTTAATAGTTCCATACATACTGGAGCATGTCTTACCCGATTCTATGGCATAAAAAGATTATTTATAGAATAAATGTATAAAAAAGGCAAATTTTGCTTATACTTTATTGTAAAAAAGTATAAGGGGAATTTGTATGTATCCGGAAACTTATGGAAATCAAGGTTACAAACCTCAGAAAGGCAGTCTGCTTTCTAGGCTACTGAAACCTTCCATCAGGCAAAAAACCGTTCCTGACATCGATATGTGCGATAGGGAATATAATGAACTTATAGAGAGCATTAGAAATGCAAAAATGGAATGGGAAAATGCCAGTTGGAATTTTGAATATGCCGATGATGAGGATCTAATTGATTATTATACATACAAGATCAAGGCTTGTGAAATAAGGTATGAATATTTCCTTAAGAAGGCTAAGGAAAAGGGCATTAATGTTAACCTTTAAGGGCTCATTTAAGCCCTTTTATTTTTTTTGTAATAAAATTATGGTCAAGTTTATATATTTAATAATGTACAAAAGATTCACATAATAATTTTTGCTTGGCTGAAGTTTCCGTGCGGATGGATGTGTGCCATCGGGTAGTATATATAATAGACATTGATTAGATATGATTGACTTTGATTTGATGAAATCCTTAGGAGAGGCGTGGGGTCATGGCACTGGATTATGGCGTCCTGATTGCCTATATACTAGGTATCATAGTATTGTTTATACTGGGAAGAATGTTCTCTATACCTCTGAAGCAGGTCCTTAAAGTGCTGGCCAAAGTATTGATGGGCGGGGTTGTTATCTTTGGGATAAACTTTATAGGCAGCTTTTGGGGATTTAAAATAGCGCTTAATGTCATAAGCGCCGCGGTAGTTGGTTTCCTTGGATTGCCAGGTTTGATATTGATGGTGGCATTGAAATTTTTGCTGAGCGCATAGAACAAATGAAAAAAGGATGCTTATTGAGCACCCTTTTTCCAAATACATCAGGTATGATTATTTTGTCAAGCTCTTTGGTGCCTTTGGCTGGTAAACCCAATAGAATGAAGCCGTGCTTACTGCTGTAATTGCTATTAATGAGAGTATAGCTGAAACAATTGCTAAAAACTTTTTCATCATCATGCCCCCCCTTTCATATGATGTTGAACAGTTTTTTAAAGCAATCTGTTACTGCTTTGAGATATGGTCGTTTAACTTATCCAAAGCGTCTTTCAACTCTTCGTAATTCTTTTCTTCCAGGAGATTGGAAATATATTTTAAACTCTGCTTCAACTCATTATTACTAAGGGAATTTTTGTTTTTGTAATAGTCATTGGTGCTTTTAATAGCTATTGTCAACACTATGGTGACAAAAATGGTAAGGTATATGTTTATCCTAACCAGTATCGAATTAGTGGAATTATTTATGGCATCTAAATCACCATAAATAGCCAACTTGGCTAACAGGTTCGTTATAAATATCAATGTGCATATGCTGATTATATATACAAACAGTTGTAAATAAAACTCCTTTTTTTTTAAATTTACTTTTTCAAAATCAATTATTTTAATGTTATATTTCATAAAGATATAAATCAGCACTGCTTCAACAATACGCTCCGGTATAAAGAATAAAAATAGTGTAATGTCATTGCTTAACACATTTTCAAAGTTTAGTCCCGTAATTGCCGTTAAGAGCAAAATACAGGCTGTTTGCTCTATTGTAAACAACACCAACGATAAAAGGGAAGCCATCGTAGATTCATAGACCGTTAGCTTAATTATAAATATGTATAGCAAGGTGAACATAATAAAGCTCACCAGAAGATTTTCTATCTCGCTACCTACTAATTTTCTTATAAAAAAGGACATTACAGATGATAAGGCAGCCATTGCAAGAACCCTAGCCAGATTAATTTTACTGCGGATATATTCGGACTTCCCTGTAGAAAGCAATCCCAATAATATTATTGCTATTGCTTCCGGAAAGCTTATTGTTAATACACTTACAATAGATGATTGTGCCATAAAAACACTCCTTTGATCAAGCATAGAAATTCAAGACTAAGATCGCTAAATAGGCTTTGCTAGTAATCATTTTCGACTTCTTTCATTTACCAGGGTATCAATTATCAAATGAAGTGAATTCGGGCTCACCTTTTTGTACTGGGCCTCCATTGCAGCTTTCAGGTATGGAAGATTTTCTTCCCGGACCACCCATTGCTTTATTTCTTCCGAAAGGCTGTTAAACATTGCAAAGTCTCTGCTTAGTTGTTCTGTGGATGCTTTGAGTTTGGCCTCTTCGTATTTTCTCCTTTCTTCTGCAAGAGTTTCTTCTGTATTAAACCGATACCAAAAATCCGAATTTACACCTACATACTTGCTAAGAATATTTATAGTACCCGGAAAGGGTTCTATGTCTCCGTTCATATAGCTTCTTATCTGCTTGGGGCTAATGCTGTATCCGGTTTTTCTATGGATATCCTGGGACAGCTCATCTATTGTCATGTCTCCCATAATAAGGTTCATATTACTTATAAATACAGTAAGGTCGAAATTTCTATCCCCCGTATCTTCTTCGCTAAGATAACCTGCCGCTTTCATAAGTTCTTCGTATGGATATTCATATGCTTTAGAAATAAGCCTGAGAGTGTCAAGCTTGGGGTTAGAATCCTTTCCTGTTCTCGGGTCTATCCCTTTTTCAAGGATACTAAGATAGGAATAGCTTATACCCATTCTCTTTGCTGCCTCACGTATAGACCAGTTCTTACTTAGTCTTATATGCCGAAAAAGCTCTCCTAAATTATTCATTAGACCACCTTTACTGTTATGCAGAAAATTTATGTACATGCTATATCATAATATTAACTCATTTTAATAGAAATGTAACTGAAATTTATTGCAATTGTAAAATATTTGTCATTTTGTACAAATACATTGCTACAAAATTGTAGTTTTTATATAAATTAAAAAAACTGTAGTGTTAAATATTGACAAGTTGTTTAACATGTTATAACATTATACATGTGTTAACACTATTTATCTTTATTAACTGCAGACGCTGGCAGCTAATATAAAAATCCAGTGTTTTTCTATATTATTAAAAGGTTTGTAAGTGTTTTGGGGGGTGCCAGCGCCTTTTTTTTATGCAAAAAAATATCTTCGTATAGATTCAGGTATAGATTCAGCAGTGTAAGCCAATCCTTTAATATATCGGCGGGGATCGATATCGCGATTTTGATCCGTCAATTTCCGGGATAGTATAAACCAGCTTGGGTAAGCTTTGAAGAATACTATCCGACGATTTGGAATCGGGGGTATGGCTTATGCTTCGAAGAGATGTTTATTACCGCATTTTAACTGTTATCATCCTTTTGTCTTTTGCAATAAAATTAATAATGATTTTCAAATATGGCAACATGCTAAACTTAGGCAGCGACGATCTAAACTATGTAAAAAGCGCGGTAGCTTTGCTAAAAAACGGAATTCTTACATATCATAACTACAATGAACCCACAGTATTCATAATGCCTCTTTATCCCATGTTTTTGGCTATGGTATTCAAGGTTTTGGGCTATGGTTTTGCAGGCTTGCAGGCAGTCAGGGTAATTCAAGCTCTGATAAGCTGCATTACTATTGTTTATATTTTTCTGATGGCCTCAGACCTATTCGATAAGAAGGCCGGGATTATCTCCGCCTTTCTTATGGCATTTTATTTGCCCAATATAACAACGTCGGGATATTTTCTCACTGAAACGGTCTTTACTGCTCTTTTGTGTGCTTTGATACATTATTCCCTCAAAGTTTCGAAAAAGCCGGTTTTGTATAAGTTCATGCTGTTAGGAGTGCTATGGGCAGCTGCTACTTTATGCAGGCCCACCATTTTGTTTTATCCTTTATTTTTCTTCCTGTATCTTTTTCTCTACCACAGAATCAGCCTTAATAAAATCCTTAAGTGGTCCCTGTCCATGATGGCAGTGTTTGCATTAATAATGTCCCCATGGTGGTTAAGAAATTACAGGGAATACGGGGTGTTTATACCCTTGGCTGCATCCAGCGGCAATCCTATGCTTCAGGGAACTTACATAGATTATGTGCAGAATCCCGATAACATAGTGCATTATGAGATGGGAAAAAATGCTTTTGAGACAAACAAGAATGAAATGAAAGCGGTAAAGCAGCGAATAAGGATGGAATTGGAGAAGGACTTCTGGGGCTATTTAAGATGGTATACGCTGGGCAAGACCCTTAAGCTTTGGAGTGTGCCTTTTTACTGGAAGAGGGTTTTTGATATAGGTATAGAGCATGTTTTTCCTTTCCATTGCATTATATTGTCCGGATTCATTGGAATAGCCATCCTTATTTTTAAAGGTGCTTATGAATTTATGAAGGGCGGTGCCGGCAGGAAGCTTGCGGGCAACGAATTTTTCAGGTATTTCATTCCTGTCTCGGTTATTCTGTATTTTAACCTTATCCACTGCGTTTATATGGCCTTCGATCGATATGCATTCCCTCTAATGCCGCTTGTCTCTATATTTACGGGGTATCTGGCCGTAAAGGTGTCGACGGTACTTAAATCCCTTGTGAAATTGTAAGATGAATTTCCCTGTTGCTCCGGGACGCAGGTCGCGGTGATAACGGTAGTACTATGCTGCATTTTAATCACATATAATTTATTGATATGCAGTAATGGTTCCAAATCTTATCGCTGCTTATTTGACCTTGGATGAAGTGAATTATCATGGAGAATCTCGGAGGTTTATTATGCATGACATAGACAGGGAAATATCGGAAAACTATGGTTTTGAGATTAAGAGCATTGCACCGTACAAGGACGTATTCATAATCAATACGTCAAATGGGAGAAAGGTATTGAAAAAGACGGTATTATTCCCCGAAAGGATACAATTTATCCATAATGTCAAGGAACACATGATTAAAAATGGTTTCAGCAATATGGACAGATACTTGTGCACCCTGAACGGAAAACCCTATATCTCCGCAGATGGATCCAATTATATAATAACGGAATTTGTCGATGGAAGAGAGTGCAATTTTGACAATAGGAATGAGATGATGGGAGCTTCCAGGCTTCTTGCTATGATACACAAGGCATCAAGAGGTTTTAAGCTGCCTGAAGGCAGTTTCACGAGGGATGATCTGGGAAAGCTTCCTCAATACTTTTCCAAAAGACTTGATGAGATAAAGAAGCTGGCCAAAATTGCAAAAAAGGGTAAAAGCAAATTTGACTTTATGTTCCTGGACCACTTTGAATATTTTTATAATCTGGGTGAAAATGCCCTCCAGCTTATAGAAAGTCCCAGATATGAAAGGCTTGTGAAGCAGTCCAGGGAAGAAGGCATCATATGCCATCATGACTTTACCCATCACAATATCATCAAAAATGGAGAAACCTATTATGCCACCAATTTTGAATTCTGCTGTTATGAGCTGAAAGTTTACGACCTTGCGAATTTGCTGAGAAGGAAGATGAGAAGATGCAACTGGGATATAGATGAGGCCAAGCTCATAATAGATGAATACCGGACAGTAGAAAGCTTAAGCGAGGATGAAATATATGTCATGAAGATCATGCTCCAGTTTCCGCAAAAGCTGTGGAGGGTAGCCAATAAGTATTACAACAGCAAGCGCAGCTGGTCGGAAAAAAGCTATGTGGCTAAAATGCAGGAGGTCATAGATGAGATTGAGTACCATAAAAAGTTCATGGAGCAGTATGACATGTTGTTTTAATGTGGCGTGGTAGCGTCGTTTAATAAAATAGCTTTAGATTTTATGTATAATAAACTGCATCCCAATCACCAGCACCCGAATTTTTGCATATTATGTAATGAACTTTGAAGAGTAAGGGTGATTTGATGGGAGAAATCAAAATAGGAGATATTGTTGCCAGAAAATCTTATGGAGAGGATATCTACTTTAAAGTGGTGGATATCTTAAATACCGGCGAAGAAAAAACCGTCATACTTAAGGGTATAATGTACAGGATAGAAGCCGATGCACCTGAATCCGACCTTATACAAGTGCCTGACCAGAAGGTAAGAGAATACACTGTGAAAGAGAATTATGCCGTAACCAGAAAGTGCAGGGAAATAAGTGCGCGCAGCTTTAGAAGATACCCAAAAAAAGCTTTATACAGAGGTACTCCTAATGATGATTCCCGCATGTATTCAAAATCGGGCAAAGTACTCCATATAGATGGCGATGAAGATTATCTTGATACCTGTCTCAAGCAGTACAAAGAGTTTGGAATAGAGACAGTAGGAAAGCATGTCCCGGAAAAGGACCAACCCTCAGCTGTGTACGACCTCCTTAAGGAGCACAGACCGGATATACTTGTATTGACAGGCCATGACGGCTTTATAAAAAGTGAAGGCAAACCGACGGATGTAAACGGCTACTGGAATTCCAAGTATTACATTGAAGCAGTGAAACAGGCTAGGAAATTCGACAGCAACATGGATAACCTGATAATTTTTGCAGGCGCATGCCAGTCCATGTACAAGGAAATCATCAATGCGGGCGCCAATTTTGCGAGTTCTCCCAACAGAGTACTGATCCATGCTCTGGACCCTGTGTTTGTTTGTCAGAAAATAGCTTTTTCCAATGTCAATTCTGTTCTGGACCCAATGGAAGTTGTGGGCAATACGATAACCGGTGCGGAGGGCATAGGAGGTTTACAAACACGGGGAAAATCACGGAAAGGATACCCTACAGAGCCGCAATCTTAATGTTTTTTTTAAATAAATACTTGACATAAATAAATTGTTCCTGCTATAATATATATTTTTTTTGACAAAAGAAGAACTTTGTGTTATAATATTGACAAACAGAAGATGAGGTGATTTAATGATAGAAAAGTGTGACTTGTTTCAGATAAAGAAGGATATAGAAACCTGTATCGGAGAAAAAGTTCAACTGAAAGCCAATAAAGGTAGAAAAAAGGCAGTTATTAGAGAAGGTATTATTGAAAATTCCTATCCGAGCATCTTCATCGTAAAGTTTGAGAATGAGTATGAAACAACCAGAAGGGTTTCGTACAGCTATACAGATATACTCACAAAAGCAGTTGAAGTAGTAGTTTGCAAAGATAATAGAAAAATACAGGTTAGCTAGAGTGTTGGGACAATAGAAAACTAAGGGAGCCGGGATTTTGTTTCGACTCTCTTTATTTTTGCCATTATTATGCTCATGTTATATACAGCTTTATACAGAAATTACAATTCGGTAGTGTATAGAATATAACTCCCGGAAGGTAAAATTCACCGACCCTCTAGTAGCATCTCTTAAAGAAAAGGAATTCAAACTCTCTTCTTTAAGACTTTTCCTTAAAATTCATATTCCGACGCTCTTGAATCATATACTGAAAGCGATGGGATCTCTTATTTTTTTGGCAAGGAATTTTTAAAATATGATATCCTTAGCATTCGTTCATTTTAATGCCAACTTTTTGTCGATATTCATATAGAAATTTTACTGGTTATGTTTTGCCATATCTGTCTCATCAATATTTCGCCGAGAGGCATATTTTATGAGTCTTGTCAATATATATTACATAGATGCTCAAATCTATTCGATAAGCAAGAGGAGGATAGGACCATGTCTCTCGAACTCACAAGGGAAACTGTCATGATTAATCATGTGATTGGCGAAGACTCAGCGCAGACAGTTATAGAGAATGATATAATTGTGCCCGATGTTAAGCCGGATATTTCACGGATACTGCTTTTAGATGGAGATGCATATGTTAACAGCGCAGAAGCTGCACAGGATAAAATTATTGTCAATGGGACAATCCAGTATAAAATACTATATGTTCCGGACGGAGAAAGCAGGGAAGTAAAAGGAATAAACACCTCATCCAGTTTTACCTATGCACTGGACGTGGAAAACGCCGTACCGGAAGCAAAATGCAGAGCAAAGTGCGATATAGAGCATATTGAATTCAATATGCAGAATGAAAGGAAAATCAATGTCAGAACCATTATGAAGATCAGCGGAAAAGTCATGGAAGAGACTGAACAAAGTGCTGTCAGCAATATTGAGGCGGTTGAGGATGTGCAGATTTTGCGTGACAGTGCTTCCGTCAACTGCTATCTGGGAGATAACACAGTTGACTGCACGATAAAGGAAACTTTGGAAGTTCCGGCAGGAAAGCCCTCCATAAGAGAGCTTTTGAGAACGGATGCCAAAATAGTAAGCAAAGAGTATAAAATAGACGACAATAGGGCAGTTGCCAAAGGAGAGCTGAATATTTCCGCCTTGTACACAGCAGATGATGAGGAGGGCAGCATCCAGACCATGGAGTTCAGCTTGCCTTTCATGGAGTACATAGAACTGGCAAGCATTACTGATAATGCCGATTGTGAGGTAGATTACCGCATTGCGAATATTCAGCTTGATCCGGTGGAGGATGATGATGGAGAGCTCAGAGTTCTAAATGCCGAAGCAGTCATAAACCTGTATGCATCAGCGTATGAGAAACGCAACATAGAAATGGTTTCCGATGCTTACAGTCCCAGCGTAAGGCTGAATATCGAAAAGGAACCCTTTAAGACTGAAGACGTTGTAACCCGAAGCAAAACACAGGTTGTTTTGAAGGATACAATAACCATAAGCGATGAAAGTCCGGAAATAGCTGAGGTATTCAATGTATTGTGCAGGCCTGTGCTGTCTGAATATGAGATATCCGGCGATAAATTGATAATTGAAGGCGTTGTGAACAATAATGTGCTTTACTTGTCCAATGATGGAGAAAGACCGGTTTTCTGCCAGGAACAGGAGATTCCGTTCAGGCAGACAGTAGATATAAAGGGTATAGAGCCGGATATGAAATGCGATGTTAATTTGGATATAGAACACTGCAGCTATAGCATGGTTTCGGCAACAGAAGTGGAAGTAAGGCTGATTATAGGAGTGGACGTAAAAGTAGTAAGACAGGTTGTTTTCCCTCTTACCGTTAGAGTTACGGATCTTCCCCTGGATGGCAAAAGGCTTGAGCAGCAGCCGAGCATTGTGGTATATTATTCAAAACCCGGGGATACATTGTGGAAAATAGCTAAGAAATATTACACAACTGTGGATTATATCCAGCGCATAAACAATATCACCGATCAGGACCTGAATACGCCCGGACTTCAGATATTAATTCCTAAAAAAGCAAAATAAACGGAAAGCGTTATGTATTAAAAATTGCATCAGCCTTATAAAAAAGTGCTTGAAATTTAAATTTCAAGCACTTTTTGTTGAAATAGACGTGTATTTTGTATATAATATTTTCAACCGTAAAGTAAACAAATTATTACGGCACCAACTGGTAAAATCCGAGGTGGATGATGGATTCAACGGAACTAAAGGCAAGAGCAAAGATCAACCTGTCTCTTGATGTACTTGGCAGGAGACCGGACGGCTATCATGATGTTAAGATGGTAATGCAGACCATCGAGCTTCATGACAGGATTTTTATAGAAGTGATTGAAAAAGGAATAGAGATTGAATGCAGTGCTCCCTGGGTTCCTAACGACAAAGGAAATATTGCTTACAAGGCTGCTGAGCAGCTAATTGAACGGTTTGGAATAAAAAAGGGTGTAAAAATAAGGATAGATAAAAACATACCTGTTGCAGCCGGTCTGGCAGGAGGAAGTTCTGATGCGGCAGCGGTATTGAAGGGTATGAACAGTCTATTTAAACTGGATTTGACTGAAAAGGAGCTAATGGATATCGGAAAAACCATCGGCGCCGATGTGCCTTTTTGCATCAGGGGCGGCACTATGCTGGCCGAAGGCATTGGTGAAATTTTGACACAGCTTGATCCTCTGCCGGTTACGAATATAGTTTTGATTAAACCTAAAATAGGAGTTTCCACAGCCTGGGTTTATGAAAACCTTAATGTTAAAAAATTGACAAGCAGGCCCAACACAAATATAATAATTAATAGTATTGCGAACGGTAACATTAAAAAGCTTGCTCAAAACATGAAAAATGTTCTTGAAACAGTTACTTCTGGAAAATACGAAGTAATTGGCGAGATAAAACAAAAGCTGGTGGAACTGGGTGCTTTAGGAAGCATGATGAGTGGCAGCGGACCTACAGTTTTTGGAATTTTTTCTGATAAAGCGGCTGCGATGAGAGCATATGAAGCCATGGAGAGCAACAGATGGGACAGGTATATTACTACTACGGTATCTCCATGAAGAATTTGGACAAACAGTATTCGGGCACTTTTCCATGTATTAAACTATAATGTTGAAGGTTAGGGTGAGATAAAGGTATGGCAAGTAAGCTTTCTAAAGTCAACTTGAACGACTATAAGCCATTGCGGGAAGTTATTTTCGATACTTTAAGAGAGGCTATAATAATGGGCGAGTTAAAGCCCGGAGAAAGATTGATGGAAGTCCAGCTGGCCGAGAAGATGGGCGTAAGCCGGACACCTGTAAGAGAAGCTATCAGAAAGCTGGAGCTGGAGGGTTTTGTAACCATGGTTCCACGTCGGGGAGTGCAGGTTGCTGACCTTTCCATGAAGGACATAATTGATGTTCTCGAGATAAGAGCATCTCTTGACAGTCTTGCAACTTCACTGGCTGCGGAGAGGATTACCAACGACGAGCTCAAGGATTTGAAGCATGTAAACAATCAATTTACCAACTATGTAGAAAAAGAAAATTTACAAAACTCCATAAAAAAGGATGTGGAGTTCCATGAGCTTATTTACCGTTGTTCGCGCAATGAAAAGCTTTTGCAGATAACTAACAATCTCCGGGAGCAGGTGCATAGGTTCAGAGTTATTTACATGAAGGACCTGAGTGCTCACAAGGGATTGGTGGCAGAACATTGCGAAATACTGGAAGCGATAGAGGCAAGAGATCCCGAAAGGGCAGGTATGCTTGCCAGAAAGCACATTGAAAATCAGGAGCAGGCGATTCTCAATTCCATCCATAAAAACAATTTATAACAGGGATTTCGCTGGTGTTGAAAGATAGCCTGTGGAAGAAAGTGAGTTGTCATCGGAGTATAAATATCAAAAGATATATTATACTCCGATACTTGTCAAATCTCCGATTCAAATTCAGGTTAATTCTGGTCTGCAAATCTGCATCTGCATCTACAGAGATTCAAGTTTGGTCGTGCAATCTCCCTCCTAATATTACCGCTGCTATGATTTTATCAGATCAGCCCCTGCTGGTTAGAAGAGGGGAGGTCCTGACCAAGTTGGAAGCAGGAGACATCCTGATCAAGTTGAAGAAAGCAAAAAGCGCCTGCTTGTCTGTGGCACAGGTATAAATCGCAAGCTTTCCCTACCCTTTTATCCTTTAAAGGTGCTCACTGGGACACCTCATATCCAAGGGATGAAACTTTTCCTATAATATCCTGCGGCTTTACGTCAGCAGGGTTGTAGTCAACATTTACCATTTTTGTTTTTAGATCTACCGAGACATTGCCAACGCCTTTCATTTCTTTAAGGCCTTCCTGTATTTTTTCCGCACAGGCACTGCATGAGATTGACGGAACATTAAAAGACGTAGTTTCCATAAATCCTCCTTAAACTAATTATTGTAGATAATTTTGATATCCGGCTTCAGGCATTATTTGCCTTTCGCTACCTGAACCGTTGTTGCACCGGAATCTTTTTTAGTTTTGACAGTTTGACAGCAAAATATTTATTGGAAAATACTATTGACCTTTAACGTGGAGTGTAGTACTATACTCTATATTAAAGGTATCTAGGGTGCAAAAAATAGTTTTTTTATAACTAAACTTTTTTGATAAATTTACGTATAATTAAAAGAGTAACAGCTTGTATCAAAATACGGGTTACAAATTCGGGATTTATCGAAAAATTTAGGCCTTATGCTTCGTGCATATTTTACACTAACATGGAGGTGAGATGCCAAAGCAGTTAAAACCTTGCTGCCTGGCATTATTGACATATGTGGTACGATGAATTTTTGAGCAAGTACAAATCCGGGATTTCCCATGAATTTTTGCTGTATTTCAATGTGCGGGATGTAGTGGATAATTACCGTTATATAGACAGATTTCTGTATGAGGAGTTTATAAAGCAGAGGAACTTTGCAATAGTGGCCTTCTACGATATCTCTCGGGGACTTACATTCCTCGATGGAGGCATGGAAAGGGAATTTCATAAAATAACGTCCAACGAAGCGGTTAACCTTCTCCACGCTCTTCCGTCAAGGATTTTCCCGTATATCGATATCGCTTTGAAAGGCACGAAGATGGCCTTATTTATAAACCATACGGAAAAAATACTGCCTTCGGTGGATGTGGGAAGCATGTCCCTGGAGGAAAGGTCCGCATTAATTTGGGCCTGCGAATGGTCTGTAAATCCCAGAATTTCATCCGTAGGCAGCACGATATTCATGCTTGCCGACAATTTGGCGGATGTGAGCCGGGAGGTGTTGAAATCCTCCTACAGAGTGGAGCCGATCCTGGTGGGTCTGCCCGGGGAGGAGGAGCGCAGGCAGTATATAGAATACCTGTTGCAGGGTAGCGACGTAAAATCGGATATAACAATAGATGAGTTTGCGAAGCTGTCGTCCGGCCTTAGCAAGAAATCGATCAAAGATATAAAATTGCGGGCTGAGGCTGAAGATGTGCCGATAAGCTTTGAATTCATAAAGGAAAAGAAACATTCGGTGCTGCAAAAAGAATATGGGGATGTATTGGAATTCATATATCCGGAAATCAGCTTTGATGATATAGGCGGAATGGACAAGGCTAAAAACTACCTGATGAAGAACATTGTGAATCCTATCAAAAAGGGCGATTTAAGAAGGGTTCCCATGGGAATACTGCTATGTGGGCCTTCCGGTACAGGTAAAACATTGCTGGTTAATGCCCTGGCTAAATCCAGCGGTTTCAACTGTGTAAAAATTGACATGTCCAGAATATTGGGACAGTATGTGGGCGAAAGCGAGAAAAATTTTAAGAAGTGTCTTCTGGGGGCTCAGTCCCAGCAGCCGGTGATAGTGTTTGTGGACGAAATAGATACAACATTCAGAAGGGGAGACAGCGGCGACAGCGGAGTTGGAAGAAATATTTTCAGCGAATTTTTGCAGTTTACCAGTAATACAAATAATAGGGGAAAAGTAATTTTCATTGCTGCTACCAACAGGCCGGACCTCTTAGATCCTGCGCTCAAAAGAGCAGGAAGGTTTGATAAAAAGATACCTATACTGCTTCCCGAAGCGCCGGAGAGGGCGGAAATATTTAAAATAATCATACGAAAATACGGGTTTGAAACAGACATTGAAGATTTCATGCCCTTTGCTGAAAAGACAGAAAATTATACCGGTGCGGAGATTGAGACGGTGGTCAGAAAAGCCTATGAGCTGGCAAACGAGGATGACAAGGAGGGCACAGTCATCACCTCGGACATATTGGACATGGCAATAGAAAAATGCCGGCCCAGCACCCAGCAGGTGGAATATATGACCATGCTTGCCATAAGGGAAACGGATGATAAGGATTTGCTGCCCGAAAAGTACAAGCACCTGATAGATGACAAGGACAGCCAGACGGACCTGGAAGTATACAAATAGCAATATATTTTTGATAGACCTGTTAATTCCTGTTGTTTTAAGATATAATTATATATAAAATTATAGATTTATGATATGGGATAAATACTTTTTGAGAAAAAGAGGAGGCGTTAGCAATGGGGTTGTTTAGCAGATTGGGAGCTATGATAAGAGGATTTTTCGGAATGTTTGTGGGAGGACTGGAGGAAAGAAATCCGGAAATCCTTTTTGAGGATATCAAAAACCAGATAGAAAAGGCCAGAAAGGAAGCCGAACAGCAAATCCTCGAGATTCAGACAAATGCAGAACTTATCAAGATAGAGATGAAAAATGCGGAAAAAAACCTCAATGCCATAAAGCAAAGGGTGGAAGCAGCCCAGAGGCAGGGAGACAAGGATGTGCTTATCGAGCTCCTTATGCAGGAGGAGGAATACCAGGCTACCTACGAGGCCCATAAAGCTACTTATGACAATGCCATGGCCGAAGTGGCAAAGATCAGGGAGGACTACAAGATATTTGAGTCTGAAATGAGTGCAAAACTCAATGAATTGAAGACTTTGAAGTCCCAGGCAAAGATGGCTTCATTAAGGGAGAATATAAATTCGGTTAATGCAAAATACACTTCCAAGAGCAATAGGATAGGCACTGTAAATGAAACTATGGACAGGGCAAGGGAGATAGTAAACAGAAAGACTGCCAGGGCTAATGCCGTAGAATCCCTTAATGACTCCAACATAGAATTGAAGTTAAAGCGGCTGGATATGAATTCCGCAAGGGAGAGAGCCCGTGCCAGAGCTGAAGCCATGCTGGGTTCGGATCAAGGCTTTGAAGTGAAGGAAAAGGTAGAGAATAAGACGACAAACTGACTTTAGATAGTCGGAGTTATATCCGCGACGGACTTTAGATTTATACAAACTTATGGGAAGGCATGAGATGCTAGTATGAAGTTAAGGATGCTGTTTAGCGCGCTTTTAAAATTGAAAAATCTTGGGTTGCTGTTATTGTTTTTAGCAATCACGTCAATGTCGGCTGATACGATCAGCGGTTTGCTGCCTTCAGACCTGAGCCGTTATGTCAGCTCGGATACAGCTATTACCTATTTACCGGCGGTAGCGCTTTACCTGGCTTTTGTCGCAAAGACTCTGTTAAGCAAGGATTTCCATGACAAGTTCAATGAAAGGGAAAAGATCAGGCAGATACAGGATTTGAATTATGAGTGCCTGAGGCTTGCCAATGAAGCCAAAAGGTATACAAATGCGACATATCTTCAAAAGCTCCGCAAGGTTATGGAGGATAAAAACGATATAGTGAATTCATTTTTTAAAGGCGAAAAAAGCTATATCAAGGAAAAAATAGTTGAGCAGACATTAAAGCTGGTGATATCCTATATCAAACTGCTGGTGAATTTTTGCATAAGAAGCAAGGAGCTTAAGGAGACAGATGTAAGCGAGGTTGCCAACAGAATCAATGCCAATACCAGAAAGCTCAGCTTTACCAAGGACCCTCGCATGCTGGAGGATATCAAAAATCTGATAGAAATGGACCAAAAGATTATCAACCGGCTTAAGGAGGAAAAGCAAGACATTGAAAGAATCAGTGCCAAGCTGGATTATATGGAGAGCACTGTAAGTATGTTCAAACATCAGATATTGTCAAGCATTGAGTCGGAAGATATGCTGGAGAAGCTTGAGACAGCCGTTAATGAGGCGGCTGCCCTGGACAGCGTTCTTGAAGACCGACGGAAAAACAGAATGAGGCTTTAAAAGTTTAACTTCATTAAGCATAATCAAGAAAGCTCAACAAATATTGTTGAGCTTTTTGTGTATCATGGCCTGGGGATACAATGGTATAATTATAATATTCAATATCGGGCTTTAGTAAAGGAGTGTAGGCAGTATTGGCCATTTACTGTGGAGTTGACATAATTGAGATAGATAGAATTAAGCATTCTTTAGACACGCTGGGGAATGCTTTCCGGGACAAGGTTTTTACCAAAGGTGAAATCGACTATTGCGAGGCAAGGAAAGCGGCCAAATATAAAAGCTATGCGGCGCGCTTTGCTGCCAAGGAAGCCGTGTCCAAAGCGCTGGGGACAGGCATAAGCGAGGGAATATCCTGGAAGGACATAGAAGTGGTCAACGATGAAAAGGGAAAACCGGATGTATGCCTGTCGGGCAAAGCCAGGGAGATATTAAACAAACTGGGCGATATTAGCATATCCTTAAGCCTCTCCCATTCCGAAAATTATGCTGTGGCCTATGCGGTTATACAGGTCAGGGATTGAGGCCGGTAGTGACGGATGACATAGGATAATTCAGATTTGGCTGGTTGAGTTCAAATGCACCAAAGAGTGTGTTTTGCACAGGGCTGCTGGAATCAGTGAAAACTATCTTGAGTTTGAATATACCATAGAATGCGCTATATGGGGGTTTACAAATGAAGAGGATAAAATTTCTGCATTGTGCGGATATGCATCTGGATGCGCCTTTTACGAGCCTGGGAGCCGACACCGGGAAGGCTTCTGAAAGAAGGCGGGATTTAAGGCAGACCTTTGGAAAGATAATGGACATAGCCAAGACGGAGAAGGCTGACCTGGTGCTTATAAGCGGTGATCTGTACGAGCATAATTACACCGGAAAGTCTACGATTGCTTACATAAATGATAAATTTCGCGAAATACCCCATGCCCACATATTCATAATTCCGGGAAATCACGACCCTTATGTGGCCAATTCCTTCTACAGAAATTATGCATGGAGCAGTAATGTGCATATACTTTGCGGGGACAATCCGGAGGTTGTCCTTCATGATCTCAAAACCTGCGTCTATGGAATCGGCTTTAAGGACTTCCGCCAGGAGGCGGCCCAGATCAGGGATATTAAGCTTTCCCAAAAGGACTACATAAACATACTCCTCCTGCACGGGACGGTGGATATGGATTTCCGGCAGGATAACCACCTGTACAATCCGGTAGGCAGCAGCGAATTGGCCGGGCTGGGGATGGACTATATTGCCCTGGGTCATTTCCATGGCAGGTCCGATGATATAGGAGGCCATGGGCTGATATACAATCCAGGAAGTCCTGAACCCTTGGGCTTTGATGAAACCGGTGAGCATGGGGTTTATATCGGAAGCATATCTAAGGACGGTGATGGCCACCGGTGCCTGGATATGAGCTTTAGATGCACCGGAAAAAGATATTATGCCAATATGGATGTAAATATAAGCGGCTGCGATACGGAAGAGAAGGTGGAGGACAGAATCAGGGCTGCTGTTGAGGGTAACCGGTGCGGGCATGGAGAAAAGGACGGATTATTCCATGTTACCTTGAAAGGCTATGCCAAACCCGGACTTAAGATAGATACCCGCCAGTTGACATCCTGTTTTAAAGACCGGGTGTTTTTTATGAAAATAAAAGACAATACTGCCCCTGACCTGGACTTTGATGCGATAAAGAGGGAACCTGGGCTCAGGGGATTATTTGCTCGAAAGATATTCCAACGCATGGAAAAAACCGAGGATCAACATCAGAGGGAGCTTCTGCTGAAATCCCTGTACTATGGGATAGAAGCACTGGACAGCGGAAAAGTGGAAATTGAATAAGAATTTATGCATAATGAGATTTTTTGCATAAGGAATTATTTTATATATATGGCTGCCACAACAGCGTTAACCTTTTACATATATGGCTATCGCAGCAGCATTATCCGTTAGTATTATTTGTGTGTAAAAGACGGCAGGAAAAGCCGGCAGCAATAAACCTGCAACCAGGCAATATCACAGGAGGCCGCAATGCGCATTGAGAATCTGGAAGTTAAAGGTTTTGGCAGGCTTGCAGACTTGAATCTGGAGCTGGGCAAAGGTTTGAACATAATATTTGGCAAAAACGAATCGGGAAAGACTTCTCTTCAATGGTTCATAAAAGGTATGTTTTTCGGTTTGAAGGGGGGAAGGAGCTCAAAGGATGGGATGCTTCCGCCCTTAAAGAGATACAAGCCATGGAGTGCAAGGGATTTTGGAGGTTCCCTCCTGTATAGGCTGGATAACGGCGAGCTTTTCAGGATTGAAAGGAATTTTCATACCAACACTGCCAGGGTATTTGATGCTTATTTCAACGATATCACAGATTCCTTTGAACAGAGCCGGGAAAAAGGAGCGCATTTTGCAGAAAAGCACCTGGGAGTCAGCGAGCTTTGTTTTGACAAAACGGTCTTTGTACGGCAAATGGAATCAAGAATAGGCGACGACGGAGTGGGAGAGCTGGTTAACAGGCTTATAAATGTAGGTCAGACCGGTTTTGAGGACATGTCCCTAAACAGGGCAAAGGAAGCCTTGAAGGAGGCTCTAAAGATCCACGTGGGCACCGGCAAAACCACCACAAGACCTCTGGACAAGGTAAATGCCAGGCTGGAGGAGCTGGAGGCTTTAAAGCAGGATATCGCAAAAAAAAGGGAGTCCCTCTTTCAAGTGGAAGCGGAGCTAAAAGGCCTGCAGGAAAAGAAGGCCATGCTTGAAGCGCGCCGGGAAGAGCTTTCCATGCGGAAAGAAGCGGCTAAAATATCTGAGGTATTGATAAAAAACAGGAAAATCAAAGAAGAGCTGGACGGGATTTTAGAGAGCATCGAAGCGGATGAGGCGGCTTTGCGATGTGCTGAAGCAAAGCTTGATGAAGCTGAAAAAGACAGGGAGCAGTTTATAAGCTTCTGTGCTTTCAGCATTGACGATTCCGACAGGGTGAGCCTGGAATACGTCAAGCTTTCCAGCTTGATGGAGGATGGACGCAGGATCGAGAGGGAAGCGGCGGAAAAGAGGAACCATCTTTACAATATTGAGCTTCAGCTGGAAAAGCTAAAAGCTTTCAACTACATGGATGAGAAGGTTGAAAGGGATGCGGTGGAGCTCAGCAGGGATATTGAAAATTTAAAAAAGGAAATAAATAGCGGCAGGCAGGATGTTGTAGAAGAGAAAATAAGCACGATGCAAAGAAAAAGGCGCAGATATGCATATATGACTGCTGCTGCAGCAGCAGTAACCGTTATCATGGCAGTTGCCGGCGTAATGGGGTCATATGCCGGATATGCCGCCGCTGCCGCCGCTTTTGTGTCAGCGCTGATATTTAGTGTAAAAAGATACAAAGTGGCCGCTATGCTAAATGCAGCACAGAAGGAAAAAAGGCTCTTGATTTCCGATATTAAAGCTTTTAAGGACCAACTTATCAAAAAACAGATGGTCTTGGAGGAAATGTATAAATCGGTCGGGGCTGACGGCCTCGAAGAGTTTTTGGTGCTGAAAGAAAAGTATAACAGCCTCGTTAGGCAGGTTGAGGCTATAAATTCTGATATTGAGAGGCTTGAAAGGGATCTGGAGAATAACGAAGCCAAAGCTAAAGCCCTCAAAGGGACAATAGCTGCTGCGCTGCATAAAGCCGGGATAATCGATAATGCCGAGGCAGAAATAAGCGAGGATATGATAAAAAGCTTTAAACACGGCGTAAGGAGCTGCAGGGAACTTGATATGAATATTGCATATGCGAAGCAAAGGATAAGCGACTTAAAGGAAAGCGTGCAGAAGTACTGCAAAAATGCTGCTTCCATCAGCGGCATGACCTGCAGCAGCAAAAAGGAGCTGGAAGAAATAGCTGAAAGCATACGAGAGAAGATAGCTTTTCTGGAAGAGCAGCTAAAAGGAATCTGCAAGGCAAAGGAGATGTCTGAGGCAAACGGTATCCTGCCGGCAGAGGAAATATATGAAGCGGAAATTGAGGAAGTTGATGAAGAGATAAAAGAAGCGCTGCTGAAGATAAGGGAAAGAGAAACCCTCCTGAAAAGTGCAGGAGATGATGATGAACTCCAGAGGATTATCGAAGAGGCCGATGCGCTGTATGAAAAAAAGTCCGAGCTGGAGGACATAAACACTTCCCTGAATACTGCGCTGGAGGTTCTTATTGAAGCAGGCGAAGAATTGCAGCGGGATTTTATGCCTTATATCAACTTGAAAATGAGCAGTGCTATTGATAGGATATCCCAGGGAAGATATAGGGATTTGAGGGCAGACAGCAATCTCATGCTCAAGGTGATAGCGCCGGAAACCGGGGAAATAGTGGCTGCTCCTGCGTTAAGCGGAGGTACTGTCGACCAGATGTATCTCTCCTTAAGGGTTGCCATGGCTGATCTGATCGGTTCAACCGGTGAAAAGCTGCCCTTTATTATGGATGAAATCCTTGCCCAGTATGATGATGAGAGGACACGGGAAACACTGGAATTTCTGCATCAGCTGTCGGAGGAAAGGCAAATAATCCTCTTTACATGCAAGGGGAGAGAGGTGGATATTGCCAGAGAGGTGTGCGGGAAGGATATTAATGTAGTAAGGCTTATATAATGCCGTTTACTTTTAGCGGTTTCTTTTGATATCCTGAATTCAGATACTAAAAAAGCGCTTCCCGAATTTGTCATGCTCTTATTTCCATCTTTCGTGGTTCTCTATTACAGAACCACATAAATACTTTGTGGATAGCGGCTTTGAACCTTGACTTCCCGCAAGCAAATCATGCTTTCAGTTAGCTTCTGCCATATATTTTTGCGAAAGCTCTTCCAGCAAGGCAGCTATATCTTCGGCAGAATTTGGTTTGGCTAATTTATAAGCCCTCTTTCTCATGCTCTCAATGCAGGACGGATTTGCAATAATGTTATCGAGGACACTGTTAATGCTGCTGTGGTCGGATATTTTGACTGCCGCGCCGTTATTTACAAGGAACCTGGCATTTCTTTCCTCCTGCCCTGGAATAACGGATGTGATCAGCATGGGCAGCCCCTTTGCCAGCGCTTCGGCAGATGTCATGCCACCAGGCTTGGTGATTATCAGGTCTGATATGTCCATCAGATCTGATATTTTATCGGTATAGCTGAAAATTCTGATTTTTTTATCAGACATTGAGCTGATGCTTTCCAGCTGCTTTTTAAGCTTTTCATTATAGCCGGTGATGGCTATTATCTGAATGTCCCTGCTGCTGTTCAAAAGGGCGTCAAACACAGAGTATAGCTTCCCCAGCCCAAGGCTTCCGCCCATTATAAGAACCGTAAACCTGTCTTCCAGGCCCAGCTCCCGCAGCAGGCTATCCCTGTTTTTCTTCCTGGCGAAGCGTTTGTCTATCGGTATGCCGCAGGGATATATCAATTCGGCCGGGATTCCCCTCATTATCATCTCGTTTTTTACCTGGTCATTGGGAACAATATAGGCATTTATATTATTGTGGACCCACAAAGAATGGCTTACATAATCCGTAATCACTGCAACAACAGGCATTTTGGCTTTTCCCCTGCGCTTTAGGCATGAAAGCATGCGGAGAGGAAAAATGTGAGTGCATATTATTATGGACGGCATAAAATCATCTATGAGCCTTCCAAGCTTTATGGCAAGGAGGGTGTTGGCTGCGGTATACAGCTCATGCAATCCTTCTTTTGATTCCGCCAGATCATACAGCTTGCCGTACACACGGGGTGTGCTTTTAAGAAGGCCAAGGTAACCTCCCACAATGAGTTTGTTGACCGCAGGATTTATATAATCCAAAGTATCGACTATTAATGTCCTCGAGCCGGGATATTTCTCTTCCACCACATTTTTGATGGCTTCTGCGGCTTTTAAATGCCCTCCTCCTGTTGAGACCGATAAAAACAATACATCCATGTTCTGACAACTCCCTGTAACTTCAAGTTTAGTTCTGAAATAAGCTCTACGGCGTATGAAAAGATATGCACAGCGTGCCTCTAATGATCCTGATATTGCAATGATTGACTATATTTCAGTGAAATATACCATTCTTACTGAAACTTTAGTGTTGGCTTCTATATATGCATATTTTTCACATGCAAAACAAAAAATATAACCTGAGGTATGGATACCGCAGGCTTCGCCGTATATCGATGAAGTTTGGACGTTGGATTTTAATGAGTGTTTAATTTAAGCTTAACTTTGAGTTTCATCGATGGCCGGAGCTTAGTTTTATATGTAATGACAGCTTTTTCAACAGAGTCTGCAAAGTTTGGACAGATGTTATTTCTATATCAGAGCTTTTTAAGCTTTGCTCAACTAATAATCAGACTCTTATGGTCATCGCGGGAGGAGGGATAGTATTTTAAAGAAGCTGAAATACACCTGTGCTTTTATTTTACTGGTATATTTAACCTTTTCAGTGTTTACCTATAACAAACCTGTCATTGTAACACCCCGAATGGAATTAAAACCCGGGCATGCAAGCGCAGAAGTGGAGCAAATGCAGCAGAGGCTTAAAAACTGGGGATATTACAGGGGCATAATAGATGGTTACTATGGAGACGACACATTCCAGGCAGTAAAGGAATATCAGAAGAAAAACAATATTCCGGTTACCGGCATAGCAGGATTTGACACACTTTTGGCGATGGGGTTGACGAGCATAACCGAAAGCGGAGCAGCACATGCTCAGGGGAAAAATATATCCGATGAGCAGCTTCTCGCCCGGGCGATAAACGGTGAAGCCAGGGGAGAGCCTTATGAAGGTCAGGTGGCGGTGGGAGCCGTCATATTGAACAGAACCAGGGATGCGCGGTTTCCAAAGACCATCGCCGGTGTAATATACCAGCCGGGTGCATTTACTGCAGTTTCCGACGGACAAATAAATGTCCCCATCGACCCTAATTCGACGGTGGTGAAAGCTGCAAGAGACGCTCTGAATGGATGGGATCCTACCAATGGATGCCTTTATTACTGGAATCCTGCTACAGCAACCAGCAAATGGATTTGGAGCAGGAAAATAATAAAAACAATAGGCAAGCATCATTTCGGAATATAGATCTTTAATGGAGGTGTAATCTTGGGATTAAGAGATAAACTGCTGGATTTTAAAAGAAGATTATCCGACAGAAAAATGTACAGCATCGTTATAGTAGCTTTAGCGGCTGTGGCCAGCTGGGGCATATATCAGTACAAAACCGCTGCAAGTTTAAGGCAGGAGTTGGACAACCAATATAACAGGGCTTTTTATGACATGATAGGTTATGTAGATAATGTTCAGATGCTCCTGGCCAAATCTTTGATATCTTCGTCCACTACTAAGACCGCAAGCATAATGCAGGAAGCATGGAGACAAGCAAACCTTGCCCAAACCAATCTTGGACAGCTTCCCATAAGCCCTCCTGCCCTGGAGAATACCTCCAAATATTTGACGCAGGTGGGAGATCTGGCCTATTCTCTGAATAACCAGAATATGCAGGGCAAAGCTCTAAGCGATAAACAGTATGAAACGATAGAGAAGCTCTATGGCTATGCAGTTTCCTTGAGGGATAGCCTGGAGAAGCTTCAGAGCGACATAAGCGCAGGAAGGATAAAGTGGGGCGAACTGAGACAAAAGGGAACGCCTGTTTTTCAAAGGACGTCTGCCAACATGACAAAACAGCAGTTTGAAAACATTGATAAAACTTTTCAGGAATACCCCACTCTGATTTATGACGGCCCCTTTTCCGACCATATGACAAACGCAAAACCCAAAGGACTAACCGGCGATACCATAAGCGTTGAACAGGCAAAGGAAAGGGTAATCAAATTCTTCGGCAAGGATAAGGTGCAGAGTGTGACCAATACATCCAAGAACGATTCTGAACCATTTAAGACATACAGTTACAAGGTTACATTTAAAAACAAGCCGGAGGATCAGACTGCGACAATTGACATTACCCAAAAGGGCGGGCATCCATATTACATGCTCTATAACAGGCCTGTTGAAAAGGCAAGCTTAAGCATAGACCAGGCTAAGGCTGCCGGCAAGAAATTCCTTGAAGAGCAGGGCTTTAAGAACATGACCGATACATATTATCTGAAAGAAGATAATATGGCTACCATCAACTATGCCTATACGCAGGATGGAGTGGTAATATATCCGGACCTGATCAAGGTCAAGGTTGCGCTGGATAATGGGGAAATATTAGGTTTTGAGGCTAAAGGATACCTTTCGTCCCACACGGAGAGGAAGATACCGAAGCCTGCCATCACAGAAGAAGAGGCCAGGGCCAAGATCAGTTCAAAAGTCGAGATAAAAAGCTCAGGTCTGGCAATAATCCCTACGGATTACAGAACCGAATTGTTCACCTATGAGTTTAAGGGCAAGCTGAACAACAGGGATTTCATAGTTTATATAAATGCTGAGACCGGCAAGGAGGAAAACATTCTCATGATCGTCAATACCCCGAATGGTATTCTGACCATGTGATTGTAGTCGATGTATATGCAGAAAACCGGGAATACCCCGGTTTTTTGTTGCATATTTTTCCTAGTAAATGTATTATTTAATATAGGCATTGCTTAGTTTTAATATTGTTATATTGGAAAACAACGACTTTCAGGATGCTTCAACTTTCACTTGAGGAATGGGAAAAGCTTGCTAAAACCAAGAAGTTATATTTGGCTGATTTATCAGTTGATTTTCTGTACATCAATGGAAGCAGGCCTTTCAGTAATTGTTTTCCAATTAAAACCTTGAAAGCAAAAGAATTAATTAGATGTTCAGATATGAAAATATGAACATCATTAACAACTTTAATTTGTGCTTTGCAACCATGGGGGTTATGTCAGCCATTGGGAGATGGATCCTGGACAGTTTAATCAAGGCAAAACGGATCATTCCGATAAACCAGACGGTGGCGAAGCATAAACTTCAACTTAAATATGGAGGAATCAAATGGAAGATAATCGTTTATACAAAGAATTTTCCCTGACCGATGGGGAGCTTCGGGATACAGGATATGTAAGGACGCCTACTTTAGCGCAGGTGAGCATATTATATTCCCTAGGGGTTCTATTTCTTCTGTACATAGGCTTTTGGGCTCAGAAGCAATCCCTCTATCCCGGTCTTCTGGTTACGGAATTTCTTCTTGTATTGCTGCCTTCTCTGCTTTTGCTTTTTATTTTCAAGTACGATATGCGGAAAGTTTTAAGGCTTAATAAGGTTGGCCCTTTGAGCTTGTTTATAATTTTTCTGATAATGGTATTTGCGATACCTGTGGTTGGTGTGCTAAACATCATTAATCTGGCGCTTATAAGCAAGGTGTTTGGCAAGGTAATCGTATCCAGCGTACCTACCGCTTCAAATGCCGGTGAGCTTATCATCAACCTGCTGATTGTAGGCGGCTCTGCCGGGCTTTGTGAGGAGATCATGTTCCGTGGTGTTCTGCAGAGCGGGTTTGAAAGGCTGGGGATAAAGAAAGCCATCCTGATTACCGCACTGCTTTTTGGGTTGTTCCATCTGGATTTTCAGAGGTTTTTAGGAACATTTCTTTTGGGGGCTTTGATAGGATTTATTGTCTACAGGACTAATTCACTGTATGCCGGCATGTTTGCCCATTTTGCCAACAATTCCATAGCCGTAGTCATCTCGTATTTATCAAACAAGTTTATGCAGGCGATGCAGGGTAAAGGGGTTGGAAGCATAGACGCACAGCCTTATGCCGGGGATTATTTTTCGGATCTCTTCAACATGCCTGCAGGACAGCTTATAGCAGTTTTTATCGTCTGGTTTTTCATACTGGCGTTTTGCTTGTCGATACTTGTAGGTTTGATCATAGCACTGGTCAGGATAACATCGGACAAAGTCCACAGGCGTCCCATAGAAACCTCCGGCACTGGAAAGACAGGCATGCTTTGGCTGCTTCCCGGTTTAATATTTACAGCAATCGTATACATAGCGGAAGGTTTCAGCCTTATGGGCATCAACTCGGAAATTGCGAGGGCTCTGACCAGATTAATAAGGATTGGCTAGAGACTTTGCCTATAGCTTCTTCCTTAAATCATCACCCACAAACATAAGGCCTTCAAAGCACCCGATGATCCTGGAGGCCACCCTTTCCGTATAGATTTCATACAGCTTCTTAGGACCGATATTGGTTGATATTATGATCTTGCATGGCCTTTGAAGATTGTTCATTTGGCGTACATTAAGGATTGTCAGTAATTCTGCATATCTTGCGGCGCTTTGGGTTTCTGTACCCAAATCGTCAATTATCAAAAGCTCGGCATCAAAAATGCTCTTGTAGCTTTCATCCTGAAAATCGTCATCATTGAAAGCTCTTACCTTATACTCATTTATGATGTTAAAAATGATAGGAGCAGTCTGATAGAGTACGGTTTTCCCTCTCTTCATCAATTCCATTGCTATGCAATTGGACATGAAGGTCTTGCCTACTCCGGTAGGACCGCTGAAAAAGAGATTTTTCTCATCGGGAGAATCAAAATTTTCTATGAATTTCAGGCATCGCTCCTTTATCCTCAATATGTTCTCCCGGGGAGAAATCCCTATTCCATACTTCGCTTTATCAACTTTATCCGAATATAGATTTTCGTTAAAGGTTGAAAAGTTCTCCCTTTCTGTAAGCTTCAGATTGGAATAGCTATACAGTTGGTTGATCAGCTGCTGCTTGTAACACGAACATTTGACTGCACCGCTTCCTCCCTCAATATAGCCTGTATCCTTACACTTGGGGCAGCTGTACTTAATCTCCAGGTAGTCCTCCGGGTATCCGTTTTCAACAAGCAGCTGTATCTTCTTCCGTTTTAGGCTGTCAATTTGAGAAAGCAGTTCGGATACAGCATCATCGGCCTGCGTTTTTCCCAGCAGTATCATTTTGTTGTATCTCAGACCGGTCCTGTGAATTTCATCTTCAATGGCCTCAAGGCCGGCTATTTCGGCGTATGCCTTTTTTTTCCTGAACATCAGGTTGTCATATGCTTCTTTCTGTCGTCTTTCATATTCACTTTTTATAGCATTATGTATACTGGTGTTCATTTTATCTTCCCGCCTTTTTGTCATTTGCTACGTTGCTGAAAAAATTGCCGTAGGAATCGTCATCGTATTCCCTCTGCTCAAAATTGGCATGCTGAGGTATTTGAGCCGCAGGTATCTCTTTTGTATTGGTTTTGGTGGACGACGCCTTGACGCTTTTTTCATATGAGATTATCTCCTCACGCGTGCGCAAGCCTTTCTCAAACCAGCTTGTAAGTATAGCATCAATATACTTGAAGTTGGGATTTGTTTTTGCTGTAGTTTTCTTTAGCGCCAGGTCTATTACTTCAAAATTGTATTTGTAATCCATTGTCCACTTCTCAACATATTCATCCTCGTATTCGGTAAGGTTCCTGCCCAGCTTGAGCTTTTTTGATATCTTACCGCGGATGTCGGTGAATTTCTTGTATTCTTCCAGATATTTTTCCAGGTCGAAATAGTTCCTGATATTTTTGTTGTACCAATTATCAGCAACTTTCACAATATAGCTCTTGGTAAGAACCTTATGCTCGCTGCAGTGGCGAAAAAGGGCATACATTACATCTTCATCAAACTTATACCTGTCAAACCACGCGTCAATGTCAGTATACCAGGAAGGGGGCATCACACCCTGGAAATATGTATTGTTTATTGAGGTTATGGTTTCACTGCGCTTTTTATTTTTCTCCGAGTTTGATACAGCTTCTTCAGGCGTAGATGTAGTTTTGAGCCTGTACAGCTTGTTTATTTCCTTCTCTTTAAGGTCGGCAAGTACAATGTCATCCTTGCTTTTGGTTATAATCCCGACACTTTCCAGGTAAGTGAATGCATTCTTCAGCTTTTGCTCATCTATCTGGAGCTTTTTTGAAAGCTCCTCAATGGAAATCTGTTTATTATATTTACATAAAAACAGACAGTATATGTACACTTTTACATAATCCCCATCCATGGAAGGGAGATGCTCGCTTATGAAAATGTCAGGCACAAGCGTGTCAGAAAATAATATGGACTTATATGGTTCTATGTTCATCGGCAACAACCTCATTTCAATAGTATAAACAATACATTCCTGGATTTCAAATGGTATATGGCTTAACTCCGGCCGATATGGAATGCCGCACTTTTCTAAGCTTTTGACTTCAGGGTGCGGCATCCATATTAATCTAATTATATCATATAAGCTTGGCCTATTACAAAAGAGAATAAACCTTATGAACGGCGGCAGGGAAATAATTGAGGTAAGTTTAGGTTTGTCCTTATAAATGCATCAGACAGGAAAATGATGAATTCCATAATATCCTATTGCATTTTTTCTTTGTTTGTATTAATATATTATATGTTCTTCTTAATATGCGCCCATAGCTCAATTGGATAGAGCGTCTGACTACGGATCAGAAGGCTGCGGGTTCAAATCCTACTGGGCGCGCCAAAAAAAAATAAGAGCCTGTAAGGGTAATAGCTTACAGGTTTTTATTTTTTCTGCAGATTCACCGGATTCAATTGTTGTTTCTTATCTCTCATAAAACCGAACAAATGTTTGCATACGCAAAAATTCCATGGTATAATATTACCCAGATGGTACAAGTTACATATGAAGAGCTCAAGAAGATTCATAAGATAGGTTTGGGAAGTGCGGAATTATGGAAATGATAGTCGCTAATTCTATGAGTAAACTGGATAAGCTGAAAATACTCGCCGAAGGGGCAAAGTATGACGTATCCTGTGTCTCCAGCGGCAGCTCAAGAAAAAATACTTCAGGAGGGCTGGGAGACAGCTTTGCAGGAGGAATATGCCACAGCTTTACCCCTGATGGCCGCTGCATATCGCTTTTAAAAGTGCTGATGAGCAACGACTGCGTTTTCAACTGCGCTTATTGTGTAAACAGGATATCCAGTGATATTCCGAGGACCACTTTCAGTCCGGAAGAATTAGCCGATATAGTCATCAATTTTTACAGGCGCAATTATATTGAAGGGCTGTTTTTGAGCTCTGCGGTACATAAAAACGCGAACTACACCATGGAGCTATTGCTAAGGACACTGAAGCTTTTAAGGAAAGAATACAGATTTAACGGATACATACATGTTAAAGCAATACCTGGCGCGAGTCGTGAGCTGATAGAACAAGCAGGGCATTATGCGGACCGCATGAGCATAAATATTGAGCTTCCGTCCAATGACAGCCTGAAGCTGCTGGCACCTCAGAAAAATAAAGAGACGATATTGGGGCCCATGTCCTATATTAGTTCAATGATACAGGAAAATAAGGAAAGTATGAAAAAGAGTAAAAACGTTAAATATTTCGTGCCGGCAGGGCAGAGCACTCAGCTTATTGTGGGGGCTACACCGGACACCGATGTCAAAATCCTGAAACTCAGCGAAGCCTTATATCGGAAATATAATTTGAAAAGGGTGTTTTATTCTGCATATGTTCCGGTATCAAACCATCCTGCCCTTCCACAGATCGCCAAGCCGCCTCTTCTTCGTGAACACAGGCTGTACCAGGCAGATTGGTTGCTTAGGTTTTATGGGTTCAGCGCTGATGAGCTTTTATCGGCAGATCATCCGAATTTCAACAGGTATCTGGATCCAAAATGTGACTGGGCATTAAGGAATCTTCATCTTTTTCCGGTAGAAATAAATAAATGTGATTATGAGACTTTGCTGCGTGTGCCGGGTATAGGGGTAAAATCCGCTCAGAGGATCATCACTGCACGAAGGAGAAGTTCCCTTGACTTTGAGGACATTAAAAAGTTTGGAGTGGTGCTGAAAAGAGCCCAATATTTTATTACCTGCAAGGGAAAATCCTATTGCAAAATAAAATTGAATGACGATTTTATCTATCAAAACCTCCTGCTTAGCAGTGCAGAAGAAAACTCCAAACACAATTACCCGGTTCCGGAATATGAGCAGTTATCCTTTTTACCTCCGGAATATAATGGACATGGAGGCCGTGAGATCTATAGCGGAGGGATTCCCGGCAGGGAGCTGGCAAATATAGTTCCGCGGGCGGAGAGGTTTAAGTCCATAACCGGAGAATTGTAGCAAAAGGAGCGTTGTAAAATGAGGGAAATGACTTGCTATATATATGACGGGACTTTTGAAGGCTTGCTTACGGCAATTTACGAAGCTTTCTCAAGACGGGAAAAGCCTGGAAGGATAGCATCTGTCAGGGGATTACAGCAAAGCTTCCTGGAGCAGTATGTATCGATAGATACAGACATTGAAAAAGCAAAAAGGGTTTATCATTCAATCAGCAGTAAGATTTCTCCCGAGGCTCTGGATAATGTTTACCGGGTCTATCTTGCCGACAGGGAGGAGAACAATGCCGGTATAATATATGAATACCTGAAACTTGGCTGGAAATTAGGGGCCAAGGTAGACTCATACCTTGCAGACGATAGAGTGTTAAAGGTACATAAAATAAGGCAGAGGGTTGACCTGGAAGTTCACAGGATGATGGGTTTTATTCGCTTTCGACTGCTTCGGGGCGGTATATATTATGCTCCTATTGAGCCCGACAATGACATATTGACCCTGATTGCGCCCCATTTTTCCAAGCGTTTTGCTGACCAAAGCTGGGTAATCCACGATGTCGGAAGGAATCGGGCAGCCTTGTATAATAAAGAGGAATGGATAATTGTCGACGCACATCTGGATAAAATACCTGAGGAGGATGAGGAAGAGAACACCTATCAGGAGCTATGGAAGCATTTTTATAGTAGCGTTACCATCAAAGAAAGATTCAATCCTGATCTTCATAAAAGGCTTCTTCCCAAAAGGTACTGGCGTTACTTGATTGAAAAGGATGGCATATAAGCATTATTTGGTTTAGGAATGGAGCTGGAGGGGTATCAAAACTTAGAAGTAATGCATGGCAGTAATATTATTAGCAGGCAATTTTCCTATATTGTAGTGCTCCAATTCATTTCAGCTTGTTTTCAAATACTGCTGGGGAGGCTAATAAAACAAGGCTTTCGGGATAAAATCCCAAAAGCCTTGATTCCGGTGGAGAGATATGGCTCTAAACTTATATATGGCTGTTAGGTGCGACATGATTTCCGCTTAATTATATACCTGCCCAAATCGCGATTATAAGCAAGAGAAGTATAAGCGGCCCGAAAATCATAAGCGCTGAAAGAATTATGGCAATTATGTCCTTTGCCTCCAGTTTTAAATCGTTATGCTCCTTTTTACCCTCGCTCCATTCCTCAGCTTTTTTATCAAGAGCTTTATTCTTTTCCTTCAGCCACTTCATACTCCTGTCTATCTTTTTTTGGAACATCATATCTGCATCAAAGCCTTTCTAAATCAAGTTTTTCTATTATTCAACTTATGGTGGCAAGCCACAAAATGGCCTGGGCTAACCTCTTCAAATTCAGGTGCCGACCTTTTGCATATATCGGTGCAGTACCTGCATCGGGTATGAAATTTACATCCTGAAGGAGGATTAATAGGGCTTGGTATGTCCCCTTCAAGAATGACCGTCTCTTTCTTGGAATCTATATCCGTAGTCGGAATCGCAGAAAGCAGAGCTTCAGTATATGGATGCATCGGATTGGAATAAAGCTCTTCCGTATCAGCCAGCTCCACAATATTACCCAGATACATAACCCCTACTCTGTCGCTGATATACTTGATAACGCTCAAGTCGTGGGAAATAAACATGTATGTTAAATTTTCCTGTTCCTTTAAATCCAACAACAGATTGATAATCTGGGATTGTATCGATACGTCCAGCGCAGATACAGCTTCATCGCATACTATAAATTTGGGCTTTAAAGCTATGGAACGGGCAATACCTATACGCTGTCTCTGTCCTCCTGAAAACTGGTGAGGATAGCGATGAATGAAATAGGGAGCCAATCCGCATTTTTCCATGGTATCCAATACATATTCCTGCATACCTTCATCTCTTCTGCTGAACATATTATGTGCCAGCAAGCCTTCGGAGATAATTTGCCCTACCGTCATTCTGGGATTCAAAGAAGAATATGGGTCCTGGAAGATCAGCTGCATGTCTTTCCTAAGTATTCTCATTTCTTCTTCCGTCAACCGAGCCAGGTTAATCCCTTCATTTCTGTATGCCTCATACTTTTCAAAATCCGGGTTTGAGCGATATTTGTCTCTTAGCCGCTCTATCTCTGCCCGTACATCCTCCAGCTCTTTTTCCTCTTTAACAAGCTGCTTTTCTTTTTCCTCTATTCGATTTTTAGCTTTTTCTACTGCCTTTTCAATTTCGGCATCGCTTTTGCCTTTTTCCTTTAAAACAGATTTTAAGCCTTCCAGCTCTACCTTGTCATTATTTATTTCATTTTTTAACTTGCAAACATCAACGCTTTCCCTGTACTCCCGCACTAAAATTTCTGATATGGAAGCCAAGTCATCAGCTACAAAGAATCCCCCAATCAGCTGAACCATATCAAGGAACAGGTTTCTGGCTTCTTTCTCTGAAATTCGAAGCTTATCCAAGGCGATGTATTTTTCGTCAGTGCCTTCTGGAAGGGATTCATAATACTTTCTCGCTGCTTCCTCTTTTTTTTGCAATGCCGCCAATCTGCGCCGTTCTGAAACCAGGTTTTTTAAGATGTCCAAAACATATTTTGGAGCCAGTTCGTCTATGCTCCGTCCGTAATATATTGTACGACCATCGGTTTGGTCATACAGCTGCAATATGGTGCGGCCGAGGGTTGATTTACCGCAACCGCTTTCTCCAACTAAGCCTATGGTCTCCCCCTCATATATTTCCAGGGAGATATCGTCATTAGCTCTTACATAGAGCTGTTTCTTTGAAAACACATTGGACTTTTTAATAGGGAAATATTGCTTTAAATGCTCAATGCTAAGCAGCACCTTTCTGTCTTTTTTATCCATTGAACCTCACCCCTTTCTCAGGATAGAAACACCGAACCTGATGTCCTTTTTCGACTTCCTCCAGTTTTGGTGCAAACTCCCTGCACTTATCGGTAGCATATTTACACCTCGGTGCAAACTTGCAACCTTCGGGAAGATCCAACGGATGGGGTACTGAACCGGGTATTGCTTCGAGCCTTACGCCGGTGGGAGTATCAAGCCTTGGTATGGAAAACATCAAACCGTCCGTATACGGATGGGAATAACGGGTATCCTTGCCGAATATTGTTCTTACAGGAGCTTTTTCCACCACTTCACCGCAATACATAACGGCAACATCATCCGCCATTTCATTAATGACTCCTAAATCATGGGTGATAAATAAAATAGAGGTTCCAATCTCTTTTTTTAGCTCATTCATCAATTTCAGAATCTGCGCCTGAATAGTAACATCCAGAGCAGTAGTAGGTTCATCGGCAATTAAGAGCTTTGGCCTGCACGCTAAAGCCATTGCAATCATAACCCTCTGTCTCATTCCGCCTGAAAGCTGATGGGGATATTGCTTTGCCACAGTTTCCGGGTTTGGTATCCGTACGAGGTTAAGCATCTCCACTACTTTCTTGGCAGCTTCTTTTTTCTTCATCCCCTGGTGGATAATAAACGGTTCGGACACCTGCTTTTCAATTGTAAAAACAGGATTTAAGGATGTCATAGGCTCTTGGAAGATAACGGATATTTCGTTTCCTCTAATTTTTGCCATCTCATTAACGGGGATTTTTACCAAATTTTCTCCATTAAAGAAGATTTCTCCACCGGCGATGTATCCATTTCCATCTAAAAGCTTTATGATGCTCATGGCCGAAACGCTTTTCCCACTGCCGCTTTCACCAACGATTCCAAGGGTTTTACCGGCTTCAACCGAATAAGACACACCGTTTACGGCCCGTATTGTACCTCGTTTAGTTTTAAAATAAGTATGCAAATCCTTTACTTCTAACAGTGCCATCTATTATCCCCCCCTATCGTTCCTGAGATTTCGGGTCGATTGCGTCTCTTAAGCCGTCGCCCACCAGATTAATGCAGATAACGCATATACCTAATATTATAGAAGCAAACACCCATCTCCACCAATAATTTTGTATAACCATACTATTATTAGAACCATACAGCATATTGCCCCAGGTGGGCTGAGGAGCCGGTATGCCGAAACCTAAGAATGAAAGTGTAGCCTCAATCAACATACAGGTGGCAAAATCCAACGTTGCCGATACGATTATGACCGATATAATATTCGGCAGTATATGCCTGAATACAATATTCATTTTTTTCACACCCACTGCTCTTGCCGCAACGACATATTCCTGTTCCCTCACAGAAAGCACCTGGGCTCGAATCAGCCTCGCCAGACTGGGCCAGGAAAGCAGCCCTAGTATAACCATAACCAGCCAGACTTTCTGATTTGAAGTCATGGAATTTCCAATTAAGGCGGAAAGAATCATGATAAAAGGTAGGAAAGGCAAAGAGACTACCATCTCCGTAACACGCTGCATTACGGTATCCACAACTCCGCCAAAATATCCTGATATGCTTCCAATAATAACACCGATTATTGTTGAAATAATGACAGCCACAGCGCCTACGGACATGGACATTCGACCGCCATTTACAAGCCTGGTTAATATATCCCTGCCAAAGTCATCCGATCCTAAAGGATATCCCTTCAATCCCCAAGGCTTGATATTTCCGTCTTCGGAAACGGCATAATTTTGGAAATAACCGGTAAATAATTTGGATACTTTTGATTTTTCCAAATCATCGGGGATGGTAGACTGGTTGAACTGATTTGCTCCCCAGGCAATTACTTTTCCATCTTCAGTAAGTGCTGTGTAATGATATCTTCCACCCTGAATGGATACTATTTTGCTGTCCGTCTCAGGAACTGAAGCTTCATTCCATTTGTTGGAAACATTACCCCATACAAACACTTTACCCTGATCATTTACTGCTGCCATGGTGGAAGCAGTAGCAGCAATATCCACTACCTTACCCATGTTTTCAGGTATATTTGAATAGCTGTTTTTCTGGCTGCCCAGATAAACTACCTGGCCATCAAAGGTTAATCCCATCACTGCATCCGAAGTTAATTCTATTTGTGCCAGCTTACCCTGATATTTATGGCCGGCACTGTAATCATTATTCAAAGAGTTGCCAAAGAAAAATATGCGGCCATCCGCTGTAAGAACTGCGGAGCATTGATATCCTGCTTTAATATCAACTATATTATTGAGCTGGGTCACTTCCTTAGGAATAGAACTCTGCTTCTGCCGGTCGCTTCCCCAGGCAAATAGTTTGCCTTGATCATTCAAAGCAAGTATATGGTCAAATCCTGCCGAAACCTTTACGATTTTTCCCATGCCGGCAGGCACATATTTTACATCAATTGTTCTGCTGATCTTAGTTTTTCCCCATATATACAGCTTTCCATCGGTTGATGTGGCAATCGAGAAAGTAGGACCAACCGATATGTCATGCACCTTTCCATTCAAGCTTCTGGGAACTTTTAAGAAATCCAATCCGGGAGCCACATTCTGCTGGCTCGTATCTATGTAGGATAAATCCAGAGGTAAATAAATAGGTGCGATTAATACTATGGCAAAGATAATAAAAAATACTATTAGTGCGGTCATGGAAACTTTATTGTCCCTGAAATTCCTCACTACTGTGCGGAAGGGACTTTGCAGCTGCTCCTCTTCCAGAACTGAAAGAATTTTTCTTCCTCCGAAAAGCTTAATGAATAAGAGGCGAAGGAAGCTCGATTTATTGCTTTCTATGTTTTGGTTTGTATTTGTGTTCATGTTTCCTTACCTCCTATTACCGATCTACTCTAACTCTTGGATCAACTAGTCCATAGCTCAAATCTGTAATTAAGTAGCCGACCAGAGAAATAATAATATAAAACATCTGTATTGCCAGAGCCACATTATAGTCCTGGTTTGACAACGCATCCATGTAGAATTTGCCCATGCCATGCCAGTTAAACATTGACTCAACTACAAGGGAACCGGAAAAAACGCTCATAAACCATCCGATTATCAATGTTATTACCGGAAGGAGAGCATTTCGCCATGCATGGGAATATATGACGACTCTTTCCTTCAATCCTTTCGCTCTTGCTGTCTTTATATAATCCATATGAAGTGCATCGGTCATAGCTGCCCGAACGTATCTGGTCATTCCCCCAAGGGAACCCACTGTTAAAACGCCTAAAGGCAAAGCCAGATGCCACAGTTTATCCAAAATAGCCTGAAACTCAGTTCCCTTAAAATTGGCTGTGCTCATTCCACTAACAGGGAACCATCCCAGTATAACGGCAAACAAATAAATAAATAATAGACAAATAATAAACTCGGGGATACTATATCCAACGATGGTTAAGACTTGTATAATTTTATCAAATATGGAATTTCTTTTCACAGCACAGTAGATTCCTAAAGGAATCGTAATGCCCAGTGCCAGCGCTATTGCAAATACATTTATAAATATGGTGTTTTTAAGAGGTTGTTTAACAACCTCAATTACCGGAAGCTTATATACTGAAGAATTCCCCAGGTCGCCTCTCACTATCCCGCTAATCCATTTTACGTATCTAACAGCTAGAGGATCATCCAATCCCATTTGTTTTCTTAACTGTTCATATCTCTGCTGGTATTCCTCTGCGGAAAGTTTTTGCTTTACCGGTTCCAATTGGGCTCTTGCAGGGTCTCCAGGAATCATATTATACAGGAAAAACAAAACAAAAGACATTACGAAAAATACAAAAACCATATAGACAATTCGCTTTAGTATATATTTCCCCATTGTGCCCCCTCCGAACAAAATTATATGAATGGATAAAATAAGCTAATCTCAGAAGAAAAAGGGTATCTTATATACCCTATTTCTTCTGAGATATCAATAGTATCAAGTCATAAAAACTATATCACTAACCGCTGATTATTCCTCTATATAAGCGTACAGAATGTTATCAACCAACTGCAAGAGGTCATTGGGCTCATAGCCTTTGAGTTTTTCAGCGTAGAAGTCGTGGTAAATGTTGGAGTAGAGCGGCAAATCAGGCAGCAATTCATTCCACCTTACGATGAAATCCACAAATTTCTTTTTGAAGGTTTCTTTATCATTAGGATCTACCAGCACCATTTCCTTGGAAAGTCTTGCCAGCTCTTCGTCTTTTATGAAGTTATCGTTATATCCCTGCTCATACATTACAGGATCAATAGTGTATGATGTTGACAAATCATACTCAGGATAGAGTCCTGAAGCCAGGTTGTACATATTATATGTAGGAACTCCGTATTTATCTCCCTGTGAAGTATCTCTATACAGATAGTTTAACAATTCTGGGAAAGTCATAATTGTTTGATTAATCTTCATACCAGCTGCAGCCACATCAGGATTTTCCATAAGCTTAACAACCAGCAATTCTGCTACAGGGTTCTTTTCTGAAGCGCCCCATTCAATGATAAGCGGCATCAGTGTTCCATCGTCAAGCTTCTTGTAACGGATACCTTCCTTATATGGGTTGCCGTCTTTATCATAAACCCATCCGCCTTTTTCCAGAACTTCTTTGGCTTTTTCAAGGCTGTATGAATATGAATTCAGCTTTTCATTCAGTTCATCCTTTGTCTCCTGATAGAACCAGAATGCTTCTCCATATGGTCCGTTTACTACAGAACCAAAGCCGCCTGTATAAGATTTAGCAAAATCGTTTCTGTCCAAAAGATAAGCAATAGCCTGACGGACTTCAACAAACTGAGTAGGTCCGAAGTCACAAACAAATTGCAATTTACCATATCCGGCACGGGGATAAGCTGAATATGCGAAACCGCCGGACTCAACCAGATCAAGACCTGCCTGTATTTCATCCCCACTGCCCATTCCGGTCAACAGGTCTACTGAACCGGTAGAAAGTTCATCTATAGCAGTTTCTGCAGTTACCTTCTTATAAATTATGGTCTGAATGCTGGGCTTCTGTCCTTCCCAGTTTCCTTTAAAGTTAGGATTAACCTCTAAAACAGCAGTCTTTGACGCTTCATCATAACTCTTTAAGAAGTAAGGTCCGCTTGAAGGACGAGGAATTGCTCTTCTTGCAGCATTGATTTTCTGTTCATATGCTTCTTTCGTAAAGTTATCGGTAAAGTAGCAGCCATTACCGTCGTCTTTGATATCTACTGTATCGTCTGTCCAGAAGGAAAGCTTTGTAGGACTGACTTCGGCAAGAGCCAATTCATAGAAATAAGGAAGATTTTCTGCATCTATGGTTACAGAAAATGTTTTCTCGTCAATTAAATTAACACCTGTGAACTCCTTCTTTTCGCCTCTTGAGAACTCGGTAAAACCTTTAAAATAAAGGCCGTATGAATTTTGTGCTCCCATTTCTCCAATTACCGGTGAGGACCAAAGCAATACGGATGTTACATAGTCTTTTGCTGTTATGGGAGTGCCGTCGGCATAGGCAAGCCCATCCTTGATGGTCCATGTATAAGTCTTAGAACCATCCTCATTTTCTTTAACATCGTATTTTTCTACCACTGTTTCATTTACTACGTACTGAATATCGCGGGTCATATCAACTGTGCTATAGCCTGAAATCAACTGGTAGATGTCATATTCTGCAGCATTGTTCTGGAAATATGGAATCCAGTCACCGGACAGTTCCGTTGTGTTTCCGATGATGAGTTCGCCATGGGGCTCACTGCTTTTTTCTCCCTGTTTCTCTGTCGTCTTATCTGCAGTATCTGCAGATTGTTTTCCAGTAGTTTCTTGCCCTTGTTCCACTACGCCGGAATCATTGCTTTTATTGCACGCTACCAATGAAACCAGCATAAGTGCCGCCAAAAGAAAGGACAATAATCTTTTCTTCATTGATATCTCCTCCTTGTAAATTTAATATTGTATTGAATCAGTAACTGAAGCTACTGTTCAGCCCAATAAAATCATAGCTACATAGCTTTTCTAATACCGTACTTTTCTAAAACATCAAGCACAAAGCACATCATCCGACTATATATCCTGGTCACTTAGCCGATATTTTCCAGCCCAAACCTTAAGAATCATGTATTATATCCTCCGGAAAAGTGTATATCACCTACCGGGATGGACATAGGCTTGTCGCTTACCTGCAAGAAAGAGTATTTGCTTTTTTGGCAAGCCTGCATTATTTAGTTGGCTTTATAATTCGAAATTACCCCTCTGGTATGCAGTTCGGGGGGGTTCCGGTATACATAACAAGACATCTATAGGGGGTTAATGCTCTTTACATGACGTTTTCACAATTGCTCTTCCTAATATTCGAACAGGTGGAGTAAGCAGGCATGTAACCCCGCAACCATAGGGTATTGCAATCAAAAGTCCCGGAATAAACCCAAAAAGGTTGCTTTGATGGTAGTTATGAATAAACCGGTTTTCTGCATCGTTGCAGTTCTAAGGCGTAGAAAGCCTTATGAGCTAAATGGTCCCCAGGAGCAAGCTTAAATACTTGTTATAAAGCATACAGCAGCTCAATAGCATTTGCACTTGATGTTAACTTCTCAAAGATCAAATCGCTATTCCAGGCTAGCTATATTATGTCTGCTTCACTGGGGTGGCCTTATTGTTATGTTTTTCTCCGCAAGGAGTTTTCAAAAATTTAAACTCAACTAAAAACTTTTAATTAGCTGATATTGCATTATCTGTGCAGTTAATAAAGTAATTGTCCCTTCTGTCATTGCTGAATTAAGATGTATGTATATTTACATTTTACTGTAATTTTACTGCACAGCTCAATTTGTATGATTACTTTATTAACAGCATAATACACATAAATGACATTTTGAGTCCATGAAATAATCATACATGCATATTGATTATTTCGCCCTATTGTACCATATTCTTGATATTAACACAATATTCGATTTAGCAGTGTTTCTGCTGGTCTAAATGGGTAAAACATCGCGTTTTCTTCTAATTGCTGATTATTTCATGATATTTCATTTTGTCTTAGGTAGTGCTATTGCAACATAATGTTTCTTAACTTGCAATATATGCAAACGGGATGGCTAATGTTACCTGACCGGGGCAAGATGAAACTGAAAAGGTAGAATTATTTCCCATTATTTTATAGCTTTTTTATAGCGATTAACTGTTGATATGCCAATAATTTCTAGCGTTTTGAGAATTATTTATTTAATCCTTCGCTGGGAAATACAAAAGAGCAAAAAGACTGCTGCCTTTCAATAGCTTTGATTTCACTAGCAACCATGGAAAGTGCACTAAGGCAACTTCCCATGGTGCAGTTGGTTATGAAAAGAACTGTGCATTTGGCAAAGTTAGTGATGAATTGATCCTTCCGTAAAATATATTTACTCTAAATCAATACATATGATGTCCTGTTCAGCTTCTTCACCCAGAGCAATGAATTTTAGATAAGCATTTATCTCTGGCTGTGTTAATTCTTTTTCTAACTGTTCAACAATGGCCTCACGGCTTTCACGAAGATGTGGAAGATTCTGTGCTGTAACTATAGCTTTGTCCTTATGACCGATTTTTAAATATATGAAACAAAGTGCCGCACGAGTAGTATGCCGTACTTTCTCTGAAGGATTTCCGGCCAGTACCCGTTCACATAACATTACAGACCGCTTAAGTCTATCCGGATTTGTGTCAAAGGATAACGCTAATGCGAGCTCCGACATCAGGCTCTCATCATTGGGAAATGTCTTTAGTGCTTCTTCAAGAACCTCAGCTGCTTTAAGGTGGTCACCTGATTTCAAATAATCATGTGCAGTTTTAAAAATAGCATTTCTCGCTTCTGTATCATTGATTTTGTCCATTCCGACCAGAGCATCAATGCTTGTTTTGAAAAGGTTGGCAAGTGCAGGCAGAAGTGTAATATCGGGATAGGTATCCCCACGCTCCCATTTGCTGACGCTCTGCGGCGATACGCAAAGCATTTCCGCAACTTCCTCCTGTGTAAGCCCCATACTTTTTCTATACGACTTAAGATTTTCGGCTATGTATAGCATTTTAATCTCTCCCAATAAATGATTGGCCGGCCTATATATAGAGTAATCAAAAACTGCAGGGATGACAATAACGCGCTATGCGAAGAAAAATCAACCATAGGGCGAGGGCAGGAATTTTATAACGAAATAATGATATGGTTATTCTTCTATTTCCGCTGTATGAGAATCGCTTCTATTTTAGGGACACTATCTCTCTGCAATTTAATAACTGGTATGATATTTAAAAAATCATCTCTTTAAAGATCGCAAATAACCATAATATCTATATCACAGCATTAATTTGCAGTTCCCTTCGTGTAGGTTACCATATAGAGCAATCATTTTAAGGTGCAAGAAAACAGCTACACGGCCGGGATATTTTTTGCGATAATAATATAACGGTCAATTGAAAAGGTAATTTCCACTTTGCAAAAGTAAATTCCATGGATGCTGTTATCATTGAGAAAAATAGTAATTCAGCGGGTTTTGGATTAGTTTATTTAGGCAAATTTTTAATGCTTTTCAGTCAATAATAGGTTAAAATATGAGGTAGAGGAACAAGGCCAGCCCTTTTTTGGGTATATCAAACTAGAGGTGTGAAGATTAACTAACTTTTTGCAAGAGTAATTTCCACCCTGTTTGTAAATGCTTATAGAGTTGTGGCTGGTGGTGCCTCTGGTTATTTAATATTTATTTCTTAAGAAGGGATGAATGCAGGGTGACATTATCTGTCGGGATGAGTTCTACATTCATCCTTCTTAATATTTCTTCCCCGTAGAGCAATCCAAAAGCCCAATAAGGGGTTTTATCCCCGAGATTCAGTCGACTGTACGAGTTGATATGGTTCATCATAAGAGTTATGTCCCGCTGAGTAAACTCATCAAGAGAAGTACCCTTTGGGATAATGCGTCTAATCAAAGCATGGTTGTTTTCTGCTGCGCCTTTCTGGTAAGGAGCCAGCGGATTACAGTAGAATACACAGGTTCTGCGTTGCCCATGTGAATCGAATTCAATAGCGGACGGATTCGAGAACTCACTGCCGTTGTCACAAAGTAATACCGGGAACAATTTGCGGAAGGTATCCGGGCCTAGTTCCAGGTAAAGCTGATCAAAGATATCAATGACAGATTGGGAGGTATTAGCATCTCTAATGAATGCGAGCATGAGCTGTGGGACAGTAAAATGCAGTGTCAGCAGGACTTTGCCGCCTATTCTTCCTATTACCGTGTCCATTTCCACTACGGGAAGGTCCGGATGCTCTTGCATAAATTTAAGAAAGTCTTGATAAGTTCGGCCTATTCGGCATTTTTTATCCACTTTGAACTGGTCTTTTCCCTTTTTACGTCTGCCCATACGTACAACTCTTGGCATATCGATATTTTTTGCTGTAAAGATACCCTTGTCCACATAGTTGTAGAGTGTGCGTTCATCGAGCATGATTTCATCAGCATGGTTAATGCATATATGGTGGAGTGACTGGCCTTTAATTAGCAGCGGGCTAATAATGGAATCCAATCTTATCGCTTCTTCTTCAGTGATTTGTAAACCCTGACGGCACTCAGAGCGTACTGTCTCGTATTCTCTTTGTGCATGTGTTGCAGAATAAATCCTCTTCTCTAATGTACAAGACTGTTTGTCTTCACAACCATTACAAACATAGGGCGGCTTCGAAAGCTTGGGACAAATTTCCTGTTGATACTCATGACATAGTGATGAACACATGCGAGACTTGCAAGCGCGACAATAACGGCTACAACGCAAACTGCCGCAAAGATGCTTAACAGGGCAACCAATACGATGTTTACAATCATTGAACACTCTTCCATAACAGCCGGTTTTCCTAAATTGGATATGGTTCTTCACTTCCTTGGATATCGTGGTTGGGTCCTTTCCAAGCTCGCGTGCTATGCTTTTGAATGATTTCCTGCTGATTAACCTTTGTTCAATTATATTTCTTTCTTCCTGACTCAAATGTTTAAAGCCACGCATATATGTACCCCCTTCAGAGGCACCACCATATATATCATAGCTTTTTGAGAGACAATATTCCAGCTTTCACAAGAAAATAGGAACAGTGTGATCTTTGCAAAAGTAACTTCCACCTTTCTCATTTCTAGCGATTTGCAAAACTAAATTCCACTGTCTATGAATTTGGGGTGGAAATAACTTTTTCAATTAAACATAATAATATAACTTAGATTTAAATGTAAAAACGGATTGCCATAAATTTTATTATATGCTAAAATCGGTAATATATTTTTAAATCGGATTAACAATGGCGTTAATATAGGGAAATCCTGTATTAGCGCTTTTTATTTTGCAAAGGAGTGCTGCAAGTATGAGTAATAAAAGAATTTTAATGATTGTTGCAATGTGCTGTATTTTGGTATGTGTAATATTCTTGATGCCCTTTCCTGCAAAACTGATTAACATAATTATTTACCTGTCAATGGGTTTGGCCACAGGTATCTATCTGATAAAAAGCGGTTCTAAAGCTAATGCTCAAAAGGATGTGTCAATCAATGACCTGAAAAGAGAACTGGCAAAGTTGAAGCTGGAGCTGCATGTAACATCAAACAAAATCTGGGCGGTTTCGGAGCAATTGCAGATAAACCTGGATGAGAATAATGGCTTTGCACAGCAGGTATACGCTCAAACTGAAGAAATGGCTAATTTAAATGCCATGTTTAATGAAAAGATTCATGAAACGGTAACGGAAGTCAGGGAAATGATCCGGCTGCTGGAGGAATCAAGAAATACCACTCTTGAACTTGAGTCCTTGGGAATAAATTCAGAAACGATTCTGGAAACCAGTAAATCGGAAATACTTGAGATAGTCAGCATCATTCGTGAAATAGAGGCAACTTTCAGAATAACTGCCGATTACATGGATAAATTGTCAGACGCATCGAAGAATATTGAGAAGATTCTGGAGACAGTCAGCCATATCGCCAAGCAAACCCGGCTGCTGTCCCTGAATGCAACCATCGAGTCGGCCAGAGCAGGGGAAAACGGTAAGGGATTTGCTGTTGTGGCAGGAGAAATACAAAAGCTTGCAAAGGAAAGCGAAAAATCGGTGGAGGAAATCAAAAGTCTTATAGCAGCAATAAACAGAGAAATTGCAGGCGTTCATAAGACTGTCACCGAAAATGGGATTAAGGTTGAAAAGGGAGTTAAGAGTGCAGTTAATATTGAAAATAAGCTCGGTAGAATTCATGAATCCTTTCATGACCTATTGGCCATGGCGAAAAAAATCATCTTTTTATCTGAGACTGAGGCCAGGGATGCCAGCGATGTAGTGAGCAAAATATGTGAAGTTGAAAATCTGATAGGCGTGGCTGAGGAAAGTGTGGAAAGTGTAAAGAAAGCAGTTTTCAAGCAGATGCAAAACATCATGGAGGTGGCTGAAATGGGCAGCCGTTTAAATGACGCTTCAAAAGGTTTAATGGAATTACAGGATAATTCGGAGTTGGAGCACTTGATTTCTGAAAGCTCCGAACACTCCAATAAAATAAATGATACTTTTATGCTGATAAGGGAACTGGCTGAACTTCCACACATCAAAAAAATGGATAGGGAAAGCCATAGGGCGGAATTAAGCAGATTCATACAGAATAATGATTTTATAGAAGCTGTCTGGAGTAATGACGCCAAGGGTAGATTTTTATGCTCCATACCCGAAGCAGGAATAGCCAATGCAAAAATCAGAGATTGGTTCCAAAAAAGCATTCAGGGAGAGGAATTCTGTTCAAAGGTTTATATTTCCGCTATAACAAAAAGCCCGTGCCTTACCCTGTCAGTGCCGGTAATTAATGAGGACGGGGTTATCGCAGGGGTGCTGGGCGTGGACCTTAAGCTGTGATTTGCAGCAGATGTATAATTCTGATAATGAATGTATGGAGAGGAAAAAAAGGAGAACTGGTTAGGGATATTTTTATCCTTTCTGATTACCTCTATCTCCATAAACATGGGGTTTCCGAGATGCAGATTAAGGAGTGGATCGTACATGCAGATGTCTATATGGCAGCTTCACAAAAACCGCTATCTTAAAGCTTATTTCCTGTTCAATGACATCAACTTATTGATATCCACTCCGGTAAAGCCAGTCTTTTTTTCTTTTATGCTAAATCATATAAGTTTTCTGTGAAAGTAATTAATGAATGATATGGCCATCTCATTACATAACAAAGCATCTTCTAATGAAAGCTTTTTAGCTCTTTAATAAACTCATTCAACATACTTTTGGGCATCTTACATGTACGTCTGATACGAAATGCTTTAATTGCTCCTGGGTTAAAGAGTTGGTAAGCTGTGTTTTTTTAAACTGAATTTTGAGCATCCTACACATCTTTTGCCTTGGAATTCCACTGAACGTTTTACAGCTTCCCTGAAATTCTGGAACCACGTTGGAACTATTAAATTCTAATTCTGCATGACAGCTACCTAAATATAAACCACATCTTTCGAGGCTCCTTATACTGATCTCATTATACTCAAGTGGTTTTAAAAGCGGAAATAGCATGCAATCTTTAATGTTTTCACAATTGGTCAATACTTGAACCAATCTCTCTATGCCCATTCCCCATCCTGATACCGGCAGCATGCCGTATTCCATGGCTAATATATAGTCTTTTTCATTTACCATAGCTTCCTCATCACCCTTGGCATTATATTGAGCTTGTTGTTCCAATCGCTTCCTCTGCTCCATAGGGTCTACCAATTCAGAGTATGCATTTATTATTTCTGCTCCGCTAATAACCAGCTGAAATCTATCAGTAATTTAAGAATTAATGCCATTTGCTCTCGCCAACGGGGAAGTCTCTATAGGATGCTCAACTGAAAATGTCGGTCTGATAATCTTTGGCCTGCTAATCTTTTTATACAACAGGTTAATAAGATCTCCCTTGCTTAAAGAGTATAAATTTTCGTGTTCGAGCTGAATATTTTTGCTTGTATAGCTGTGAGCAACTCCTGGCTGCTGCCATAACTATCCACATCCAAGCCTATGTCCTGTTGTAATAGCCCCTTAAATGATACTATTCCCCATTCTTCCGAGAAATCAATTTCATGTCCTTCAAAAGTCAGCTTTGTGGTTCCAAATACTTTCATGATTACATCCACAATCATATTCCTTACAAAGGTTTCTTCTTAGTTCTTTTGTTATTGTGGACTTGAGAAGAAAACGCTCTTTTGTTTTCTGAGACATAATTAAATCAGGATATCTTTGGCGATAGCAGCTTTCTACATCGGTGAGCCTATGCCTTTTTCGGGCAAAATCTTAAGGCACTTGCCAAGGAAAGTGTATTCATTTACCCTGACAGTCTTCTCACCATTAATGATTTTATACATGTGCTGTTCTTGCCTAAGTATTAAAGCTTTACCTGCAATTCTGGAATCACACATTTGTCACAATTCCATCACATATCTAATGCTACAGGAATCATAAAGGGCTACAAGTAAAACCTTGTAGCCCTTTATTTTGGCGGAGAGAGAGGGATTCGAACCCTCGATACCCTTTTGTGAGTATACACGATTTCCAGAAACGTAATAAGTAGATATTTGCTTATATATCTTTATAACTTTTTATTACTTATTCGATAAAACCCGCATAAAAAGCGGATATTTTTATATAATCTTATTTTTCTATATTTCTTTTTAGCAGGTCGCTTTGTAAGCTATGTCACCATTTTATCACCCGTGGCACCACGGAGTAAATCGAAAAGGAGGAAGCAATAATGGACACTATGGAAAAAACAACTACGCGAAGTTTACTGCTTGATGAGGGTATTATACTCCAATCAGGCACAATTTGCCGGGACAAAATCAATCTCATATCCGGGGCGATGACTGCCCCATTGCTCGAAACAATCTGGATATTCTCCGGCTATGATACCGAAGCTATGGAAAGAATTTCGGCTATCTTTACCCATTTATACCATGAGGGCCGGGAAGCTGAAATGATGGCTATATTGCGCATCCTGTATGACTTGTCAGGAATGAAATTCCCAGAGGATGTTGAACTACTTGCAACCCATCCGGAAGCACGACAATACTTCCTGATCTCTTTTTTGATGGACATGGACGATTGTATGCATGATTTCATCTCTGAGGCTACCGGAGAGTAGCAGCAATGCATAGTGTGAGAATAATATGCCCGTTTGCACGTATGCGGCGGGCTGAGATAACGCATAGGTTGATGAGGCAGAATGGATGTAAAGAATTTGACGCTGTCACACTAATAATCGTTTGATTTAAAAGTAATAATGTGGTAAAATGCACTTAAAAGACTGCATTAAAAAACAAATGCAGGCCGAGAGGTGCAAAATGACACAAATTGATATTTTGAAGAAGGAATTTCAAAGATGCGGGGGAATTTTAAAAACTGTAGAGCTTAAAGATTTAGGACTTTCGAGTCGCCAGATAAAAAGCCTTCTAAATGAAGGAATTATTACAAAGACTAAACGCGGTTTTTATGAACTTACAGATTATGTTATTCGTGAAGAGGTAATTATTGCACGTTTATTTCCGCGAGCGGTTATATTTCTTGAAAGTGCCTTATTCCATTATGGCTACACAGATCGCATACCGCTAGCGTGGCAAATTGCTGTGGATAGATATAGTAAAACAACTCAGTATAAAATTGATTATCCTCCAATAAAACCTTACTATCTTGAACCAAAGTTTTTAGATATTGGTGTAGATATAATAGAGATAGATGGCATTGAAATAAAGATATACAACAGAGACCGCACAATTTGCGATGTTCTCCGTTATGAGAAAAAGCTGGAGAAAGAAGTATTTAATAATGCTATTGGCCGTTATATAGAGGATTCAAAGAAAAATATAAGAAAGCTGTTTGAGTATGCAGAAATATTTAATATTAAGAATAAAGTGCAAACTCGTATAGGGATGTGGTTATAATGGGAAATATTGAAGCTTCTGTCATAGCGAGACTTAAAAATAAATCAAAGGAACAAGGTATTCCATTACAACAGCTCTTAAATTTATTTTGCCAGGAGGAATTTATTCGAAGACTTTCAGAAAGTGATTACAAAGAAAAAGTCATTCTTAAAGGCGGCTTTTTATTATATTCAATCAGTGGATTTGCCGCAAGACCAACAGTTGATGCAGATTATCTTTTAAGAAATTATCCTAACGATATGGATGCAGTAGAAAAGCTTGTTAAAAATATTATTTCCTCGCCTGGCAAAAATGATTTTATACAGTTTGAGATTAGAAGGATAGAAACTATCAGAGAGATAAAGAAATACCATGGTATTAGAATTTACCTCATGGGATCTATTGGAAGGGTTAAGATCCCTTTTAGTATAGATTTGGGGGTTGGTGATGTTGTAGTACCTTCGCCAGTTGAACGAACTTTACCGGTATTACTTCCGGAATTTGAGGAACCTAAGATCCTGACTTATTCATTGGAATCCACTGTGGCAGAAAAATTAGATGCTATCATATCACTGATGGAAGCTACAAGCAGGATGAAAGACTTCTTTGATATATATTATATGGCAACAACCTTTAATTTTGATGGACGAAAATTACAGGAAGCTATTTATGAAACCCTTACCAACCGGGGCACACCTTATGAAAAAGATTCTGTCACTATTATTTTAAGGTTAGCTGATGACTCTATTATTATAAGAAGATGGAGCAATTTTTGTAAAAAAATACTGCAATATAAACTTGACTTTACCGATGTTGTCAAATTAATTATTGATTTTCTCCAACCACCTTATGAAGCGCTGATTTATGAAGAAGAATTATTCAAAAATTGGAATCATGAGAAAAAAGAATATGAGTAATACGAACATGGACGATATCAAGGGTGTATTATTTTTGTATTTATTTGAAAGGGATAGTTTATGATTGTTTTAAGAGATGTTGTAAGCTTTACAGAAGGATCTTAAAATTGCTGCAGACATCAATTCTACAACACGAGCCATGTGGAGTGCGTAGTATTGATGTGTGCGTCCAGCTAAGCTGGCAAATGCTAGCAGGTGAAAGTCCTGCAGTGGTAAAGGTAGGGCAGCTACTTAGTCAGTAACCAGCGTATGGTGTAATCTATGCGTTGAAGCGTTACGGAATGTTCCGTAAGGAGCAGGCAAACTGGCGGGTTGTAACATAAAGTGAATACTGCCGCACCGTTATTTACATTTCCGAAAGGAAACAACAGGGAGTCGAGCTGCGACATCAACAGCAAAGACAGAAGACGGTATGAAGAACCCTAAATGCAATACCTAAGAACCCTGCGGTGTAGAGGTAACGACACGTCAGGAAAGTATTTGTCGGAACTGGAGAGAGCCTACTTTGCACAGGAAACTGTAAAGAGGAAGCATATAAGCAAAAGCGAAGTTGCTTTCTGCAAAGAGGCAGTCAGAAGTGCTCATAGTACCAAGGATTGTACAGACAACAAAACTGTGCATAGGGAAGGGGCACAACTTTATTCAAGTCTGTAAAGGAGGTAGGTGCCGGTGATTGCCGAAAAAGCTATAAACACCCATGAAAAAGTACGAGACTTCCAAAACAGACTATACCTTACAGCCAAAGCTGACCGAAAGAGAAAGTTCTATGCGTTGTATGACAAGATATACCGTAATGATATCTTAGAAGAAGCATGGAAACGGGTAAAACAGAATGGTGGAACAGGCGGTATTGACAAAGTCAGCATTGATGATGTGAAAACGTACGGTGAAGAAAAACTACTGGGCGAAATAGCGGAAGAATTGAGGACTGGGAAGTACCGGTGTAAGCCTGTCAGACGAAGCTATATTCCAAAACCAGATGGTAGAAAAAGAGCATTGGGGATACCTACGATTAAGGACAGAATAGTACAGATGGCGGCAAAGATAGTGATAGAGCCGGTGTTTGAAGCAGATTTTCAACCCTGTTCGTATGGATTTAGACCGAAACGAAGTGCTAAACAAGCAATGGACAGGATATTTGAAGTGTCCGACAAAGGTGGTGCACTATGGGTAATAGATGCTGACATAAAAGATTATTTTGGTAGCATCAACCATGATAAGCTAATTTTGTTGCTCAAACAAAGAATAACTGACCGTAGAGTATTAAAGCTGATAAATAGTTGGTTAAAAGCAGGAGTGCTGGAAAACGGATGGTACAGTGAAAGTATACTGGGAGCACCGCAGGGTGGAGTTATTTCTCCACTATTGTCCAACATATATCTGAATTATTTTGATGTGTATTGGAATAAAGCCTTTGGACATCTGGGTGAATTAGTGCGTTATGCAGATGATTTTGTGATATTGTGTAAGAGGTTATCTCATGCAGAAGAAGCCTTGCGCGCTGTGAAGTGGATTATGGAAAAACTGGAACTAACGCTTCACAGTGAGAAAACAAGACTGGTTGATATGTATTTTGGTAAAGGTAGTTTTGATTTTCTTGGCTTCAATAATAGATTTCAGCGTTTTAGAAATAAAAACTGGCAGTGGTACTGGACACTACAACAGATACCGTCTAAGAAGGCTATGAAGAAAATGAGAGCTAACATAAAAGAGGTATTTAACAGTCCTAGCAAGCTGCTGCTAAGTATGGAAGAGATGGTGAAGCTACTCAATCCTAAAATCATTGGCATGAGGAACTATTATACCAGACGATTTAGCAGACCATGGTTATGGAAGATAGATAAGTATATAAATTTCAAGTTTACTCGGTGGTACAATCGGAAGAAACAACGCAATTATAGGCTAGGAAATGCAGTAAAGGTCAGAGAATTGACTAAACAGGCAGGACTAGCAAATATGTGCGGCTGAATGCTGAAGGAAGAAGAATATCGGAAAGCCGTATGCGGGAAAATCGCACGTACGGTTTGATGAGGGGACGGTGGTAAACCCACTGTTCTACTCTATCGCGTACAAAAGATTGAGTATGATTAAAGCCCTTATATATCAGGGTTTTTAGCGCACAGGGATGTGAAACCCACTAAACGAAACGAAATTTTTTCGCTTCGCGGAAATAAGTCCATAAGAGCGGTTTTTGATAGTCAAGTGCTCGGGTTAGATGTCAGTGCCCCACGAGTGGTCGAGTTAGATGTCAGTGTTGATGAGTGGTCAGGTTAGATGTTTTTTCGGAGATTTTTGAGGTTGACAGAGTAGGTCGGATGTAAATATTTAGGGAGAAATTTTGTAGATTTAGCGCTATAATCTATTAATGGGGGGGAAGATTATGGGATACCACAGTTATATTTTACTTGGTATTATTATTCTTTTAGTTAGTTTTCTATCTGTATCTAACAGGCAGAAACTGATCAAAATTGTTATGTTAAAAAGAGTGGTAAATATATTCACTATAATTGCCATCGTGTTTATTGCATTTGCAGTTGTGTTGTTTCCTGATTTGGGAAGTACAAAAACCACGGGTGAATATTCTTATACTCATAGCGTGCTGGAACTGACAGATACATCACGCTTGGAAGATTATAAAAGTGATGGCAGCTTTCGCGAATTATCGGTATTGGTCTATTACCCTGACTCGGATGGTATCGAAAATAACACCTGTCCTTTGGTTGTTTTTTCCCACGGCGGCATTTCAACAAAAACAAGCAACCTTTCGCTCTATAAAGAACTTGCAAGCCACGGCTATGTGGTTGTTAGCATCGATCATACATATCATTCGCTCAGTACAGAAGTTGGGGGGAAGAAAATATACATAGATTCAGGGTATATGAAAGAATTAAACACAGAGGACTCCCATTCTGATATAGAAAATTCCTACGCCCTTTTTAAGAAGTGGATGAAACTTCGCACCGAAGATATAAATTTTGTGCTTGATACCTTTATCCAAAACTCCGAAGAAGACGGCAATTCCTTTTATCCATTAATAAATGCGAAAAATATCGGCGTTGCTGGACATTCTCTCGGAGGTTCCGCCGTACTTGGGGTTGCAAGGCAGCGTGATGATATAAAAGCGGTGATCGCTATGGAATCTCCCTATATGTGTGATATAACAGGGGTAGACGGAAATGACTTTATATGGAATACGGATCCGTATTCAAGTGCTGTTATGAATATCTATAGTGACAGTGGTTACCCTTTGATTGAAACAGACAATAAGTATGTTCAAAACAAAAATATGTACCAGAATGAGAATGTAGAAAATTACTATATTAAGGGCAGCAATCATTATACATTGACTGATTTAGTTAGAACATCACCAATTTTATGTGCTATCCTTGGTGGTGGATATAAGAAATCCGGATATGATACTTTAGAGTTTATAAACCAAAAAAGCCTTGTCTTTTTTGATAAATACTTGAAATGATTATTATATAAGGCTGAATAGTATGGATAAGCACTTCCTGCCAATGCAGGGCTGTGATGAAAATTGTAGGCATTGAAAAAGCCGCTTATAAAGGGTATTTTAATAAAGCATGTGGAATGTTTTGGAATAGATTTTTAATCTAAATGGACGATTAACCATGAAAGTATATCGCTGGCAATCAGATAATCCTACAACGATTAAGGATTATAATATAGTTTTTGTATGATATGGAGGGTATGGGAATGAAGGTAATTACAAGGTTGCTATTTAACGTTGGTTGTATTATCAGTAGTATAGTTGGTGTTCTGCATTTTTTTGCGCCGTATTCGTTTAGTTGGTAATCCTATATACCAGATGCACCAATTGAAATTATTCAATCCATCAATTATGTAAATTTCTGCTTTTCACTTTTATTAGCCGGGCTTAGTCTTATATTATTGCTGATGCAAAAGCAGCTGTTTTCAGGTATGAAAGAATTGAAAGTGTTCTATGTATTCTTTGTTCTAGTATGGTTATCAAGGTTTATTGTTCAAATCGTATGGCCTTGGCCGTCAAACTTACAGCTGTGGTTGGTTATTGCCTTTAGCACGGAGTTTGTGTTTGCACTAATTCCTATGATATATTTAATTATAAATGCACCGAAAAAGAATGAACATTAAACTTGGCAGGGATAGAGCAAAGCTATCAGCTGAAGTAACACACAACCATCCCGAAGGTGTAAAGGGAGCATTGGCAGTGACAGACGCAATTATTATAAGCCGTTTCTATGCTGGTGGTTATGGTGATGATATGGGCAATCCCATTAACGAGCGCTTTACCCTCGAGCAATACAAGATACAAATTAAAGGACACATAGAGCGAGAACACGGCTACGACTTGAGTAAGACTCTGGATGGAATCCGCCCGACTTACCAATTCAATGAAAGCTGCCAGGATACTGTGCCGCAGGCTATTATTGCATTCCTTGAAAGTAAAAACTTTGAGGATGCTATCCGAAACGCAATCTCCCTCGGAGGCGATAACGACACGCTTGCAGCAATCACTGGCAGCATTGCAGAGGCCACCTATGGTTTGCCAGATTGAATTAAAGACAAGGCTTTGGGTTATCTTGATGTACCGTTGAGAGATGTCTATAATTGGTGGACAGCATACATAGAGAACAACTAAAATTTTGGGAGTGCAACAGGAAGCATTCTTTATCGATTTGCTTTGGGGCGGCAAGATTAGAACACTTATATTGACCTGTTCCCGCGAACAGATAAAAACCGTTGAACTGTTCCCTCGAACAGAATACCTCCATATAAACTACTATTGACCTATTCCCTCGAACGGACAAAACGAAAAATACATGCCAGACATCAAGGTGAGCCTATCGGGCCATCCTGCACGTAGGAACATATCAGCATTAAAACTGTAACATTTTACACCAAGGGGGTAGTGTACCTATTTGATAGAAGCCGGCCTGGCGTCTGCCTTGCGATTTCCCCCTCCCCACACCCCTCCCCCATTAAATTACCAGCCGAAAAAGAAATATCTTTGTCTTTCGGCAGGTAAGATAAGCAAATCCGTATATTTGCAAAAAGCCGGAACGTGCGACACAATAAAAGTATAAATAACAGAGATGAAAGGAAGGATGATTATGGAGTTGGCATACACAATGCAGGGCGATTATCTAATACCGGATCTGGTGCTGCCGGAGGAAGAGATGCACATCGGCAAATATGGGATGCTGCGCAAGGCATACCTGAAAAATCACAGGAAAGGAACATACGCTAGCCTGATGATGTCGGGAAAATTGAACGGCCACCTGAAAGAAATTGACCGCATATCGAAGGAACGAATAGAGATGATCACGGCGAAGCTTCTGGAGTACAATCCGGCACCGGGCAAAACGATAGACCCAATGGGCTGGGCGGGACATATGAACAACCTGCGTCACTCAGCAGAAGAGTCAGTACTGACGGAGCTGGTTTACAATTAACCCTTTTTCCTACAGTTTAACAGCAAATTGAAGTTATAGAACAGGCGGAGGGCAAAAACTCCGCTTTTTCTATTTCGCAGGAAGAAATCGACATTCCATTTAAGAATGAACTGTCTTGTGTTGTAGCAAGCACTGAATTTTGTCTCCCAAATTCACTTGTTAGGGGCATAGCCCCTAATACCCCAAACAAAACACGTATTAATATTAAAGTTGTCGTTTACGGGGAGCCAACTATCAGTTTCTTATCCCTAAAAATGAAGGCGGACGATACCATATGAAAGATATATATTCAAGATATATATTTAGGAGGTAGCCGCATCGCCGGGCAGGAAGAACGGTAATGGTGGCCACAGCGATATGAGATTTGACAGACCTCCTTGACATTCCATTGAAAAGCAATGAAAAACATACAAAAATTTATAAAAAATTTTCTAAGGGGGGCAATTTTTGCCCAAAAAATCTGCTGATTAATAGAGGGACATTTACTACCCCCTCAAATGCTCTTTGAAAACAAAATAGTTGTTCTATCCGGCACGTTCCCTACATGGCCTGAGAAGGAAAGCCGGATTGCAGGTACGCCAAGACCACCTGACCGCTAATATATCGGATTGATGATGAAGGATTCAATCGTTCAGGTATTAATGGAGGAAAGGTACGAGCGGTAAATGCCAGTGCAATCAGTAAATGCGGGTAGGCATTTATGGGCGATGACCCATGTGGAGGGATAATGATACTTGCGCATAGTCGAGGTTAGGTCCCAGAGTGCGCCCTGGTCGCCGACGGGGAGGTGGAATTCCTATGAGGACGGTCAACCGCTGTCCGCCGGATAAACCCATAATTATATATATTTATAAAAATGTTATGAAAGGAGACGGTGGTATGGCCACTAAACAACAAACTGCAAAAGCTATTGGGCATCTGCCCATGTTGAAAACCGTGGAGCAGATGAGCCGCATATCAGGCATAGGTGAAAACAAGCTGCGGGAACTAATGGACAAAGGCGAAATTGAGTATGTTCAGAATGGTAACCGCCGATTGTTAGCAGATTCCGCAATATGGGACTGGTATGAAAGAAATAAAGTTGCGGTTAATGTGCAGTGGGAGAGAAGGTAAAAGGAATTATGGCGGTAACTCCAAGGCAAGTTAAAAATAAACGCAATGCTGACGGTACTTTAACCGGCAGGTCCGGTACGGTATATGACGTAAACATCAAGTATAAAACGCCTGACGGCTATAAGTCTTATGCCAAAAAAGGCTTTGCGACTAAAAAGGAAGCTTTGCAGCATGAAGCTGAAATGAGAGCAAAGCTAATAAACCCATCCTTTATTGCCACAGCAGCAGCGCAGGCCAAGCAAACTGTACAAAATTATTTGCTGGAATGGGTAGAAAACCATGGTGCCCTGAACCTCAGACCATCTACTTTTGCAGGCTATAAAAGCAATATAAATAATCATATTATACCCTGCATAGGACATGTACAACTGCGTCAGGTGACTCCTGCCATGCTGGATAATATGTTTCAGAAGCTTTTTGAGAAAGGGTTATCCCAAAGCTCCGTAAGATACTGTCAGCGCATTATGAGTGTTGCTCTTGAAGCCGCCCGAAAATACAATTATATAGAGAATAATCCCGCTCATGATGTTATTACCAAGTTTGGAAAGCAGGGAAAAACACCAGAACCATACACTATACAGCAAATGCAGCAGTTAATGGGCAGTATTCTAGGAACTGAATGGGAAATGATAGTTATGCTGGGAGGTATGTATGGCCTGCGCATTAGCGAAATATTAGGACTTCGATGGGATAATGTAAATATGGAAAAGGGAACTTTCAAAGTAGTTGAGCAGTTGCCTTTCAAGTTACCGGCCGGTGCACTCACTCTGCCGGAAGAGCTGCCTCCGGTCAAATCCCATGACAGGGTCTTGCCAATAACTGAAGCAGCAAGGCCATATTTTGAACGCCAGCTTGATTTACAGGCGCGCCAAAAGGAATTATGCCGCCTGTCCGGAACTGTATATTATGATAACCGGCTGGTTATAGCAAAACCAAACGGCGTCCCCTTAAGAAGAGAGACTGTATCATCTGATTTTGGTCAGTTGCTCAGGCGCTTTGAATTGCCACATATCCGTTTTCATGATCTTCGACACACTGCAGCAACAAACATGCATCAGCTTACAGGTGATTTTTACACTGTGGGGCAAATTCTGGGGCGTAGCCTAAAGGGCGTGGGTATGCAGTTGGGGATATCTTCAAACCTTGACAGTGTTACGGCACAATATGTAGATGTAAGACTGGACAGAAAAAGAGTCGTGTTGGATACTTACCATAATACACTACATCCGTATGAAAAGAATGAAGTAAAAAAGAAGGCTCAGAAAAAAAGTCATGATAGAGAGCGGTAATGATATATTTTCCTTCAATTTCTTATTAGTCTTTATTAATATTTATTAGTTTATGGCACCAATTTGTCACCATTTAACAGGAAATGGAATAAATCATGGAATATATTTACTATCAACAAAAATTAAAACCCCTCGCAAACTCAGTGTTTGCAAGGGGTTTGGCGGAGAGAGAGGGATTCGAACCCTCGATACCCTTTTGTGAGTATACACGATTTCCAGTCGTGCGCCTTAGACCAGCTCAGCCATCTCTCCATAAAAATATTCAATTAAACGCTGCACTCGATAATATAATAACAGTATTTGCACACGCTTATACATTGTACATTAGATAAGCCGAGTTGTCAATAATATTTAAATGCCAAATTTGAACAGAGTCCGGCATGAGCATAATAAGAACCGGAGAGCTTATATCCCCGGCTCCTATCGCTTCTATCTGCCCCCGAAATTTCCGGTACCGCTTCTGCCGGCGGCAAATCCGAAATTACCACCAAACCTTCTTTGCTGCTTTTTTACCCTTCTGCATGCGGCGCATCTTTGCGGTTCATTCTGAAAATTCCGCTCTTTGTAGAATTCCTGTTCGCCTTCCGTAAACACGAACTCAGCGTTGCAATCCTTGCAAACCAGTATCTTGTCTGGCATACCAATACCTCCTCGTATATCTGGATTTAATTCACTTCTGACTTTCCTCTCCAAATAACAAGGAGGAACGGTCCGAAATAATTAAATCTATGCAATATATAATTGACCAAAACAGGGTAAATTATTACATGAAAACGAAATTATGCAATAGCCGGTGGCTGTGGATGACAATCGGTATCGCCTAATTTTTGATACGGCAGGCATAATCCATGCTGAAACAATACGGTAGTAAAATGCCATGAGCAGATGGAAAATTAATCATTGGAGCAATTAGAGCATTATTATAAGAAAAATACTCAGAAAGCTATACTCAAAAATAGGCATGCCATTGAGAAAATTTTAGAAGCATGCCATAAAAAATATCGGAGGTATGTTATGAAAGGGATAGAATTGATGAAGGAAGAGCATGGGAACATAAAAAGATTGCTTGGGGTGGTAAGAAAGCTGTGTATAAACATACTGAACGGAGCGGAGGTCGATTATGAAGCTTTTTACGATGCCATTGATTTTATCAGGAATTATGCTGATAAACACCACCATGGCAAGGAGGAAAGCATCCTATTCAAAGAAATGATTGAGAAGCTGGATGAAAAAATAAACCGGGCACCTGTTCAGGGGATGTATGCTGAGCATGATCTGGCCAGGCTTTTTGTGAGCAACCTGGAGGAAGCTTTAAAAAGGGTAAAAGACGGAGACATGGATTCAAGGGTGGATATAATCGCCAATGCCATAGCCTATACTGATCTGCTGAACAGGCATATATACAAAGAGGATAATGCGATATACACTTTCGCCGAGAAGAAGTTAAGCGCCGAATCCCTCAATTACGTGGAGGAGGAATGTGAAAAATTTGAAAAAGCGGCTGCTGATGAAGGTGTACAGCAAAAATATTTAAAAATCCTTGAAAAGCTTGAAGCTAAGGCAAAGTAAAAGGGGCACATGCTGAAAAACAACAGGCCAAGGAGCATCATGGGCTTAATCCTTTTGAAATTATCGCACTTATTAGGTCTGCAGCTCCTTGCTGCCTTAAATTTTAGTAAAAGCTACCAGCTTAAACATAGCAGGATTATATTGGTAGTAGTATAGTTTACATAATTCCTATATAATGTATTTGGATGCATATGCCTGAGATATGCATGAACATTACATAGGGAGGGTATTTTGTGAGCAAGTTTTTCAATGGAAAGTCAGGTTATGCAAAGGTCCTGCTTTCCGGTGTTGTGGTGTCAAGCCTTTTGGCGGTTTCTCAGCCGGCGTGGACAGCCTTTATTAATGATGTTGACAAAAGCTCCAATTATGCAAAAGAAGCCATAATAGCACTGGCAGAACGGGGTATCATATCCGGTGATCAGAACGGCAATTTCAATCCTCATAATATTATTACCCGCTCAGAGATGGTAAAAATACTTGTAAATGTTCTGGGCATTGATACAACAAACGTGCCCTTAAAACCAACTTTCTCCGATGTTCCTTCTACCCATTGGGCTTATAAATATGTTGAAGCTGCTTACCGGGAGGGAATAATAAAGGGATTGCCGGATGGCTCTTTCGGGAGAAACCAGGAGCTTACCAGGGAACAGATGGCGGCTATGCTGGTGCGTTCCATGGGACTGACAGACCATATGCTGAATTACAGCCAGGACTTTGAATCTGTGAATAGCTTTGCCGATCATGGAAAGATAGCCAACTGGGCCAAAGGATCTGTTGATTTTGTGCTTTCTGCCGGATTGATGAAGGGTACCGGTTCCGGTGTTTTTTCAGCAAAGGCAGGGGCAGAGAGGCAGCAGGTCGCCATAGTTGCAAACAGGCTTCTAGAAGGCAAAGAGGAAATACAAAAAAGAGCAGAAGCTATATTTGCCCAGGTAAGAGTGGTTCTTAACGGCGACACTATTGATTTAGGCGATAGAGCCTTTGATGAAGACGGAAAAATATATGTGCCGGTGACATTTTTTGAAAAAATGGGTGCTGAAACGGAAGTCGATGACGGTATGAATACTGCTCGAATAGAGAGACACCTATCCACCGGTACCAAAAAGGGTATAAGCTTCAGCAGGGAAAACAGCAGCGACGGCCTAAAGGTCATAGAGGATGAAGCCTATGTGCCTTTGGAAGTTGCTGTTAAAGCTCTGGGAGCAGACATACAGAGGGAAGGAAACAGCGGCACTGTTTTTATAAGTGATGATGAGACGGTGAAATATCCCAACCTTTATAATGCAATTAACGCTAGTATGGGATTTAAAGGCAGGTTTAGCTCTACCGGTTTAATAACAATGAAAGATGTTATCCCCGACAGTGTGATGGAAATCAGCCTTGATATTGATGGTGCAATTAATGGGGATGATTATCGCGTCGGGTATGAGGCAATTTCCAGAATAGACGGTATACCTGATGCTCCGGAAAAAATCGACGTCATCAAGGTTGGTGAGAAGTTGTATGTAAAAATCGCGGGCATCGAAGAATGGATTGAAACACAAATCGAGGAACTGCAAAATTCAGGTTTGATACCCGTAGCGGATCCTTCGGGTGTTGATAATGGCAGTGGCCTTGTTAAAGGCGATGCATATAATCTTTATACCATTTCCCGGGCCGGGATGGCAAAGGTGGGGAAAGAAGCTGCGGTAAAATATGTACTAACCCTTGACAAGTTAGGGATTAAGGATAAGCTGCCCTCAGCTGACCCGGAAGCTTATTCAAATATTTTAAAAATGCTTGACTCGGGAATGAATATTTCTATGGAGATTTATTTGAACAAAGAAGGCCATATTGTCAGGGAAAGCTTGAATTATGGCATGAAGGTAGTGGAAAACGGAAAAGACACAGATGTTGCGGTAATGTTTGACAAGGTTTACAGCAATATAGGCGAGGATATAAAAATAACAGCACCGGAAATGGTATCGGACCTTACACTGACAGATATTCTGAAAGGTTCCTTCTAAAATAAATGCATGAAAAGCATGTTAGGTGCCGGCAAAGCTGGGGAGAACCGCGGACGATCCTTTGATGGTGTACCGCAAAAAAACTGTGTAAAGCACTGTCGCAGGATTGATAATCAGTGAAATAAAAATAGATGCCTGTGCAAAATTTCAAATCAGAACCGAAGGTGGATTTAACTTTCGGTTCTTTTATCTTGACATAATATATACCGATATTTAATATAAGAGGTATGTGTTGCAGTAGCCTGAATTTATCAGCAGGTTGTATATTTAATATGTTGGGAGATGTCTCAGATGGAAAACAATGCTTATTTGAGGGTTATGTCTTTTAACGTTCTATTGGACTGGAGAAAAGAAGGACCGTATGTATGGCCTAATCGCAGGGATTCCGTCGCAAGCATGATCCGGTTTCACCATGCAGATATCGCAGGACTTCAAGAGCCCCTTAAAAACCAAGTGGAGGATTTGAGCAGCTTGCTGCCTGAATATGCATGGGTTGGCATAGGCCGTGAAGATGGCAAGGAAAAGGGAGAATATGCGGCCATATTCTACAGGAAAGAACGTTTTGAAGCTTTGGACCATGGGACTTTCTGGCTTTCAGAGACACCAGATGTTCCGGGCAGCATGGGTTGGGACGCTGCCTGCGTGCGCTGTGTGACATGGGCGAAGTTCAAGGATAAACAAACAGGAAAGGAGCATTTCCACTTCAATACCCACTTTGATCATGTCGGTATGACTGCGCAGGCGCAAAGTGCTCACTTGCTGCTTGACCGCATAAAAGCTATAGCAAAGGGTATGCCGGTTGTTGTTACAGGAGATTTTAACTGCGATGAAACTTTTGAAGCATATAAAATTCTTACCGGGGCAGGTTCGGATGCTGGAGCTTCCAAACATGAATGCCTTACGGATGCGATGCAGGTTTCAGAGCATGGAAATCACGGTTCTCGTGTGACATTTCACGGATTGGAAGATGAGGTTAATAAAGCTAGAATAGATATGATATTTGTTAAAAATGGCATAAAGGTGCTGCAGCATGGTGTCTTGGACGATAAACCCAAGGGAAGTTATCCGTCGGATCATTCACCTGTTGTTGCCGATATAGTCGTTTGCTAAAATATGTCCTACGAGGTTGTCCTGTTGCCCAGGACGGCCTTTTTTCGTAATCCGGCCGGAAGTCACAGGCTCCGGCAAGTATCACAAGAAAGTACAAGAAATCCAAAGCGAATCATATATTACGAAAAATGCCCACGGTAACATAAAACTGTGATATTTTGATGCTGTGCCGCATCAAGGCGAAAGGCGTTCGGAATCAGGCAATAGGGCGCTGTACAGGAAATAAAAAACCGAAGAAAATCCTGTCGTCTATGGATTTTTAAATAAACATTTAAAACCGGCTTAGGGGTGGTTATGTGAAGATAGGTCTCGGGATAGATACCGGAGGTACATATACCGACGGGGTATTGTACGATTTTGACAGTAAGGAAATACTCAGCTCTGCCAAGGCAATCACTACAAAGGAAGATCTGACTGTGGGAATCAGCAATGTGCTGGACAGCTTCCCAAAGGATATGCTCAGCAAAGTAAAACTTGTATCCCTTTCCACAACCCTCGCTACCAACGCCTGTGTGGAAGGCAAAGGCTGCAGGACCGTTATGGTGATGATAGGCTGCGATCCCGATACGGTAAGGAAGTACGGGCATGAATACGGCCTTCCTGATTACAGGGAGATGATATTCATTGACGGAGGGCATGACTTAAGAGGTGAAATAGTAACAGAACCTGACTGGAACAGGCTTAAAGAAGGGCTTCTGGCCCAGGACAGCAGGGCAGATGCCTATGGTGTAGTGGAGTTATGGGGCATACGCAATCCTGAGTTTGAAAGGAAGGCTGCAGCCTTCATTAAGGAACTGACCGGCAAAAACGTGGTTTGTGCCCATGAGCTTACCATGGAGCTGAATTTCATGAGGAGAACGGCGTCTACACTGCTGAATGCCCAGCTCATACCTATAATTGATGATTTTCTTGCAGCAGTTAAAGCAAGCCTGAAAAGAAGGAATATCACAGCTCCCATGGTAATAGTGCGGGGAGATGGAAGTCTGATGACGGAAGATTTCGCAAAAGAAAAGCCTATAGAGACTCTACTTTCCGGGCCTGCTGCCAGCGTAGCCGGTGGAACGAAGCTGAGCGGCAGGAAAAATTGCATCATCGTCGATATGGGCGGCACCACAAGCGACCTTGCAATGGTGGAAAACTACAGGGTGAAACTGGCTGATGAGGGAGCAGTGGTGGGAAGCTGGAGGACAGGAACAAAGTCAATTGACATCAGAACAATAGGGCTTGGTGGAGACAGTTATATAAGCTTTGATAAAAAGGGCAATATCAGGATAGGGCCTGAAAGGGTTGCTCCGCTTTCATGGCTTGCAGCTCAATTTCCGGGAGTTTTAAAAGATATTGAAGCCATATACGAGAACAAAAAGATCCATACAAGACCTTTATGCCAGTTCTTTTATCTTATAAAAGACACATATGATGAATCGGGTTTTAGCTATGAGGAGAAGAAAATAGCAGGTACGCTAAAAAAAGGACCTCTGAGTATCATGGCATTATGTGACGAGGTGGGGACATCCATTTATGAGCTGAAAACTGAAAGGCTTGAGAAGCTGGGAGTCATTTTAAGAAGTGCTCTTACTCCCACTGATATCATGCATCTGACGGGGGAGTTCACAGGATGGAACCGGCGCGCTGCCCAGATGGGTGCGGCGGTGATGGCATTCCAGCTTAAAATGAGTGTGGACAGGCTCATACAGATGGTAAATGAGAATATCAAGAGGAGCCTCTATTTGAATATAGTAAAAATGCTCCTGGAAAGAGAAGGCATGTATGCGCCCGGTGATGTTATGCCGGAAAAGGCGCTGGATTTGATTATGATGGGATGTGACAGCATTTTGTCCCATAAGGGCAAAGCGCTGCATGGACATGGGGGAAGCGGGTTAAAATGCAGCTTTTCTACCGATTTTGCCCTGGTGGGCATAGGCGCGCCGATTCATGTTTTTCTTCCGGATGTCGCCAGGGCCTTGAATACTGAGTACATAATACCGGATAACGCCGCTGTGGCAAATGCCGCGGGAGCCATTACCGGTGAGGTTGCAGCGGTGGAGTCGGTGACTGTAAGGCCTAAGGACTCAGGATATTTCTGCTATTCATCCCTGCACAGGAAGGAGTTTGCCAGTTATGAGGAAGCTTTAAGCTGGGCCAGGAAGGAAGCTGAGGAAATAGCAATAAAAAGGGCTCAGGAAAGAGGCGGCGTTGACATTTATGTAACCACCGAAGTGCTGGAGGATACAGTGGACCTGCCGATTTTGAATGCAATAGATGAACTTGCCGAGCAGGAAGAGGACAAAAATAGCATCTTTTTGATTGAGACGGTGGTAACGGCCAGGGCTGTAGGGAGTATAAAAGGACTTTAAAGCAGGGTAAAAATCTGATAAATCCGATGATAACAAAGCAGGGATTCGTTCCAACGAATCCCTGTGTTTTGATCCAGCCATAACCAATTTGATGCACTGAGTTCATACCGTGTAAATGGTATATTTATAAAGCATGAGGTTTTTACAAATCTTCACATTCACATGGGATAATTATACCATATTACAGTTTTATTATCAACATAAGATTTATATAATTTGAGAATTATTTATAGTCACCTGAGTCAATAAAGCAAAGGCAGTATAATCGACTAAAAGAGCTGCTTTCAGTGGGCGTAAGGACATCTTTGGTTGCATCGGTATAATGGTGACGTTACCAGGCAGCAAAATGATAAGTTTTTAACGAATCTCCGTGCAAAGTGAGTTTACAAGGTAGGTGGAAAATATAATGGGAATATCCCAAACCACATCAGATGATGAATATAGTTCAGGATATTCCCATTCATATTCATATACCAGAAAATGGTATGGATTACTCAGTAATCTCTCCTGCCTTTTTAAGGGATATCTTGGTGATGACGGGACCGGTCAGCTCATAAATCAAGGTGGCGCAGAGAACTACCGCACGGATTTTTTGTCCGAATCCGGGAAGCTTGTTGGATGCTATCAATGATAGACCTATAGCAACTCCTGCCTGAGGAACAAGGGATAATCCCAGATATTTTTTAACGGCTGCCGGGGCTTTCATAATGGCCGCACCAATGGAGGCGCCTGCTACTTTGCCTATAACACGGACTAGCACATAGATTATGCCTATTAACCCAACCTGTGGCAGGATGGAAACATCAAGTTCCATCCCGGAAACGACAAAGAACATGAGAAATATAGGCGGTGTTACATTGTCGGTAAGTTTGAGTAAGGATTCCCCCGACTTGCTTACGTTAACCAGCATTGCACTCATGCACATGCACAGAAGTAGTGAAGATAGGCCTAACATAGTTGCAATAGCCGAGCCAAGGAATATAAAGCCTGTGGTTATTATCAACCGGTTGGAATCCTTTTTGAAAAAACGCAGCGGTATGGTGAACAGGACGCCCAGCACAAAACCCAGAAGGATGGAGCCGATTATCTCCCAAAATGGAGTAACAACCGACATCACTACTGAAGCTTCACCAGGGTGCTCCATGGCGCTTACAGTAGCCATGGCAAAACCAAAGGCAATGAGGGCTACCGCATCGTCCAGCGCTACAACGCTGAGCAGTGTTTCGGTAACAGGACCTTTGGCTTTATACTGCTTTACTACCATGATAGTAGCTGCAGGTGCTGTAGCAGAAGCAATAGCGCCAAGAAGCAGCGCAATTTTGGCATCAAACCCAAACAGAAACAGCGCTGCGAATACCAGCACAGCAGCTGTCAGCCCCTCAAAAATAGCTATTATGATGGGAGTTACCCCCACTCTTTTCAGGTAGGATAATTTGAATTCCGACCCTATGGAAAAGGCAATAAATGCCAAAGCTATTTCTGAAATCAGATCCAAACCGGTGATTATGTCAATAGGCACCAGCTTAAAACAGTAAGGCCCTATAAGCAGGCCGGCAATCAGGTATCCTGTCACATTGGGAAGCTTGATAAGCTTGACTATGCGGCCGAATATAAGGCCTGAAAACAAAATCAAAGCGAGATAAAACAAAGTTGTCGGTTGCATGCTTTAAAAATCAACTCCTTCAGCTGATAGAACAGGTAAAGTGAACATGACTGCGGTATCTGGTTTCGACATGTCTCCCAAAACCTCACGAATGACCTTTTTTGCTTCTTCAACTTGTTCATCTTTTAATACCATGAAAATGGTCTTGCTTTCCTGCCGGTCCAGATCGACAAGATAGCGCAATGTTCCGAATATCGGGAAATCCTCGTTGCATTTGGCCAATTCCCTTACCATTCCGGTACTGTTTAATATGGTTGCCCCACGGATACCATGCTCCATAAGTTTTTCCAGCAGAGTATCGAGGAGTTCAACTTTGTTTAAGACTATCAATAAAAACTGCAAGGACCATCACTCCTGTCTGATTGGTATAATATAGAAATGAAGTTTTTCGGAGGCTGCCACATGCAAATGTATATGGTAGGCTCCATTATCATAAACCTTATTAAGTATAACTCTAAGTAATTGGAACTGCAACCTATTCCAAACCTTATTTTAACAAACGGCATGTTGAGAAGATAGCCTTAGGGATAAGGGGCTTTGATGGAATGTTCCCCTTACTCCGGGAGGATAAAACAGATGTTATAAGGTTATAAAGGTAATGGGAATGAATTTTGCATAAAAGTTCGACATAAAATGGTTCAAGCCTGTATTGTGCTGGTATATAAAATAATATATAAGTTTAATGCAAGGCTCTAATGAATGGTGAATAGAAAGAAAAATGCATGTCCTAATAGCGAATAAAAAATTATCCTGCAATTCCGGATAGAGTTAAATTAATCCGATTGACAAATATTTTTGGTGTAATAAAATAAGTGAGTAAACACTTGGATACTAACTTACACCTGAAGGTCGGCAGGATGGCCTAAGGGAAAAGAAGTTTTGGATAAGGATGCTGCCCATGCTGCCGGGGATAAAGCCGATGTTATAAGGGACGGCATCAGGATTTGCAAATGATTAAAAGAAATAATTAAAAAGAAAAGCTTTATTGTTGCAGGGTGTATTTTATGCCCTGCCCCAATTTATTTCCGGAGGAGAAGGCTCCACTGAGGCATAGCTGTGCCGGAGCCGATATTTTTATTAAATGTAAGTAGGGTCTTCAAATTTAAATGTAAAGAGGGTCTGCAAATGGTATCAGATAAGGACTTATACAAACGCTTGTTTACTCTGGCTCTTCCTATTGCTCTGCAGAATATAATTTCCTATGCCGTGGGTCTGGCGGATAATGTTATGGTTGGATCCCTGGGGGAAATGTCCATTTCGGGGGTTTACCTCTGCAATCAGATACAGGTTATGCTGCAGATGTTGGTTGCCGGATTTGGTGCGGCTATGGTGGTTTTAGGAGCGCAATACTGGGGTAAGGGCGACAGCAAAAGTGTGAAAACTTTAGTAGGTATCGCTTTGAAAATCGTTTCGGTTTTTGCCGTTACCCTTTGGGTATTGGTGTTCTTTTTCCCGGAGCAGGTGCTGGGTTTGTTTACGGAAGACCGGCAGGTGATAGCGGAAGCAGTTAAGTACGCAAAGATTATTTGCTTCACATACATATTCTTTTGCATAAGCAATGTGCTGGTCGCATCCTTAAGGTGCATCGGAACGGTAAGGATAGGATTATATCTTTCGATAGTATCCTTTATAGTGAATGTGTTCCTCAACTGGGTTCTCATTTTTGGAAACTTGGGAGCTCCGGCGCTGGGAGTACGAGGCGCTGCAATTGCCACGCTGGCTTCGAGGATCGCCGAATTTGTGATAGTAGTGGTATATATGAGATTTGTGGACAATAAGCTAAAGATGCGCCTGATAGATTTGTATCACAATAACATGACTTTGCTCAAGGATTTCTTCCGGTATGGCTTCCCGGTAATTTTGGGAGACATCCTGTGGGGATTAAATCTGTCCGTCCAGGGAGCCATAGTGGGCAGGCTGGGGGCAGCTTCCATAGCTGCTGTGAGCATAGCCAACAATGTGTTTTCCATGATAAGCGTAGGCGTCTACGGAACTGCCAATGCTTCCGCGGTGATAATCGGAAACACCGTGGGTGAAGGAGACTTAGACAAGATAAAACGCTATACGAAGAAGCTCCAGTTTGTATTCCTTGGAGTAGGCATATGCACCGGAATGCTGATGTTCATTTTGAAGGATTACATACTTCTGCTGTATGATCTTACGGATGAAACCTTACAAATAGCGCGGGCGCTGATGACTGTGTTGTCGGTAACAGTGGTGGGAACCGCTTACCAGATGTCGTCTCTTACGGGCATTGTCAGGGCAGGAGGCTCGACCCATTTTGTACTGATAAATGATGCCATTTTTGTCTGGCTGGTGGTTATTCCCCTCTCCCTTATCATGGCGTTTGTGGTAGGAGCGCCTACATGGGTGGTATACCTGTGCCTGAAGATCGACCAGATTTTAAAGTGCGCCGTAGCAGTGGTAAAGGTTAACCGCTTCGATTGGATCAAAAAGCTCACAAAAGAGTTTAAAACCGCAGAGGCATAGCATTAAACCTCCCATAAACTTATTTCTATATGTTTGTGGGAGGTTGTGTTATTTCTGTGACCGTAAAATAAATATCAATGCCAGCAAACTTTTATTAGAGGTTTTATTATTCCTTGTTTTAGGCTGAATCTCTTCGGCTGATTTCTAATTCCTTACACCTTAAGATTATAACGGCAATTATCCCGAAGGCTCCTTATACAGCTTTCATCTTTTGCAATTTATTATTTATCATTATTTTGGACTGACTGAATTAACCTGATCTATGTTATCATTCCATGTTTTCTTTATGCATGCCGAACCTTTTGCTTAAATCTTGCATCTTTATATGCGGAAGCGCTTCCAATTCAAATAGTGCGGAGGTGATGCAGTTGAATGCGGACGAATGCCGGCAAGCTGTTGAAAAAAGTAAATATGGTGATTTGGACAGCTTTGGAAAGCTGGTTCAATATTACTATCCTGTGCTTCATCGTTATGTAGCATGCAGAGTGGGAGATGCCGCCGAAGTGGATGATGTGCTGCAGGAAATCTTACTCCTTGCATGGTTGAACATCAATAAGCTTCGGAACACAAATGCCTTTAAAGTATGGTTAATGTGTATTGCAAATAATTGCTGCAACAAATGGTACATATCAAAGGCTCTGTTTGATGTTCCGGCGGAGGATGATGCTTTGACTTCCCTTGAGTGCTTAAGGGTATTGGATAGGTGGGAAGATAGTCCTCGAATTCTGGTCGAGAATTACATGTCCAGAGAGGGACGCTCAATCCTTTTCCGCAGATACAGTCATCCTGTATGGAAGCTTGAAAGGTACGGACAGCGCTGGGATGAAAAGCTGCCGAATGCCAATCGCATTTCCATTAATGGTGAGGAATATATTCACTGGTATGATTGCCTTTCGGATATAGCATTTTAAAGATCCTATTGTTGACATAAAAGCATACGGGAAATGATTATTCAGATTCACAGAAAAAAGAACCGAATAAGGCATACTGCTTGTATATTAATTTAACCTGTCGTACCAGTGCCTTAACTGCGATGTGATACAAAATCGGAACAACATCATCCATTTCAATTAGCTGAATTAAAACCAATATTTTTTTGTATTACTTTGTAATAGTACCACTAGCACAACGAGCTAATTTAGTTTGATGGGCTGTCTTAGAACAAGATATATATTTTGGGCAGCGCCTTTTTCTGCTTCACATTTGATGCTCTATAATACGGTGCAGCCTTTAGACTGCACCGTTTCCTAAGAAAACTTATATTTTTAAGGAGATTTTTCTTTCATGACCATAAGTAAATTAACTTACCCACATATTCTTTCATTGTGGAACTCACATTAAGAAGGTGCATATTTGTCCATTTCTGTCCTGACATCAGACATTGTCATATTGCACGAACGCTTGTTCCTGACAAAGCATAATGATATAATTGACATGCCGGTGCTTATAGATGTAATATTGCTGAACAGATACAAGCATTAAAATTTATACAGAATTGGTTTGAATTCGGCTGATTGTAAAGAATGGCTGCTTTTTGAGCTGAAATAAATTTTTGCACAGGTAGGGATTATGGAAAACAACGAGATCAGAATATCAATAAGAAACCTGGTGGAATTTGTGCTTAGGTCAGGAGACTTAGACAGCCGGTTTGTAGGTACCAACAGAATGCTGGAAGGTACAAAAGCCCATCAAAAAATCCAAAGGGAAGGCGGCGCTGCATATAATGCAGAGGTGTGCCTTTCCTATGGCGTGGAGTTTGATGGGTTTGCCATAATCCTTGAAGGCCGTGCCGATGGAATTATCACTGAAGAGGATGGCATTGTCATTGACGAGATAAAAACCACCACAAGACCCCTTGAGACCATAGACGAAGACTATAATTTGCTGCACTGGGCCCAGGCCAAGTGCTATGCGTATATTTACGCCGTTTTGAATAATATTGAAAGCCTGAATGTTCAGCTGACATACTGCCGGATTGACACCGAAGAAAGGAAGAGCATCCGGAGGGCTTTCAGCATTGAAGAGCTGAAGGATTTTTTCTATGATCTGGTGGGAAAATATGCCGTTTGGGCAAGACTGACAAGGGACTGGAGCAGGGAAAGGGACACTTCGGTCAGGGAACTGGCATTTCCCTTTGACTCCTATAGGAAGGGACAGAGGGAGCTGGCAGTTGCCGCATACAAGACGATTGAGGAAGGCAAAAAGCTTTTTGCGCAGGCTCCTACAGGCATCGGAAAAACCATTTCCACCCTGTTTCCTGCGGTTAAGGCTATGGGCGAAGAGCATATCTCAAAAATATTCTATCTTACTGCAAAGACCATCACTCGTCAGGTGGCTGAAGAGGCATTTTCAAGGATGAGGAGCCGGGGGCTTAAATTTCGGACCATAACCCTCACAGCCAAAGATAAGATATGTTTCAGTAAAGGAGCCGGCTGCAATCCGGAGCAGTGCCAATATGCAAGGGGCCATTTTGACAGGGTGAATGATGCCATATTTGATATATTGAGCCGGGAAGAGGAGCTGACCAGGGAAAAGATTGAAGAGTATTCGGAGAAGCACAGAATATGCCCTTTTGAATATGCCCTGGACCTGACCCTCTGGGCTGACTGCGTTATATGCGATTATAATTATGTGTTTGACCCCAGGGTTTATTTGCGAAGGTTCTTTTTGAACAATAAAGGGGACTATGCTTTTCTAATAGATGAGGCTCACAATCTGGTGGACAGAGCAAGGGAAATGTTTTCGGCTGAGCTTTATAAGTCTTCCTTCCTGGAATTGAAAAAGATTATGAAATCAAGGCAGTCAAAAGTAGCAAAGCTGCTGTCGGACATTAATAAATACATGATCAGCTTGCGTAAAGAGTGCGGCGAGCAGGGATTTCTTGTGAAACAGGAGGAGTTAAAAGACTTATACAAGCTGCTAAAGGAACTCATTAAGGAATCGGAGGATTGGCTTTCAAAGAATCATGGCTCGGAAGGATTTGAGCAGATGCTGGAGCTTTATTTCGATTCCATAGCTTTCATCAGGATTTCTGAGTTTTATGACGAGAGGTATGTTACCTTAATAGAAACTAAAAAAAGCGAAGTAAAGGTAAAGCTGTTCTGCGTGGATCCGTCCCATCTGTTAAGGGAGTCGGCAAAGCGGGGAAAAGCTGCGGTTTTTTTCTCTGCCACCCTTACTCCGATAAGTTATTTCCAGTATATTCTGGGAGGGGGCAGCGACGACTATTCAATGATTCTGCCATCTCCCTTCATACGGGACAATCTTTGCCTTTTGATTGCCGACAGCATATCGACCAAATTCAAAAACCGGGAGAGCAGTTATGATAGGATTGTTGAAATGATAAAGTCGGCAGTGGAACAAAAGCCGGGGAATTATATCGTATATTTCCCTTCATACAAATATCTGAACGAAGTTTATACCAGGTTTGCGGCACGATGCCCCGATGTTGCCACTCTTGTCCAGAATAGCTCAATGTCGGAGGAAGAGCGGGAAACTTTTCTGGCGGAGTTTAAACCGGGCGGAGAAAAGACCTTGATTGGTTTTGCCGTTTTGGGCGGCATTTTTTCGGAAGGTGTTGACTTGAAGGGAGACAGGCTTATTGGTGCCGTAATTGTGGGTGTTGGACTTCCCCAGATCAGTACCGAGCAGGATATCATCATGGATTATTTTCAGGCTCAAAATTCCATGGGCTATGAGTACGCCTATATGTTTCCGGGAATGAACAAAGTGCTTCAGGCTGCCGGCCGGGTCATCCGTTCGGAAAAGGACAGGGGCATGGTTCTTTTAATTGACGAAAGATTCTCTCACAGAAACTACAGAGACTTGTTCCCGGAGCACTGGTGCCATGGTTTGAGGATTAAGAAGGCCGATGATTTGGCAAAAAAGCTGCAAAGCTTCTGGTGAAAGGATAGAACACCAATCATGCCTGAAAAAGCCCAGCCGGCTACCATCCGGGATTGAAGAGGGCTGCAGTAATTAAAGTTCCCGGTATGGCAATGACGGGCTGATAGCGTTTTGCTGTACTGTACTTGATTTCAGGCTTGTCCAATATGCCAAGAGCACTGTTAAGAAACCCCCGTATTTGAAAAACACTTTATTTTTTTAAGAAAACCGGCGGAATTCTTTCTTTTTTTAAGCGTGAGGCTTTGGTTTTTAAATTTTATTTCTCATTTGACCTTTCCTATTTATATAGAAATTTTCGTGTGCTATTTTCATTTATGGAGATTATCATCAAATAATAGTGAGGAATAGGACATGAGAACCAGAGTAGAAAGTGATTCCATCGGTAGTCTGGAAGTGCCTTTCGATGCCTATTATGGCGTCCAGAGTCTCAGGGCGAAGCAAAACTTCCCTATCACAGGAAGAACTATAAATGATACATTTATCGTCAGCCTGGCGCAAATTAAAAAGGCTGCTGCAATTACCAACAGAGATGCAGGGCTTATGGACAAACCCGTTGCAAGGGCGATTATCGATGCTTGTGATGAAATAATTGCCGGCCGATGGCATGATCAGTTCATTGTAGACCCGATTCAGGGCGGCGCAGGAACCTCCACCAACATGAATGCCAATGAGGTGATTGCCAACCGGGCCATTGAAATACTGGGGGGAGAAAAAGGGGATTATTCACTGGTACATCCCAATGACCATGTAAACATGTCCCAATCCACCAATGATGTGTTTCCGACGGCCGGTAAGCTTACCGTGCTGTCAATGCTGCCCGAAACGATTGCCCAGCTGGAAAGGCTGTGCGAGGCTTTAAAAAGCAAGGCTGTGGAGTTTAGACACATAGTAAAAATAGGACGTACACAGCTGCAGGATGCTGTTCCCATGCGGCTTGGACAATCCTTTCATGCCTATGCGTCGATGGTAGCGAGGGAGATCAACCGGCTTAAAAAGGCTTCGAAGGAGATGCAGACCATCAACATGGGGGGAACAGCAATAGGCACTTCCATCAATGCTCACCCGGACTATGTTGCCAATATTGTCGACAATCTGTCAAAGGTGACCGGATTTGATTTGAAATCGGCCGAGGATCTGATTGATGCCACTCAAAACCTGGATTGCTTTGTAGCTGTGTCAGGAGCGTTGAAGAGCTGTGCTGTCAGCCTTTCAAAAATCGCCAATGATTTGCGCCTTCTTTCCAGCGGCCCGAAAGCCGGAATCGGAGAAATAAACCTGCCTGCCAAGCAAAATGGATCTTCCATCATGCCGGGAAAGGTTAACCCGGTTATTCCTGAAGTGGTCTCCCAGGTCGCATTCAATATAATCGGAAACGATATGGCCATTACGATGGCGGCAGAAGCCGGACAAATGGAGCTTAACGCTTTTGAACCCGTCCTCTTTTACAACCTTTTCGAATCCATTACCACTCTGGGAAATGCAGCCAGAACCTTTGTCGATAACTGCGTCCTGGGAATCACGGCAAACGAAGAGCGTTGCCGTGAGCTGCTGGAGAAAAGCGTTGGCATCGCAACGGCTCTCTGTCCGTATATAGGATATAAAAAGGCTGCAGAAATTGCAAAACTGGCTTTAAAAACCGGAGAACATGTGGAAGATATCGTTGTGGAAACAGGATTGATGAAAAGGGAGGAGCTGCAAAACATTCTGGACCCTGTGGCTATGACGTAAAATAAGATCCTCATCTTTGGATATGAATATCTTAAGACATATTAATTGCGCAATATGTATCGAAAACCTGAATGCCATTCAAGAGCAAAAGATTGTTGATGAGATTCCGATTGCTTTAGGTTCTGAGACGGCATGTATGGCAGGATATTTACATGACCGGTTTTTTATAAATAAATGGGCATCGAACTATAGAAGCAAAAAGAAAATTTATAGCGTGGAGACGGAAAAAGCACGAATGAATTACGGTAGAGATTTAGCAGGCAAAGCCGGATCTTTACCGTATTTATTTGGATTGCGCTGCGGACAAAAATATGTTATTCTGACATGCGAGAAGTCTGGTTTTATGATACATGGATTATTACATCATAAATAAAGGTTTTATATATTAAAATTTCTGACATATACCGGGATGGGATATAATATGAAGAATTTTATGCTGGAATGCTGTGTGGATTCAGTAGAGTCAGCAGTGGCAGCCCAAAAGGGCGGAGCTGATCGTCTGGAATTATGTAGCGATCTGATTATAGGCGGTACTACGCCGGGTATAAATTTGTTCTTAGCTGTTCGTCAAAAGGTTTCCATTAAAATACATGTGCTCATACGGCCTCGTTTTGGGGATTTTTGCTATACCGATGAGGAATTTTCCATAATGAAAAAGGATGTGGAAATGTTCAGGAGAAACGGAGCCGACGGGGTGGTAATCGGAGTTCTCAAAAGGGACGGTAGCCTGGATGTCGGCAGGATGAAAGAACTGGTGTCTGCTGCAGGAGATATGAGCATTACTCTGCATCGGGCTTTCGACGTTTGCAGGGATGCGTTTCAGACGCTGGAAGAAGCGAAGGCTTTAGGCATAAGGACTATTTTAACCTCCGGGCAAAAGAATAACTGCTTGGATGGAAAGGATCTGATCCGGCAGCTTGTCGAAAAAGCCGGAGATGAGATCGATATTATGGTCGGAGGCGGAGTACGGTATACGAATATAAAAGAGCTGGCTAAGGCGACGAATGCAAAGTCTTTTCACATGTCGGGCAAGGTGGAGGTGGATAGTGCCATGATATACAGAAATAAGGATGTAAACATGGGACTGCCGATGCTGAGCGAATATACAATTTTTCGCACCGATGAGAAGGAGGTCGCCAAGGTAAGGGATATTTTATGCAGCTATGAGCCCTGACAACCTTTCCATATTTAAATGCAAAAACCGGACACTGAAAGAAAAAACAGCCAATAAAAGAGACATGACATAATTTGATTGCTGGCTGAGATTTGCAGGCACGACCGATAAATAAATTTTAATGAAGGCAGGGGAGATATTATGTTTACAAATGTTACAAAGCAGTTTATCAGGAAGGAATTTGACAAGATAGCTCCGTTTTTGAAGGAATACCGGGCTGATGTTTTAAGTCAACTGAGCAGCTTAGACGAGGAACAGCAGACTGCAATGATGTTTCTTTATGCATCCATGCCGGTCAGCGATATGGCTGATTACGATTTTGGGGTATATATGGATTTTGTTGAGCATGCCTTGTTTTTAAGAAAAAATGTTTCCTGGTGTAAAGACATTCCTGATGACATCTTCCTTAGTTATGTTTTATATCACCGTATAAACAACGAGGATATCCATAAATGCAGAAAGCTCTTTTACCAGTCCATCTATGAAAGGGTAGCCGGCAGGACGATGGAGGAAGCGGCGCTGGAAGTGAACTACTGGTGCGCTGAGAATGTTACATACCGGTCAACGGATATCAGGACAGCTTCTCCCCTCGCAGTATGGAGAGCAGGAAGCGGAAGGTGCGGTGAAGAGTCCACCTTCACGGTAACAGCCCTGCGCAGTGTAGGTTTGCCCGCAAGGCAGATATACGCTCCCAGATGGTCTCATTGCGATGACAACCATGCGTGGGTCGAGGTATGGTGCGATGGCAAATGGCATTACATGGGGGCCTGCGAGCCCGAACCGGTACTTGACAGGGGATGGTTTACGGAACCGGCAACGAGGGCTATGTTCATTCATAATAGGACCTTTTCGCCCATTATCACTGGTGAAAAAACGATGAGCACAAAAGGTAAAACCTATGTTATAAACCGCACAAAAGACTATGCTCTCACCCGGCCTTTTAAAGTCAGGATTGTGGATGAACAGGAGAAACCTGTGGCAGGAGCGGTTGTCAGGTTTGAAGTTTTAAACCAGTCTGAGTTTTATCCGGTGGTATCGGAAGCAACCGATGAAAAGGGAGAAGTGGAAATGGTGCTCGGCCTGGGCGACATGCATCTGCATGTGATAATGGACGGCCAGTTTGTAGAATGCCTGGTGGATACCGCACACAGCGACAGCATTACCATTATTTTTAATCCAGAGGAAGGAAATAAAGCCGGCGCCAGGGATTTCGCGGTGAGAGCCCCCAAAGCTGATAAAGGATATAATGTGCAGCTTACAAAGGAGCAGATGGAAGAGAAAAACCGCAGGACAGCTTATGCAGATAAGATAAGGGAGGAAAGGATTTCGGCATTCTACAGGGAGCAGGAAGCAGAGGCGATTGTTGAAAAATATCCCTTTAAAGAGGAGCTGAAGGATGCGCTGCGCAAGGCCAGAGGCAATTTTGATGAAGTTGTCAAGTATCTTAGCGCTCCTGTGAATGGCGATAATCCGCACCTGCGCACAAAATTACTGATTTCACTGTCGGAAAAGGACTTCTATGATTTGAAAAGCGAGGTTCTACTGGAGCATTATCAAAGGTCCCTGCAATTTGCCGGGGAGTATGATGATGAGCTGTTGGTAAAATACGTGATGTGCCCGCGGATTTACTTTGAAAAGCTGACTCCCTACAGAGGATTTATTGCCGGTTATTTTGGAGAAAAGACCTTGTCCGATTTTAGGAATAATCCTGAACTGGTCTGGGACTTTGTGTCCAAACAGATTGCCACAAAGGAAGATCAGGAATATGACGAATTGTATACATCCCCCGAAGGCTTGCTCCAGGTTAAGCAAGGAAGCGAAATGTCCAAAAAAATCCTGTTTACGGCTATATGCAGGACAGCAGGCGTGCCTGCAAGGCTAAATCCGGTGACGCTGTTTGCCGAATACCTCCAGGCGGGAAGGTTTGTTCCTGTCGGAGAAAATGCTGATATGGCGTCAAAACTGGTGGTTCGCTCCTCGGGGAAAACCCAGTGGAATTACATGCAGAACTGGACCTTGGCTATGCTGGAAAAGGGTTCATACCGCACTTTGGATTTTTCGGCAATACCATGGAAGGACGGCTGCCTGACCGTAGAGATCCCGGAAGGCTCATATCGCCTGATAGTGTCCAATAGGGCTCCCAATGGCAATTTGAGCGCAAGGGAGTACTTCTTCACTGCAGAGAGGAATAAAACTGCCGAGGTATGGATAGAGCTTCCTGATGCCGGCATAACAGAGCTGATAGAAAATATTGAAATCCCTGATTTCAGGCTTATTAACCGGGATGGTACCAGCCGCACTCTAAAAGAGCTGGCAGGAGATATGCCTGTGGTGGCAATGTGGCTGGAAGAGGGGAAAGAGCCTACGGAACATATTTTAAATGAACTGATGGAGTGCTATAATGAATTTAATGCTTCCGACAGCAGGATGATTTTTATATTAAGGGATGAAAGTGCCTTGTCCAATGCCACATTGCGAAAGGTGCTGAATACCGGTCTTAATGTGGATGTGTACTACGGAGATTTTGCCGCTGATGCTCCGGAGGTTGCAAAAAGCTTAAACAGCGAAAGCGATAAATTTCCGCTTGTATTTGTAACCACAGACGGCAGGCACTCCGCATATTCGTTCAGCGGGTACAATGTCGGCATGGCGGAATTGCTGCTGAAAATATTGAATGCAATCCGATGAAAGACGGTTAAAAACAGAGAGCCATTAAAAATTTCAGTAAGGCAGCAGGTGATGATGTTTTGGATAAACTGGATGAAATTGATATGAAATTAATTTCACTTTTGCAGTCGAATGCGAGGGCGCCTGTAAAACAACTGGCAAAGGAACTGTTTTTGTCTGCCCCGGCAGTATCTGCGCGCATTGAGCGCTTGGAAAAGATGAAAGTGATAACCGGCTATACCGCAACCGTTGATTATGGAAAGCTTGGATATCACATTACAGCGTTTATCAACCTTAAGCTGCCTCCGGGGGAGAAGGAAGTTTTTTATCCGTTTATCAGAAAATGCACCAATGTCATTGAATGCAGCTATATCACCGGAAACTATTCCATGCTCGTCAAGGCCGTATTCCCCAGTACGGCGGAACTGGATGCGTTTGTTGGCGAGCTTCAGCAATTCGGGCATACCCAGACACAGATCGTTTTTTCAACCCCCGTTCCGCCCCGGGGAGTCAATGCAATAAAGCGTGAGAGTCATGAATAAAGCTGCCGGCCGGCAAATCATCCGTTGGTTCGGTGGTGTGGAATTTTAGCATTGCTTGCTGTACTTCTTGGTATGTGGAATTACATGAGAAATAGGGATGCCTTTTGCATTATCGGCCGCTTTTCGTGTGAGCATGAGGGATTGGCCGTAGATTCAGGCGGCAATGCAAAAGGCTGTCGAATATGATAAAATTGCGGAAGAATTCCGGAAAAACAGGAGTAATCATTGATTTAAGAGCTTTCCATAAGATTATCTATGGGAGGCTTTTTATTCGAGAAAAGCTTTTGCTTTAACTTTATTTCTGGAAATCAAGCGGTGGCTCCGGTGAAAAAACCAGCCTAGATGCAAACGAGATGCTAATCCATATGTTCAACCGGATTTGCCACCGGAACCGCTTTTGTCATGGAACCAGGGTTTAGTAAAAACATGCCTGGGATGTATTGTCAATTCAGGTACAATAAAGTAAAATAATCGTATGCAAGTTTATCCCTCTTTAGAAGCCAGCTTTATTTCAAAGGAGATGAGCCAATGACTATACAGGATAAAAAATATGGGCTTGCTGATTTTATCTTGATTCCCTTTAAAACTTCACCCATGTTAACCATTATTCGAATAACCGAAAAAATAATATCGGCACTGCTGCCATCACTGCAGGTATTGGCAACGGCGAGCTTTGTGGACACTGCAGTTGATATATTCAAGAAAGGCGGGGCTGCAGACAGGATATATTCACCTTTGCTTTTTTTGATGGCCATCATCGCTTACCAGAATATAAGCTGGACTCTTATGGATCTAGGCAACAAAAAGCTAATTATTAAGCTTAATGAACAGTTCAGGACCGCTGTGGTGGAAAAGCGAGCAAAGCTTGAATATCGTCATATAGAGAACAACGATACCTGGGAGCTGATAAACAGAGCTTGTGCTGATCCGGCAGGCAGAATATACGGTGGCTTTGATGTATTTTTGTGGATGGCGGCCTTAATAGTCAGAGTCATTTCCGTTCTCATGATCCTGGTAACACAGGTGTGGTGGGCAGCTATCATAATAATTGCCTTTTCCGTCCCCCTATTCTATATTTCTTTAAAGAGCGGCAAGGTTGAATATGAAGCCCACAAGGAAGCAGCAAAGCACCAGAGACGGGCCGGATACCTCCAAAGCATCATCACAAATAGGGAGAATGTTGAAGAACGCAGCATGTTTTCATATACACATGATATAGATAAAAAATGGTATGAAAAATATGAGATTGCCCGGAAAATTAATTTGAGAACCAAGGCAAGAAACTATGTTAAAATGAAGGGTGCCAGCATAATAACTTTACTGATTTCAGTGCTCATATGCGGTGTTTTGATATCTCCCTTAAGAACAGGAGCCATAACGGCAGGAATGTTTATGGGACTGGTTACTGCCACTTTTGATCTGGTGCAGATGATGTCCTGGGAGCTTTCTTTTCTCACAAGGGAAATGGCCAATAACAGGGAGTATCTTAAAGACCTGACGGAATTCAGCAAGCTTTCGGAAGCAAAAGATGCTCTTACCCTTCCTGATGATAAAATACAAAGGACTGAATTTCGCTCTATTGAATTCAGAAATGTGTCCTTTAAATATCCCGGTACGGATAAATATATTCTTAAAAACCTGTCGATGAAGCTGGAAGCTAAAATGCATTATGCCTTTGTAGGGGTAAACGGTGCGGGAAAAACCACCCTGACCAAGCTGCTCACCGGGTTGTATGATAACTATGAAGGGGAAATACTCATCAACGGCAAAAGCATCCGGGATTACAGCACTGCAGAGCTAAAGGGCATGTTCAGCGTGGTGTACCAGGATTTTGCCAAGTACTATATCAGCTTAAAAGACAATGTCGCTCTGGGTAACATTCTGAAAATGGATTATGACAAGGTAAGGGAGGCTTTGAAAACGGTTGAGCTGACCGAAGCTGTAGAAAAGCTCCCTAACGGGATTGACACATACCTGGGGAAAATAAAGGAGAAGGGTGTTGACATGTCCGGAGGTGAATGGCAGCGGCTTGCCATCGCGAGGACTCTGGTCAGCAGTGCCCCGGTATATATTCTGGATGAACCGACAGCATCCCTGGATCCGGTAGCCGAAAGCAATGTTTATGAAATGTTTGGCAGGGTAAGCGCCGGAAGGTCTACGATATTCATCACCCACCGTCTGGGAGCGGTAAAGCTTGCCGATGAAATATTGGTCATTGATGAAGGCCGGGTTGTCGAAAAAGGAAGCCACAGCACGCTTATGAAAAAAGGCGGCCTGTATGCCCGGATGTTCGAAAGCCAGAGAAGCTGGTATAAATTAGAGGAGGAGGCATCGGCATAGATGAAAAGTGTGGAAAAAAGTAAAAAGCCCAATGTCATAAAGGTCGTTATAAAGCTTTTGCCCATGGCATTTACTGCCGCACCGCTCCTTTTTGTCATATCGCAATTGCTCGGTATAATTCACAGTGTTTCATGGGGTGCCATCCCTTTATTTACCCAGAGGTTTTTTGACAGTGCCATGCTTTTGGTTAGCAAGGAAAACAGCCTGTCATCGGTTATACTTGCTCTCATAGCCCTTGGAGGCGTTCATCTGGCAAGCCAGATATTAAATGGCGTAACAAATTTTATGTTCGAGATTTATGAGGAAAAAGCAAGCAGCAAGATGTCCCAAAGAATACACGACAAGATGAGCAGGATTTCACCGGTATGCTTCGAGGACACGAACATGCTGGACGATATAAACAAGGCCGAACAGGGCAAAAGCAATGCTGTATGGTTTGTTTCTCTTTTCCTGACGATATTTACCTTTTACGTGCCGTATTTTGCCTTTATGGCTTCTTATCTGTTCAGCTTGAAGCCGATACTGGCTATATCAATTGTAATCGTGTTCATACCTACAGCTTTAACCCAACTAATCAGAAGCAAGGTATTTGCCAAACTGGAGGATAAATCCGCACCGATAAGGCGCGAATATGAATATTATGAGAGCTGCATCGTAGGCCGGGAGTATTTTAAGGAAACCAGGCTTTTGGGTGGTTTTAGCTATTTTAAAAAGCTTTACCGTGACAGCTTGGTTCTCATGAACAGGTTGAAGTTCAGGGCGGATGTGAAGACAAACCTCTGTGAGCTTGGTATGAAGTTGGTGACGGTGGCAGGCTATTTCGGAGTCCTCTGGCTTTTATTTGATGCCATGATGAAAAAAGAGATAACGGTGGGAGCCTTTACTGCAGTCTTTTCCTCTATAGGAATGCTTTTTGGCATCATGGAGGAGATAGTGTGCCGCCACATCGGCAATATGGCCCAGAATATGGGCACGACTCAGAATTTTATTAATTTTCTCAGCATTGATGAGAGAAAAGGCATGGATGTAGAAATCCCGGAAGACACCGATATACATTTGAAAAATGTTTCTTTCTCCTATCCGGGTGCGGAAGAACAGGCAATAAAGGATGTAAGTTTCACCATAAGGAAAGGTGAGACCATTGCCATTGTAGGTGAAAACGGATCGGGCAAGTCAACGCTGATAAGGCTGATTACAGGACTTTACCTGCCGGACAGTGGTGATGTGCTGTATGGCGATATCAATACCAGGGACATATCCATGAAATCGCTTTTTGGCAAAATGTCCGCAGTTTTTCAAAAATTCCAGAAATATCAGCTCACCTTAAGGGAAAATATAACCATCAGCCAGATCAACCGGGAGGCAGCGCCGGAAGCCGAGCTGGATGCGGTTGCCGGTATGTCAGGATTCAGCAAGGATGACGCCGACTTTACCAGCGGATATGATACAATGCTGTCCCGGGAATTTGACGGGGTTGACTTATCCGGCGGGCAATGGCAGAGGATAGCCATCGCCAGAGGGCTTTTCAGAACCCATAATTTGGTGGTGCTGGACGAACCTACTGCAGCCATCGATCCTCTGGAAGAAACTCAGGTTTACAACCGGTTTGCCAACATTTCACGGGATAAGACCGCAATTATAGTGACCCATCGCCTTGGCTCGGTGAAGCTGGCAGACCGTATAGTTGTCTTGGAAAAAGGAAGGCTTGCCGAAATAGGAACCCATGAGGAGCTCATGAAAAACAACGGGGAATATGCCAGACTATATGCAGCCCAGGAGCAGTGGTACAGGTGAGGAGGCACGCTCCTGCCTGTACCGCTTAAGTAAATACCATCAATTCCTATTGGTTCCGGATTGACTTATAGCTCCATGCCTTTCACGGCGGTCTACGGGCTGTCGAAGACCATCATTTGGACAATTTCTATGAGTTCCTTAAGTTTTTCCTCGCTTACTGCAAACTGTCGTACATCACCACCAACGATTTTTTCGATATCGGCCCGGGTGTAGGTATATTTAAAGGGAGTGGAGGAAAGCGATTTATTGCTCCAGTGGCCCAGGTGGGTTATCTCGTCGACATTGTCTATCAAGGCAAAAAGCAGGACCGAATTCCTCAAGAACTGCTCCTCGCCGACTTCAATCGTGTCATCCGTCAGCTCGTAGTGATATATAACCCCATAAGGCGGTTCTGAAGTGAGAAGCTCCAGGATTCCGCGGGTAACGCCTTCCGGCAGGGGCATTCCGTTTAAAAGAGAGCCAACCTTGACATGATTGCCCACATACTGGGTTTTGTTTTCCATGAGGAATTTTACATCATAGGAAGTCCTTCTGATTATATCGGCGATAAGGTCTTCCAGCCGGCTGAGAGTCTCTTTCCTATTGACAAGGTTGAATCTCAGGCTGGGCTTTACATTGTTGTCAACCCACACAGGGTCGATATGGACGACACAATTGTATTCTTCATTTGCGTCATCGGTGTCGTAGTATAAAAATATGGAATAACGGCTATCGTGCTCTTGGCTCCGGGATCTGCTTATTTCCTTTTTGGAAATACGCATTTTTTCTATAATTGCTGTCACCTGGCCTATTTTATTTGCATCGGTCAAAATATACTCATCACCGGTGGCATTGTCTACAATTCGCGCCTTGGCTGTCGACCTCAGGATTTTTTCGCCCAAAAAGCTCTCTGGATGTTCTAAAATATTTATGCCTCTGACAGGGTTGGAAACCAGCATAACGGTCAGGATGGCAACTATGGCGATGGAAGCGATGATTAGCCAGAAGGCCGGCTTTTTGTAATCAAGCAGGTTTTTTATTCTTGCTTTTACGTTGCTCTCCCCGAAAGCCAGGGGACCTGGGGCAGGCATTTTCTTTTGGGATGCCAGGGCGAGCAGGGACCTGCTGTAGCTGGTAACTTTAAGGCCGGATGTTTTTTGGATGACCCTTTCATCGCAGGACATCTCCATGTCCCGGGTCATCAAGGAAAAACACAGCCACATAATGGGGTTAAACCAATGCAGGGCAAGGACTAGGAAAGCCACAAGCTTTGCAATATAATCAAGCCTTTGGATATGGGTCTTTTCATGGAGAAGGATATATTCCCTTTCCTCTCCCGTAAGGCTTAACGGCAGATAGATTTTTGGCTTCACAAACCCGCATACAAAAGGGCTCCGTATTAGGTCGCTCTCATAGATATTTTCCGAAACCAGGGTAGCCGTGCTGATTCTCCTTTTAAGCCGCAGGTAAGCAATAGCTGCATATACCAGCATGACAGCCATACCTGTGAGCCAGATCAGCGCACCGAGAAAAATCAGGATATCCATGGGATTTAATTTTGCAAGAGGTGCGGCCGCAGGCGGTATCGAGCTGCTAAAGGCAGCATTTATTCTTTTAAAGGCAATATCCACTAAGGGCAGCTTTATCATACCCGTATCCTCGGGTATGTAACGAGCTGGCGCTGATCCGGCCTGTGACGACGGCATGAAGCCAAGCAGGCTTAACCTGGATGAAAAGCTGAAGGGGCAGACAAGCCGGAAAAGCACCGCACTCCAAAGGGCATAGGAAAACACTTTCGGAGATTTCTTAAGCGGCAGGCGGGCGATTATAACAGCTACAGCCACAAGACTTGCCGTAACGCTCATGTTAAGCACGGAGAGAAACACACTTTTTAAAAGCTCCACAATCAGCCCTCCTTATGGCTATCTATCAGCCTTTTGATTTCTTCGGCTTCATCATCGGACAGGGTTCTGTCATTCAAAAAAGCAGCTATGAATTTGGGCAGTGAACCATCAAAAGCCTTTTCTATGATGGCTTCACTTTCATATTTTTGAACCTGCTCCCGCTTGACGACCGAAGTTACGACAGAGTTTTCATTCTTAAGTATTCCACGGTCTATAAGCTTTCTGAGCACGGTGTATGTAGTTGTTCTTTTCCATCCCAGCTTTTCCCGGCATAATTCGGTGAGCCTTCGGGTAGTAAGAGGTTCTGACTCCCACACAATGCACATGAATTTGAATTCTGCGTCAAACAGCTTATACTGCTTCATGTTCAATACCTCCTTAAAATGTGTCTATTGCGATAGACAATTTTAGTCTATCACGATAGACAACTTTTTGTCAATAAAAAAAGGCAGCCGCACAGCTGTCTTTATAAACACTATATAAAACCTATATAAAATCGGCTTGATTTCAGCTAATTGAAATGGATGATTGTCGTTCCGAAAGGGTTCAAAGCCCATAACAATCAATACATCCACTATTGGCTGAATTCATTCCTATACCATATAAAGTAGTAAAGGCTTCCATCCATCGGACGGAAGCCCTACTATATGAAAGGGCTCGCAGTGGCCTGCACTACAGAACACAATTAGGTGATGCTTTGCCAAGTAAGATATCCTCAGGTCATACGGACTGTGAAGTTCTGCCGTCCGGACGGCCAGCCTGTCACGATCGGTACTCATCCCTTCGGACCCAACAACTAACCAAGATCAACACTATCTGCCCTTCAGTTCTTCCTGCAGCGAAGAAACTGTAGTCAACCACACAGGAGTTAGAACCTGTCAACGATCGAATTGATCAGACCACTGCAAACCCTGCATAATATATTATCACCGGTATGTTAGTTTTCATGTAAGTTAAATTATATCAACTAATGAAATATGATGAAATCGGATGCTTAAGACAAACTGCTTTCATGACGGCCTAATGCAGGTTGCATAATGCGGATTGAAAAGTTGTAGATTATGTAAATCTGTCAGTGCATTATTGGCTTTGAAGCTTTCATAAACGGTAATCAGCATTTAAATAGACTCAAATCAAACCGGTTTCATAGATACAGTTTCACCCTATATATCAAACTTGCTTTCCCATGGAAATATGCCTGAATTTGCTGGGTGAGACGCCTGTTTTGGTCTTGAAATAGTTGGAAAAATAGTGTTCATCGGCAAATTTCAGTTTGAGCGCTATTTCATTAATCTGCATATTTGTATTGAGCAGCAAAAGCTTGGCTGTCTCAATTTTTTTGGATAACAGATATTCGTATGGAGTTACCCCGAATTCCTTCTTAAATATCCGGATTGTCTGGGAGGTGGATTTTTGGATCAACCGGCTTAATTCATTGAGGCTTATGTGATCCATCGTGCGCTTATCCAAATATTCTTTAAGTTTAAAAGCCGTAGGATCATACACAGGACCTAAAGCATGGATTTTATCATGTATTTTTGATGCGATTTCATGAAATATCAGTGCGGCTTTGTTAAAAATTTCCCGGGGGCTTTCGCTTGACGCCTGGGCTACCGAAAGAAACCTGTAAAAGGATTCTTTTAAATCAAAATTCTGGACATGGTGAATCTTATTCAGCTTGTAAGCTTGAATAAGGTGATCGGCCAGGGGTCCCCTGATATTGAACCATATTTTTGTCCAGGGATTTTTTTTGTCGGAAAAGTATATATGATTGCTTCCTTTATGGAGTATATATATGTCCCCTTCAACAGGAGAGAAAATTTCTCCATTTATGTTAACCGTACCTTGGCCTTTCAGTATATATTCAAAACAATATATGGGAGAATTCTTTCTTTCGATCCTATATGTCCCATCACAGTAAGAAATTCCAGCCATTTCTATATAAAACGGATATTCCTCTATGGTATCGCAGTTAAAACTGATTATATCCTCCCTCATGACAATATTCCTCACTTAATGATCAAAATACTTATTTTATTATATCAATTGTAGTAATATAATACAAACAGTGATAAAAAATACTGAAAAGGAGTTAATATTATGAACCATGCACTGAGACCGCCAGCAGTTCCTCTGGCAACGATTGATCCTTATTTTAGCGTATGGTCTTTTGCAGACCAGTTGCATGATGATTTTACGCGGCATTGGACAGGAAAAAGAAATGCCATGACAGGAGTTATTGTCATTGATGGAGTGCCTTTGATATTTGCGGGCAAGGTGGAGCCCAATTCCGAGAATTATTTCCCGGAACCGGCCAGAATGAAGCAAATCAGTGTCGATGTATCCCCCCTTTCCAGCAAATATGTATTTAGCAGTCATGGGGTAGAGCTCACCGTTGTATTTACCAGCCCTCTTTTGCTGGATAATCTGGACGTACTGTCAAGGCCAGTATCATATGTTTCTTTTTACGTCCGGTCTGTTGACGGCAAATCCCATGATGTAAAAATTTATTTTGATATAAGCGGTGAATGGTGCGTAAATACTTCCGAACAGAAAGTTGTTTGGGGAAAACGGGTTATAGATAACAGCGTTTTAGCAATGCATATGGGAACGGAAAGCCAGAAAGTGCTTGAGCGTTTCGGAGATGACGTCCGAATCGATTGGGGCTATATGCATCTGGTAATACCAAATATGAGCGGAACTCAAACTTTTATAGGTACGGAGAGGGACCGCAAGAATTTTATTTCCTCCGGAAAAGTAAGGGAGGATGACTCCAGCGACTGCCCGGCAGTGGTCAGGGATGTTCAGCCAATCATGGCTTCCGTGACCAATCTTGGGACTGTAGGGGAAAATGCTTCCTCATTTTTCATCGCCCTTGCTTATGATGATATTAAGTCCATTGAATATTTCGGAGAGCATCTGGACGCTTACTGGCGCAGAAACGGAGTATCCTTTGATGAGATGCTCATGACCGCAATAAAAGAATATGATGATATCATGCAAAAGTGCAATGCATTTGAAAAGAAGCTTGTCCAGGATGCGATGAACTCAGGAGGCAAGGAATATGCGGATTTGATTTCTCTGGCCTACAGACAGGCGATAGCCGCCCACAAGCTCGTATGTGATACCAACGGAGATATTCTGTTTATTTCCAAGGAATGCTTCAGCAACGGCTGTGCTGCGACTGTTGATGTAAGCTATCCATCCATACCGCTATTCCTTCTGTATAACACTGAATTGGTAAAAGGAATGATGAGACCGATTTTTAAATACGCAGCATCGGATGCATGGAAGTTCGATTTTGCTCCCCATGACGCCGGTTGCTATCCTAAAGTAAACGGACAAGTTTATGGCGAAAACAAGCTGGAATACCAGATGCCGGTTGAAGAGTGCGGAAATATGCTCGTTATGTGTGCTACCGTAAGCATTGCTGACAGGGATTGCAGCTTTGCAAAGCAGCACTGGGATTTGATAGAAAAATGGGGAAATTATCTTATGGAGCATGGTCTTGATCCGGAAAACCAGTTGTGCACGGATGATTTTGCTGGGCATCTCGCTCATAACTGCAACTTGTCGGTAAAAGCCATCATGGGCATAGCCGGTTATTCAATCATGTGCGATATGCTGGGTAAAAAGGACGAGGCTGCTAAGCTTCTGGAGACTGCGAAAAAAATGGCTGTGGAGTGGGAGCTGAAGGCAAAAGACGGCGACCATTATAAACTGGCCTTTAATCAGGAAGGAACATGGAGCCTCAAATACAATCTCGTATGGGATAAGATTTTCGGCACCGGCATTTTTGCCGATGAGATTTTCAAGAAAGAGCTGGCTTATTATTTGACGAAGAAGAATAAATATGGCATCCCGCTGGATTCAAGGGCTGATTACACAAAGACGGACTGGCTTGTTTGGGTTGCTTCCATGGCTGACTCCCGTCAGGATTTTGATGAAATCATCCATACTCTGTGGGATTTTGCCAATGAATCATTGAACCGTGTGCCCTTTACAGACTGGTACGATACTATAAAGGGATCCCAGGTGGGTTTCCAACATCGTTCGGTGCTGGGTGGAATTTTCATCAAAATATTGAAAGACAGCAATAAATTAAGGGTGGATAATATATAAAAATCGGCCCGGCTTAGGAGATATTTTCTTTACTTCAAAGCTGCTGCATTGCCAAAGTGTTGATTCTGAGGCATCCATGCAAATATAATCTTGAGCCAAAAAGGGCTTTTGACAGAAAATAAATATAAGCTGACTACATTTCATGCTGCCCGGAGGCAATGCTCTCCGGGCAGTTTTATCTATCGCTTGATAGCGCCATCAACAATATCTTTACAACCAGATGGAAATAGTGATAAAATATAGTTCGATAGTTATCGAACTAAAGGAGATCATATGAGCAATATTTTAAATGAGGAAGCCGCTGTAAAAGTATTTAATGCACTGTCGGATAAAACCAGACTTAATATTGTGCGTGAGCTGATGAGCGGGGAAAAAGCCTGCTCGGAACTGATTTCCAGATTTAATTTAAGCAAATCGACCTTTTCCCATCATGCCAAGGTTCTGGCAAGGTGTGGTCTGGTTGAATTCCGCAGGGAAGGAAAGTTCCTTTTCTTCTCGCTGAACCGGGAGGTTCTCGGAGGGTGTATAGAATTGCTTAAATAAGCCATATTAAAACAGAAAGGAAGGATTTAAATGGGATTGCTGGATAAGAAGAATATTGTCATAATGGGTGTTAGAAACAAGTGGAGCATTGCTTGGGGTATCGCCCAAATTGCCCATGATGAAGGGGCAAACCTGATTTTTACATATCAGGGGGACAGGGAGAGAAAAAGTGCCGAGGAGCTTGCTGCAGAGCTCGGAAATACTGAAATCTTCCAGTGCGACATATCCTCCGACGAGCAGATAGATGCATTGTTTGAGGAGATTAAGACAAAGTACGGAACAATTCATGGACTGGTTCATGCAATTGCCCACGCCAATACGGAAGATCTACAGAACGATTTTGTTTACACTACGAGAAGCGGTTTCGCCCATGCTCTGGATGTAAGCGCCTATTCTCTGGTGGCAGTAAGCAGAAGGGCGAAGGACCTCATGACGGAGGGCGGAAGCATAATTACCCTTACATATATGGGTTCTGAGAAAGTTATGGGAGGATACAACGTAATGGGCGTTGCAAAGGCTGCACTGGAGGCCAGCGTGAGATACCTCGCCGCAGACCTCGGACCTTCCGGCATAAGGGTAAATGCCATATCGGCAGGTCCGATCAAGACTCTATCCGCAAAGGGTGTAAAGGATTTCAACAGCATACTGGAGATTGTAGAAAAGAAAGCTCCTATGAGAAGGGGAATTGACAGAGAGGATCTTGGGCATACTGCCGCATTCCTTCTGAGCAACCATTCGAGAGGAATCACCGGCGAAGTTGTGCATGTGGACAGCGGTTTTAATATTATGGGTATTTGACCGTTATTGATAGTACTGCCCTAACTTCTGTTATGAATGCAGGGCATGAGGAAATGAAAAGGACACAATATGACGTATCCTTGTAAGAGGGTTTGGTCCGTACATCCGGGACCGAACCCTTTTCTTCATAATGTGCCGTGAAACGGGATTTCTCAAGGCTATTACTTTTAATTCAAATTCGTTTCATTTCAAATCCAGGCTCCCGCTTTCCAATTCTATTGCCCCGAGGTTAACGCCTCAAAATAGGGATTTTTCTAGCATATATGACATTCCAATAATAGATTTTTCTGCAATAAAATATAATATTATATATAATTAAATAAAATTTGACAATTAATTCAAAATTCATTATAATAATACAGTAACTATAATAAATGTATTATTTTTCATATTCATGAAAAGGCTGAAAGATGTTCCCCATGATCCATGTGTGGTGAAATCGGTTATATACCGAGGAGACAGGTGTCTTTCGCCTTATAGGAATAATGTTTTGCGATGGCGGGTGACCGCTGCCGTCGTTGTAAAAATATAAATGCACGGGGGAGTGTAGATGTGGGGAGGCTGTTTCTTGCGGTAGCAGACACGGATGCTGCATATGTTGACGGCTTGCAAAAGTACTTTACCTATGCATATCCGGACAGGTTCAGGACCAGTACCTTTACAAGCCGGGAAAGCCTTATAAAGTTCATTTCCGGATATGAAGGGACTATTGATATTCTACTGGTTTCACCTCAGCTATATCCCGACTTGATGCAGGAAGGCAAAGTAAACACCGTAATTATGCTTTCGTCCGGCAGGTTATATGAAAACACCAAAGCCCAGGGCACAATAAACAAATATCAGCACGGCGACAGGATTGCAGCTGAAATTATCAATATATATTCCAGCGCAAACAAAAATGAAATCATATCTTTGGAAGGCAACAGGAAAACAAGGTTTGTTTCTGTATATTCCCCGGCAGGGGGTACGGGCAAAACCACAATAGCTATAAGCACAAGCATGCGATGTGCCCAGAAAGGTCTCAGGGTTTTATATCTGAATTTTGAAAATATAAGCACATTACCGGCGTTTTTCGATTACAAGCAGAGTCCTAACTTCTCCAATGTTATTTACTACCTCAAGGATAAAGAGAAAAATTTAGGCTTCAAAATTGAAGGCATACGATGCGTTGACCCTGAATCGGGGCTTCACTTCCTTGCACCGCCTGACAGCGCATGTGAGCTGGATGAATTGCTTCCCGAAGATATTGAGAGCCTGCTTTTGCATATCGGAAATATGCATTATTATGATGTGGTATTTATGGACATGGCCGACGGCTTCAGCAGAAGGAGCTTATCCTTGATGCTTTCCAGCGACGAAATCTTTCTTGTGACCACTCAGGACGAAATTGCAAATATGAAGCTCAGGCTTCTGGAAAAGGAGCTGTCTGTTTTAGATGCTGGCGGGAAGCGCAGTCTTTGGGAAAAGGCGCTGCTGATTGTAAACCAGTGCATGCAGGATATGCACTATGGCATGGAGGATGGTTTGTTTGCCGGTAAGGCTGCTGCCGTCACGATACCAAAAGTAAAAAGCAATATGTCGAAGGATTGGATAAAAAAAGAACTGGCGGAAGAAGGCTATTTCAGCTATGGAATAAACAAGCTGGCAGATAGATTTGTAAACGCGCGTGCCGGGGAATCTCCGGCCAGAGCTTGATTTTTTCTGATTATTTTGTCAATGCTTTCCCGCTACGGATCAGATTGCCATGATGCAGGCTTAAGGGGAGGGTATCACAGTGAAAGCTGCCGAGAAGGAAGCCTTTATCAAAGACATAAAAAAGATAATCAACGACAGCGTGGATTTTAACAAAGACATAACGGACGATGACATGAAAGAGCTCATCATGAATACCGTCTTTGAAAGATCCAAGCAGCAGTACCTTAGCATCGGGGAAAAGCAGGAAATCATTCAGGTTGTTTTCAACTCCCTGAGAAGGCTGGATGTACTTCAACCGGTGGTAGAGGATAAGACGGTAACCGAGATAATGGTAAATGGTCCGGACAACATTTTTATTGAAAGAGCGGGAAAAGTGACGCGTCTTAATACCAGCTTTGAGAGCAGGGAAAGGCTGGAGGATGTGATACAGTCCATTGTTTCCAAAGTAAACAGAATTGTAAATGAGGCTTCTCCAATAGTTGACGCCCGGCTGCAGGACGGATCGAGGGTAAATGTGGTGCTTCCGCCCATAGCGCTGAATGGGCCCATCATGACCATAAGGAAGTTCCCGGAAAAGCCTATCACCATGGAGCAGCTTATAGAGTTCGGCTCGGTTACCGAAGAAGCTGCCGAAGCGCTGAAATATCTTGTTCAGGCTAAATATAACATCTTTATTTCCGGAGGCACCGGAAGCGGAAAGACAACTTTTCTCAATGCGTTGTCCAGCTTCATACCGAAGGACGAAAGGATCATAACCATAGAGGATTCAGCAGAGCTGCAGATAACCGGCGTAGATAACATTGTAAGGCTTGAGACGAGAAATGCCAATACGGAGGGAAAGGGCGAGATTACTATAAGGCAGCTCATCAAAGCATCCCTCCGCATGAGGCCGGAAAGAATAATCGTCGGCGAGGTGAGAGGCGCCGAAGCCCTGGACATGCTTCAAGCTATGAACACCGGGCATGATGGCTCACTGTCCACAGGGCATGCCAACTCCACGGAGGATATGCTGAGCAGGTTGGAGACAATGGTTTTGAGCGCAGCCCAGATTCCTTTGGAAGCGATAAGGCAGCAGATAGCATCGGCTATAGATATTATCATCCACCTTTCACGGATAAGGGACAAGTCCAGGAAAGTTATGGAGATAAGCGAGGTTATGGGATATATGGACGGTAAAATTCAGTTGAACCCCCTCTTTGTGTATGAAGAGGAGGGAGAGACTTGCGATAAAAAGGTGATTGGTTCACTGAAAAGAACCGGCAATAAAATTATAAACCGGCACAAGCTGAAAATGGCAGGCATAGACATCAAGTTTTTATAGGTAAATTATACTGCCAAAAGGTAAAGGATACCGGGAGGGATGGGCTTGTTTTTCAATGAAAAGGAGAAAAAAAGGGACAAACCTGCAGCCAATAATGCCCTTGAAGACTATGATTTTTATTGCATGACCGAGAAGGAGAAAATGCTATGGTTTATGGCTGCTGCAGTTGTGATATTTTCGCTGAGCTACATTTTTTATCACAGCGTCGTCTTTTCTGCTATACTGAGCCTTCTGGCATTGTTTTACCCCAGGATCAGAACGAGGAAGATTATTGAGAAGAGAAAGAATGAGTTGAACCTTCAGTTCAAGGATTTGCTTTACTCCATATCCTCCTCCCTCTCTGCCGGAAAGTCCATAGAGATGGCCTTCAGAGATGCGCTGCGGGATCTGGAAGTGCTGTATCCCGACCCTGATACCAGCATTATAAAAGAGGTTCAGTACATCATAAGGAAAATTGACGTAAATGAGACGGTGGAATCTGCCCTTGCCGATCTTGCCCGCAGAAGCCATATTGAGGATATAGAGAACTTTGCCGATGTGATGCAAACCTGCAAAAGAACAGGGGGAAACATGATAGAAGTCATAAAGAACGCTTCCAACATAATAAACGACAAAATCGAAATAAAACAGGAGATTTCCACAATGTTGGCGGAAAGAAAATTTGAGCAGAAAGTGCTCAATGCGTTCCCTGTTTTGATAGTCCTATTTCTGACATTTAGTGCGGAAGACTATATCGCACCCATATTCAATACGTGGGCGGGCAGGCTTTCAATGACGGTTTCGGTAATTCTTTTGGGTGCCGCATACTTCATATCAAAAAAGATAATGGACATAAAGGTTTGATCTCCATGGAGGAAGACGGGGTTTTGATAGAAGAGGTTCAACCGTTGCTATCCCTATGGCTTTGCCATATTGTGAAAAGTTTGAACAATAGAGCATGAGGTGGGGAAATGGTATTTGTTTTCGGGGCTGAAGTGCTTTTGCTGGCTGTCCTGTACATTCTATCCCGGGGTAAGTATGACAGTTTTATTGCGGCAGTTGACCGGGAGCGTTATCCGTTTTATGCATTGATGCCAATAGCATTGCTCCTTCTGGATAAGTTCAAGCATGATTATAATACCCAGTATGACAGGAAGCTGATGATCAAAATTATTGAAATATCGGGAATAAAGTACTCACAGTTTTATATCAGGGTGCATTGGGCAAATAAAATTGTTTTGCTGATGCTGAGCTTGCTTTTTATCTCTTTCATCGCTTTGTTTGTGGAGATGGATACAGGATTTATCATATTCTCCATTGCTTTAATATTGACTGTTGCTTATTTATCGGATAATGAGCTGAAGGAGAAAATTAAAAAAAGACGTCTGGCCATACAGATGGATTTCCCGGATTTTCTCAATAAATTAATTTTGCTGATTGATGCAGGAATGACGGTCACCCGGGCCTGGGAGAAGGCGGTGGAGGATAACAAAAAGGGTGGAGTGCTTTATTCGGAGCTGGAAACGGTATTGGCGGAAATAAAATCCGGCAAATCCGAATATCAGGCCTATGAGGATTTCTCTAAAAGGTGCAGGACCCCTGAAGTGACCAGGTTTATGTCGGCACTTATACAGAACCTGAGGAAGGGAAATTCAGATATAGTTTCCGTTCTCAGGCTGCAGTCCAACGAATGCTGGATGATGCGGAAAAACGCAGCCAAAAGATTGGGAGAAGAAGCTTCGACCAAATTGATTTTCCCTATGATGCTGATACTCATAGCTATTCTGATAATAGTGGCAACACCGGCATTGCTTGCAATGCAAGGCATTTAAATATAAAAATTTTTTATAAGGGGATGAATGGAATGACAAAGTATATCACAAATATGGTCAAAAAGGAAGATGGCATGGGTACGGTGGAGATTGTTATCATAATAGTAGTTCTGATAGGCATCGCATTGATATTTAAGAACGTGATAATTGAATTTGTCAGTAACATACTGTCTGCAATTTTTGATAAGGCAGATACTATCAATGAAATTGATGTCTCCGGTATAGTCAGAGAAATTACAAAATAGTAGCCATATTGAGTATTGAATCCGGAAGAAGGAGAATAAGCGATGATAAGCCACTTCACCGCTTGTTCTCCCATGCTCGGTTTTTGCATGGTTTTAAATCTTTTTTACAAGGTTTTCTATTTCTTTTTTCATAAAGGTTTTTAATAAAGATTTATTTTAAAGCTCCGCTTTTACAGCCTATATAGTTTAGGAATAAATTCAGCTAATAATGGATGCATTGATTGTGGAGAAAGGATTCATGTCTGTAAGGATAGCTACAAGGTACCATTCTCCAGGGCAGCAATCATCCTGAATTTAAACCGATTTTACCTAGGGGGTAAGCACGTATGCCATGGAAGCTTAAAGAACGGATCGGTATATCCTATGAGAGTGAAGCGTCAGCCAGCTATCTTATATTAACCGCAAGCTCATCGGAGACTGTCTTTGACTATCAGGTGGAAATGATAAGAAGCAATTCAATCAACGGCCTCTTGCCTATGGATATGAGGCAGAAGGATGAAACCCTATGCTTTTATTACAACATCACGTCGAAACTATCCCTCTCTCAGTTTTTAAAGCGCAGGAAGCTGAAAAGAAGTCAGTTTATAGGCATGATATCAGCAGTCACAAAAACCTTGCTGGACTGCAGGGGATACCTGCTTTATGATAGGTGTGTCATCATAGATGCCGACTACATATACATTTCTCCCGACACGCTTCAGGTTTCGATGGCATATCTGCCTGTTGACACGAAGGAGGACGTAAACAGCAGGTTTAAAGACTTTGTGATAGACCTCATCATAAATTCGGCCAATATTGATGACAGCGACAGTGACAACTTTCTGCAGAGGATAATCAACTGCCTTAAAGCAGACACTTTCAGCATAGATGGATTTTACAGACTGCTCATGGAATTGACGAATGTCAGGATTCCACCTGCCGATGCCGATCCCGGACTTGATGCAGATGCAGTCAAGAAGGTGGAAGCGGTATTTCCCGTGACAGATATTGAGAAGAACAGGGATACTGCCGGCAAAAAGAGCCGATCAGGGATTGATGGTTTGCTGATACCACCTGCGGCATCACCAAAAAGCAAGGGGCAAAAAGGGAAGAAACCGGTAAAATCCGAAAAAGCGGAGGGGGAAAGACACAAATCTATCGCCGGATGGGAGAGGACGGCTGTTATTATCGGTGGAGCCGTGCTTCAGATTATTTTTCTGCTCATCATCATTTTTGGCAGAAACCATTTAAATTCATTGAATAACGATCCCGTATCTTTTTTTATGGGTTTTGCCGTTATTGATATCGGGCTTTGTGCATTGATATTCAGGAAATTGAGAGACACAAAACCTGAAAAGGTAACTAAATCTGAAAAGGATGCTAAGCCTGCAAAGGGAACAAAGGTTGAAAAAGGAACAAAGGCTGGAAAGGGTGCAAGGCCTGTAAAGAATGCCGGTAAGGATGTGCTGAAGGCATTAAACCTCATGCCTGAACAAGAGGACAATACGAAGGAAGAAAAATGGAGCATGACAGGGCACCTGAATGAAGTTTATGGTTCAATACCTATAATCGATGAGGATTTCGAAAAAAAAGAGGAGTTCAGAAGGAAAAAATTCGGGGGAACCGGTAATAATGGTAAGGGAATCAACAATGACAGCATCAACAGCATAAGAAACATCAATAACGCCGAAAACATAAAGGGCATCAATAACATTAATAGCATAAGCAATAACAGCAATATCAGAGATATCAAAAACATCAGCGATATTAAGAACATCAGCAGCATAGATATGAAAGCTGAGGCTGTTTTAAAGCCTTTGCCCACCTTCGGCCTGCCTGGTTTAGATGACCGTCAGGGAGGTAAGAGAGGGGAAACGGTCTTGCTGGAATCTTTCGATGAAAAATATCCCTACTTGCAGCCTATTAAAAACGGGCAGTATGAAAAAATACTTATAACCAAAAAGGAATTTATAATAGGACGGCTGAGGGATCAGGTGGATTACACTATTGAAAACAATGCCGTCGGAAAGGTTCATGCGCAGATTTCATGCAGCGACAACGGCATATGCCACATAAGGGACTTGAATTCACGGAATGGGACATTCATAAACCACCAGAGGATTAAGAGCAACATGGATTATGAATTAAAAAGCGGTGACAGGGTTACTTTTGCCAACAGTGATTATATCTTTATAAATCCGGTGACCGAAAACAGGGTATTTAGCAACATGGAGGAAATGAAACCGGCGGACAAGCTGTGAAATCCGTCCGCCGGTAAAAATATTCATTATGCTGTTTGGTTCTTGTGCTATTTGATTTAATAGCAGCTGATTAAATGCCATCTGTTTAAAACAATCTGATCATATATCTTATCTTATATATCATTCTGCCTGGACATCGCATGCTTTGATGTTATATTATTTCAAATACTATTTGCTTGAGTACTATTTGCTCAAGTCAAGCATTATATGTTTAAACACTATACCTGTCCAGACTTGTGGCTTCTAGTGTCAAATCTGAAACTCAGAGGGCTTTTCCTTGGAATATCCGAAATGATAAAGCATCGCTTTCACAGTGCGTTCAGAAGCTTTACCGTCGCCGTAAGGATTGACCGCTTTAGCCATCCTGTTATATTCATCCGTATTCTTAAGTAGTTCGGTGGCCAGGTTTATTATGTTTTCCTTATTGGTACCGGCGAGCTTAACAGTGCCGGCAGCCACAGCCTCAGGCCTTTCCGTTTCATTTCTCAGGACGAGCACCGGCTTGCCAAGGGAAGGAGCTTCCTCCTGAAGTCCGCCGGAATCAGTCATTACAAGGTATGATCTGCTCATGAGGTTGTGCATCTCCTGCACATCGAGGGGGTCAATCAGATGAACCTGACTGTGTCCTCCCAGGATAGTCCTTGCCACTTCCTGAACTGCCGGGTTCAGATGCACAGGATATACGATTTCCACATCTCTGAAATTATCCACTATGTACTTTAATGCGCTGCAGATGTTCTCAAGAGGCTCTCCAAGGTTTTCTCTGCGGTGGGCAGTCACTGCAATGATTCTTTTCCCGGAAAAATCGATATTCCTGAGGACTTCGCTTTCAAACTCGTAATCATCCCTAACGGTAGTTTTCAGCGCATCTATTACGGTATTTCCTGTTATGTAAATCCTGTCTTCCGGAACTCCTTCTTTGAGCAGGTTGGATTTGTTTGATATTGTGGGGGCAAAATGCAGGTCCGATATAACGCCGGTGAGCCTTCGGTTTATTTCCTCGGGGAAGGGGAAATACTTGTCAAAGGTTCTCAGGCCGGCTTCTACATGGCCTATACTTATATGGTTGTAAAAAGCGGCCAGGCTTCCTACAAACGTAGTCGTCGTGTCTCCGTGCACCAGCACAATATCGGGCTTTGCCTTTGAAAATACCTCATTTAAACCTTCCAGAGACCTTGTGGTTATATCAATTAAAGTTTGCCTGCTTTGCATTATGTTAAGATCATAATCCGGAGTTATATTGAACATCTCAAGAACCTGGTCAAGCATCTGCCTGTGCTGTGCCGTTACACAAACCAAAGGTTCGATTTCATCATATTTTTCAAGTTCTTTCACCAAGGGTGCCATCTTTACTGCTTCCGGCCTTGTGCCGAAAACAGTCATTACTTTTAATCTTTTCACTTTACAATCTCCTTTATGAGGTAATACTATTTTATTTCCCCTTCAAGGGAATGCTTGCCGTCAACGTCAACCTTACTTGTATGGGTTTCGGTATTATTGCTGTCATCCTTATCGATGTTGATTTCATTCATAAATCTGGTACCGCCTATGATAAATATCGATATGGCTATTATCAGTATTATGGCGCTCAGTGCACCTTTGTCAGCGAGGACAATAGCACTTAGTCCCAGAGCGGCACTCAGGATATACATAATAACTACCGACTGCTTCTGGCTCAATCCCATGTCAATGAGCCTGTGATGGAGATGGCCTCTGTCGGCTTCCATTATTGGTTTGTGGTTTAATAATCTTCTCAGTATTGCAAAGAGAGTATCAAACAAGGGAAGGCCTAATACAAGCACGGGTATGGCTATAGCTATTGCAGCATAGGATTTGAGGGTTCCCTGAATAGATACCACTCCCAGCGTAAACCCGAGAAAAGTTGCTCCCGTATCTCCCATAAAAATCTTTGCAGGATTAAAGTTATATGGGAGGAAGCCAAGTGCCGATCCGGCAAGAGCTGCAGTTAATATTGCCACATCCCATCTCTCAAAAATAACTGAGACTATAAACAATGACAGGGATGCAATGGAGGATACTCCTGCTGCCAGACCGTCAAGACCATCTATGAAATTGAGGGCATTGGTAATTCCTATTATCCATAGCAAAGTTATTGTATAGGATAAAATAGGATTAAGCTGTGAAATACCGGTTTTTGATAATGGGTTTGTAACATATTCGATCCTGGTACCGGAAATAACTACTGCCAGGGCAGCTATAATCTGAAATACAAGCTTAAACCTAGCGCTTAACGACTTTATATCGTCAGCAATCCCAAGAGCTACAATTATCACTATGCCTGCTAAAAGCCCAAAAAACTGGCTGTTTACCCTTAATGGACTGCTTCCGTCATATAATGCGTCCACAACATAAAACAAAACTGAAATCATAAAGCCTGCAATAATTGCCAAACCACCAAGCCTGGCAATTGGCTTTTTGTGCATCCTCCTGTCATCCTTTGGAACATCCACTGCACCAATTTTAAAAGCCAATTTTTTAGCCATAGGGGTAGCAAAAAACGCTACAATAAAGGACAAAATAAAGGATATAAAATACTCATACATCATGAGAGCACCTTCTTTATATTAGCTTATCAGCTAATTTTTACATTTTAGCTGCTTATACCGCAAAGCGGTGCAAGCAGCAGTGAAAATCATGCCTAAACTATCATATCAACCGGACAAACAAGCTTATGAAACCTACCCGACAAGAAAGTAAAAGCATACAAAGGTGTTAAAACCTGACTACCCTTACCCCTGCCTCCTTTAGCAGCTCCATGGAAAGCTCGTCCGGGTAATCGCCTTTAAAAACTACTTTCTTTATTCCAGCATTTATGATCATCTTTGCGCATAAGACACAAGGCTGATTAGTCACATATAACGTTCCGTCTTTTACGCTGGTGCCTGAGTAAGCTGCCTGCACGATGGCATTTTGCTCCGCATGGATAGCTCTGCAAAGCTCATGCCTCTGGCCGGAAGGAATATTAAGCTCTTCTCTCATACAACCAATTTCTTCGCAATGCCTGCACCCTGTAGGTGCGCCGTTATATCCGGTTGCAAGAATTCTCTTATCTTTGACAATCAAGGCGCCTACCTGCCGCCTCAAGCATGTAGATCTGGTCTTAATAAGCTCAACAATATCCATGAAATATTCATCCCACGACGGCCTCATATACACTCCCCCAGAGTATCAATCTGCCCTTGCAGGCAAAATAAATATGAACCTTCTGCGATTAAAAACGCAGATTTGCTGCTCCATCAACCACGTGACCGATATCCCTCTAAGTTTTATCAGGGCAGTTCCTGCTTTGTTATAGCCCTGATCATGATTGAAGCCACGAGGATGCAGGCACCGGTATTTTTTACAATTAATCGATATATTAGACTTCCTGTAAGTTTATTTTGTTCCGAAAAGTCTGTCGCCGGCATCACCCAGACCCGGGACTATATAGCCATGGTCATTCAACTTTTCATCCACGCATGCACAATATATTTCAACATCGGGATGTTCCCTGTTAACTCTTTCTATACCTTCTTTTGATGCTATAAGGCACATCAGCTTGATGCTGGATATTCCCTTTTCCTTAATGAATCTTATGGCAGCTGAAGCAGAACCTCCTGTAGCAAGCATAGGATCAAGGATAACAATATCTCTCTCCTCAGCATCTACCGGCAGCTTGCAGTAGTATTCCACCGGCTCCAAGGTCTCCGGGTCCCTGTATAAGCCGATATGGCCTACCTTTGCCATTGGAAGGAGTTTCAGCATTCCATCCACCATACCGAGGCCTGCTCTTAAAATCGGAACTATACCGAGTTTTTTTCCTGAAATTACTTTAGCTTTGGCAGTAGCCACAGGTGTTTCAATTTCCACTTCCTTAAGAGGCATATTTCTTGTTACCTCATAGCCCATCAACATGGATATCTCCGATACTAATTCCCTGAATTCCTTTGTATCGGTGTTTTTGTCCCTTAAAAGAGACACTTTATGTTGTATTAACGGATGATCAAAAATAAAAACATTTTTCATGACAGTTTTCCCCCACTCATTTAAGATACTTTTTTTCTATTTGTGTAATTTTGTTTATCCTGTTTTGGTGCTTACCGCCTTGAAATTCGGCCTTAAGCCATGTATCTACGATATCCAGAGCCAGACCAGGTCCAACTACCCGGGCGCCTATTGAAAGCACATTTGCATTGTTGTGCTCCCGGCTCATTCTCGCCGAATAAGTATCGGAGCAAACAGCAGCTCTGATTCCCGGTACCTTGTTTGCAGCTATGGAAATTCCAATGCCTGTGCCGCAAATAATGATACCCTTTTCACACCTGCCATCCTTTACTGCTTCGGCTACCGATAGGCCATAGTCAGGATAGTCTACCGAATTGCAGTCACATGTACCAAAGTCCAGGACTTCATAGCCGTTTTGCTTTAAATGATCTATAATCTCAGTTTTCAAGCCGTATCCGGCATGATCACTTCCAACTGCAATAATCATAAGGGCCTCCTTGATAAAACAAACAGCACGTTTACATTAAATCGATAACACGCTAAGTCATAAGCAAAAATTTAATGCAAATTTTAAGGCAGTTACCGATATAAATTCCGTATTTTGACATATGGAACTGTTTTATCTTAAACTGCGCTCATTACATATAGTATTCCAAACAAAAAGTTGTCCAATTCTCTTAAATATTTTATAGTATTGTCATTTATATGTCAAAAAAAGTTTAGTCGAATTTAATTTTTTGTTTACTTTCCATAATTCCTTAATTTTTCAACTGTCCTAACTACCGCATCCTTAATTTCCCTTGCACATTGCTTATATATATTTTCCGGCATGCCAAAAGGATCTGATATATCAGGATTGAAGCTGCTTTTAGCCGTTCTGTCAGACACCCCGTATTCATAGGCAAACTCTTTTAAGGTAAAGGTTTTTTTTCTTGCTTCAGGAAATAGTGAACATATCGCCTGCTTATGGGACCTTGTCATGGTTAATATTAGAGAAGCATTATCGATATGCTCTTTTTTCAGCAGTCTTGCTCTGTGCAGGCTTATATCCAGACCATAAAGATCTTTTAATGCACTGACGGCGTATTCGCTTGCCGGTTCACCGTCAAAAGCTGATATGCCGGCTGATGATACTTCAAACCTTTCCGCCAGCTCCTTATCCTTTTTCAGTTCCCCTCTGAAAATCCCTTCGGCCATGCTGCTTCTGCAAGTATTGCCTGTACATACGAATAGTATACTCTCCATTTTAAACTTCCTTTTCTAATTAATGATGGTCATACTTTTATTATATTATACCCGGCAGCTTTGTTCATCCTGTTCATAATTGCGAGGCCGATATCTTCAGCATCTACGGCTTCCGCCAGCACTATTTCGACCCCTTCCTCATCAAATTTCCGCAGGTCTGTAAAAAGGTTGGAAGCTATGGTTTCAGGTATATTTCTGTCACCCATTGAAATCACTGTAAAACCACTGTATTTTTGCTTTGTTTGTTCTGTCGCCATGATACCGACCTTTTTACCCTTTTGGCTGTATTCCCGGGCAAGGCGGTTTATATTCTCCACCACCCTGTCAAGGCTGCCTTCAATGATGATGACATCTGCTTCCGGAGAATAATGCTTGTACTTCATACCTGGGGCTTTAGGGGGCTTGTCTGATATGTTAGGGCCTGACAGGGCCGGATCAATTGCCATATCGCCCAATACTTCCTCCAGTTGGTGAAGGGTGATGCCGCCTGGACGGAGAAGCATGGGAGGATTTACAGTCATGTCGACAATGGTTGATTCCAGGCCTATGTTGACATTTCCCGCGTCTATTATCACATCCACTCTGCCGTACAAATCATGAATTACATGCTGCGCCATTGTAGGACTTGGTTTTCCTGAAAGGTTCGCACTGGGCGCTGCTATCGGAAGACCGGATTCCCGTATCAATGCCATGGCTACCGGATGGGAAGGCATCCTTATGGCAACAGTATCCAGACCTCCTGTGGTTGTTTTAGGTATTATATCGGACTTTTCCATTATGATGGTAAGAGGTCCCGGCCAAAACCTGTCCATCAGAGGGACAACCTTTGCGGGGATACTTTTTACAAGCCGTCTCAGCTCATCCGGTGCTGAAATATGTACAATCAGCGGGTTGTCGGAAGGGCGGCCTTTGGCTTCGTATATATTATGGGCTGCAGCTTCATTCAACGCATTGGCACCGAGACCGTATACCGTTTCGGTGGGAAAAGCCACCAGTCCTCCTTGCTTTATTACATCTGCCGCATATTTAAGCTTGTCCATATCTATGTTATCTTTGTCAATTGTAATAACTTCCGTCTTCAAAATGAATTACTCCTTTAAATCAGGGCGTTGTGCCGGCTTCCGACAGTCAGGCTTTCGAATGATGCCGTTTTGCCGGATTTTGCAACAGCACTAATTATATATTGAAACTATTATACCACATATTATGCCCAGAACATTGCCGATGGATGGTAGTCGTCCTCTGTAGAGCTTTTTGGATTCGGGCACGAGTTCGCCGCAGACAATATAGAGCATCGCACCTCCGGCAAAGCCCAGACATAATGAAATAAACTGCTTTGAGATTCCACCCAAGGCAGCGCCGATAAAGGCTCCCAATCCCATAGGGATTCCTGATAAAATCGTAAGCATGAAGGCCCTCATCCTGGAGAATCCGCCTGCTCTAAGAGGTACGGCCATGGCAATGCCTTCCGGTATATCATGGATGAGTATCACCAATGTAAGCGTTACGCCAAGGCTCAAGGATGCCTCAAAACCTGATCCGACGGCGAAACCTTCAGGAAGGTTATGGAGGGCTATGCCGATGGCAGTAAGAATACCGGCTTTCAAAAGGCCGGTGTTGCGTCTGCCCTTCTTTAAAAATTCGGCATTTAATATCACATCTTCCAGTAATATTATAACCAAAACCCCTGTCAGCACACTGCAGATAGTGGTGAAGGGCTCTCCCAGTTCAAAGGCTTCAGGAATCAGTTTGAAGCAAACCACCGATGTCATCAGGCCTGCTGAAAATTCCAGTATTAGGCTGAGTATGCGGTTGCTGATATTCTTAACGAAGAAAGCCATGAGCCCGCCGATTCCTGTTCCGATTATACCGGACACCAGGCCGATAAAGCTAACACTAATTAAATTTTTCATGAGTATCCCCCTCAAAGAAGAAATCCGACCGAGTATAATTTTATTCTTTGGAGGGATGTTATATTAATCTTTATATGTAATTTCTTTCCCTTTAAAGGGAATCCGGCATGCCCTGTTGCTCAGGGTTAATACCGGATGATCCAAATCTACGGCGTAAAGGACCGACAGCAATATTATTGGCAGACATTAGTCCAAACTATATAATTGTCTTATATTGCCTTATTTAAGCTTTGTATCACTTATCCAGTGCACCCTTGCGAGCCGGGTCGGCAAATTGGTCAATTCCAGTCTTCGTCGTCGCCGTTCCCCAGTTTTCCTGTCTGTTCGGTGGTTATCAAAGCATCTATGATTTCGTCAAAATCACCGTCCAGGATTTCATCAATTTTATAGAGGGTTAAGCCTATTCTGTGATCTGTAACCCTTCCCTGCGGATAGTTGTACGTCCTGATCCTTTCGCTCCGGTCTCCCGTACCGACTTGGCTCTTTCTGGCCTGGGCGAGTTCGGAATTCTGCTGCTCCTGGGCCATGTTATACAGCTTTGAACGGAGCACCCTCATTGCCTTTTCTCTGTTTTTGTGCTGGGACCTTTCGTCCTGGCATGTGACCACCAGCCCTGTAGGGATATGGGTTATCCTTATAGCGGATTCAGTTTTGTTAATGTGCTGGCCTCCTGCTCCGCTGGCTCTGAAAGTATCTATCTGGAGATCGGAGGGATTTATTTCGACATCCACTTCATCCACTTCAGGCAGGACGGCCACAGTGACAGTGGAAGTATGTATTCTGCCGCTTGCTTCCGTAGTGGGAACCCTCTGTACTCTGTGAACACCACTCTCAAACTTCAGACGGCTGTATGCGCCTTTTGCTTCAATTGTGAATATGACTTCCTTGAAACCACCCAATTCGGTGGGATTGGAATCTAACATTTCTACTTTCCAGCGTTTGCTCTCGGCATACTTTGTATATGCTCTGAAAAGCACGCCGGCAAACAGCGCTGCTTCTTCTCCTCCTGCCCCGGCACGGATTTCCACTATGACACTTTTGTCGTCATTGGGATCTTTCGGAAGGAGAAGAATTTTCAGTTCCTTTTCTATCTGTTTCCGCTTTTCCTCCGATTCCGCCAGCTCCGCCTCCACCATTTCATGCATCTCTTTATCCAGCTTTTCCTCGCGAAGCTTCTTGGTGTCGTCGATATCCTTTATAACCTTCTTATACTCACGGTATTTCTCCACGATTTCTTCCAAGTCCGAATATTCTTTCATCAGCTTCTTATATTCATCCTGATTGGCGATAACGGAAGGATCGCTTAACTTTAAGCTTATCTCCTCATATCTGTTTTCTATTACTTCCAGCCTGTCAAACATTCTACACCTCATAAAGAAAATATTAGCTTTTCGGTGATATATTATAGCACATATAATTATTTTAATCCATATAAATAACAAGCCCTGAAGCGTCCTGAAGGATGGCTGCCGGGCTTTGCGAAGTACTACCTACCGTGCCTTTTTAAAGCATCTTTTCTGAAGATAAAAAAGATAAAATAAAGGGATATTCCTTTCGCTTAAAAAGCTTGCTTCGCTATCGGAATATCCCGGGGGCATTTTTTATAAAGAGAGTTACTTGACAATCTCAATAAAGCTATTGGTAGTTTCAGCATTTATGTTCACTTTTTC